>CANIKY010000102.1 GCA_947468085.1 Paracoccaceae bacterium | reverse complement strand
CGTTCTTCGCCAACTACCGCCCGCAGTTTTACTTCCGCACGACGGACGTGACCGGCACGGTTGAACTGCCCGAAGGCACCGAGATGGTGATGCCGGGCGACAACCTGAAGTTCAACGTCACGCTGATCGCCCCGATCGCGATGGAAGAAAAACTGCGCTTCGCCATCCGCGAAGGCGGCCGCACCGTCGGTGCCGGCGTGGTCTCGAAAATCCTCGCTTGATATCGCTGCGGTGCGCCCCTATACGGGCGCACCGTTCTATACGCCTACCAACTCACATGTGAACCTATGAGCCGGGTGTGATGCCCCGCTTACGTTCCGAAGGAAAAGCAATGCAAGGTCAAACCATTCGCATTCGGCTCAAGGCCTTCGACTTCCGCGTTCTGGATGCCAGCACGCAGGAAATCGTTAACACGGCCAAGCGCACGGGCGCACAGGTACGCGGGCCGATCCCGCTGCCGAACAAGATTGAGAAATTCACGGTTCTGCGTGGTCCGCACATCGACAAAAAGTCGCGCGACCAGTGGGAAATCCGCACGCACAAGCGCCTTCTCGACATCATCGATCCGACCCCCCAGACCGTGGACGCGCTGATGAAGCTCGACCTGGCTGCCGGCGTCGACGTCGAAATCAAAGTGTAAGGAGCGAAAATCATGCGCTCTGGCGTTATTGCAAAAAAGCTGGGCATGACCCGGATGTTTCTTGAGAACGGAACCCAGGTTCCTGTGACCGTTCTTCAACTCGACAACCTTCAGGTTGTTGCCCAACGTACTGTTGACCGCGATGGCTACACCGCTGTTCAATTGGGCGCGGGCACGGCCAAGGCCAAGAACACCACCCAAGCGCAACGCGGTCACTTCGCCAAGGCCAACGTGGCCCCCAAGCGCAAGATCGCCGAGTTCCGCGTGACCCCAGATTGCTTGATTGATGTGGGCGCGGAAATCACCGCTGACCATTATCTGGCAGGCCAGTTCGTGGATATTGCGGGCACGTCGTCTGGTAAGGGTTTCCAAGGTGCCATGAAGCGGCACAACTTTGGCGGTTTGCGCGCGTCGCACGGTGTGTCGGTCTCGCACCGTTCGCACGGCTCGACTGGCCAGTGTCAAGATCCCGGCAAGGTGTTTAAAGGCAAGAAAATGGCAGGCCATATGGGCGCTGTTCGTTCGACGACGCAGAACCTGCAAGTCGTTCGCACGGATGCCGAACGTGGTTTGCTGATGATCAAAGGCGCTGTCCCCGGCCATGCCGGCGGATGGGTTACGATCAAGGACGCTGTGAAAAAGGCGGCGCCTGCGGGTCTGCCAGTTCCGGCGGCTGTGCGTGCTGTTGCACCTGCGGAAGTCGTTGGGGGTGAAGCATGAAACTGAACGTCATCACGCTGGATGGGGCCGAAGCTGGCACCATCGATCTGGACGAAGCGCTGTTCGGCCTAGAGCCGCGCGCCGACATCCTGCACCGCGTTGTGCGCTGGCAGCGGGCCAAGGCCCAGGCGGGTACGCACTCCACACTGACGCGCGCCGAAGTGTCGTACTCGACCAAGAAGATCTATCGCCAAAAAGGCACCGGTGGCGCACGCCACGGTTCCAAAAAGGTGTCGACCTTCCGTCACGGTGGTACGGCCAAGGGCCCGCATCCGCACAGCCATGAGCATTCGTTGCCCAAGCAATTCCGCGCTTTGGGTCTGCGTCACGCTTTGTCGGCCAAGGCGAAAGCGGGTGAGTTGGTAATTTTGGACAACGCCAATTTGGCCGAAGCCAAGACCGCAAACCTTGCCAAGGCCCTGCAAGAACGTGGCTGGAAGCGTGTTTTGGTGATTGATGGCGCAACGGTGGACGGCAACTTCGCCCTCGCCGCCCGCAACATCGAGGGACTGGACGTGCTGCCGACCATTGGCGCGAATGTCTATGATATCCTGAAGCGTGACACCTTGGTGATCACCAAAGCAGGTGTCGAAGCTTTGGAGGCTCGTTTGAAATGAGCGCGAAACCCGAACACTACGACTTGATCAAGAAGCCCGTCATTACCGAAAAGGCCACCTCGGCCTCGGAAAATGGCGCCGTCGTATTTTTGGTGGCGATGGACGCCACCAAGCCGCAGATCAAAGAAGCGGTTGAGTCGATTTTCTCGGTCAAGGTGAAGGCGGTCAACACCACCATTACCAAGGGCAAGTCCAAAAAGTTCCGCGGCCGCGCTGGCGAGCGGAGCGATAAGAAAAAGGCTTATGTTACCCTTGAAGAGGGTAACACTATCGACGTCTCTACCGGCCTTTGATCGGCTTAAAATGACAAAAGGCCCCAGGCGCAAGCCTTGGGGCCTTTTTTGATTGTTGACGCAGGTAGGGCTGGGGTGGAGTTTTGGGATCGTGTCTGGACACCGTATTTTTCTTGCCTCTATGGCCACCATCTATCCGCTCTATGTCGCGAAAGCGGAGCGAAAAGGACGGCTTCAGGCAGATGTTGACAAGATTCTCTGCTGGCTGACCGGGCATGACCTCGCAGGGTTGCAAGCTGCCATTATGGCAGGGCAAGACATGCAAACATTTTTTGCACTGGCACCAAAGCTTAATTTGGCGAGATTGGAGGTCACTGGGGTGGTATGCAGTGTGCGAATTGAGGCTTTAGACGACCCTTTGATGCGCGAACTTCGTATTCTGGACAAACTGGTAGATGAATTGGCAAAAGGCCGTCCGATGCAGCGCATCCTGCGCGCTTAAAGGCTGGGCTTTCATCCGCCCCGCCCTTGACGCCAGCAGGGCCTTCCCCTAAACGACCCCATCTACGATGCGATGGGATTCGTTTCTGAGCTGGTAGGTATATTTTGGGAGCTCCGGCGCCCTATAAACTTGGGCACCTTCGGGGGCCCCTAAAAACGGAAGACAGAAAGCATGGCACTTAAGTCGTATAAGCCGACGACGCCTGGCCAACGCGGGTTGGTTCTGATCGACCGTTCGGATCTGTTCAAAGGCCGTCCGATCAAATCCCTGACTGAGGGTTTGACCAAGACTGGTGGCCGGAACAATACCGGACGAATCACAATGTGGCACAAGGGTGGCGGCGCCAAGCGCCTTTACCGTGTCGTCGATTTCAAGCGCACAAAATTTGATATGCCTGCCGTGGTAGAGCGGATCGAATATGATCCCAATCGCACCGCGTTCATCGCCCTGATCCGCTACACGGACGGCGAACAAGCCTATATCTTGGCCCCTCAGCGTTTGGGGGTTGGCGACTCGGTTGTCGCGGGTGCCAAGGTTGACGTGAAGCCAGGTAATGCGATGCCCTTCTCGGGGATGCCCATCGGTTCGATCGTGCACAACGTCGAGCTGAAGCAAGGCAAAGGCGGCCAGTTGGCGCGCGCGGCTGGCACTTACGCTCAGTTCGTGGGTCGTGATGGCGGCTATGCCCAGATTCGCCTGTCTTCGGGCGAATTGCGTTTGGTGCGTCAGGAATGCATGGCCACCATCGGTGCCGTGTCTAACCCCGACAATTCGAACCAAAACTTCGGCAAAGCTGGTCGTATGCGCCACTTGGGCGTGCGTCCGACGGTGCGCGGTGTTGCCATGAACCCGATCGACCACCCGCATGGTGGTGGTGAAGGCCGTACCTCTGGGGGCCGTCACCCGGTTACCCCGTGGGGCAAGGGCACCAAGGGCAACAAGACCCGCAAGTCGAAGCAGTCGGACAAGCTTATTGTCCGTTCGCGTAACGCGAAGAAAGGGCGCTAATCCATGGCACGTTCTATCTGGAAAGGCCCGTTCGTCGACGGTTACCTGCTGAAAAAGGCAGAAACCTCGCGCGCGTCGGGCAAAAGCGAAGTGATCAAGATCTGGTCGCGTCGTTCCACCATCCTGCCGCAATTCGTTGGTTTGACGTTCGGCGTCTACAACGGCAAGAAACACATCCCGGTCGCTGTGACCGAAGAGATGATCGGTCAGAAGTTTGGCGAATACTCGCCGACCCGTACCTATTACGGGCACGCTGCCGACAAGAAAGCCAAGAGGAAGTAAGCCATGGGTAAGGAAAAGAATCCGCGCCGCGTGGCGGAGAATGAAGCAATGGCCGTGGCGCGTATGTTGCGCACGTCGGACCAGAAGCTGAACTTGGTCGCAGGTCTGATCCGCGGCAAGAAGGTTGACAAGGCTCTGGCCGACCTGACCTTCTCCAAGCGCCGGATTGCGGGCGAAGTGAAGAAAGTTCTGCAATCGGCCATCGCCAACGCAGAAAACAACCACAACCTTGACGTCGACAGCTTGGTCGTTGCTGAGGCTTGGGTTGGTAAGAACCTGGTGATGAAGCGTGGCCGTCCGCGGGCACGTGGCCGTTTCGGCAAGATCATGAAGCCGTTTTCTGAAATCACGATCAAGGTCCGCCAAGTCGGGGAGACTGCATAATGGGTCAGAAGGTCAATCCGATCGGCATGCGCCTGCAGGTCAACCGCACCTGGGACAGCCGCTGGTTCGCCGAGTCGAAAGATTACGGCAATCTGCTGCTGGAAGATCTGAAAATGCGCGCCTTTGTGCATGAAGACTGCAAAGCAGCCGGCATCTCGAAGGTGATCATTGAACGTCCGCACAAAAAGTGCCGCGTGACGATCTACACCGCCCGTCCGGGCGTGATCATCGGCAAAAAAGGCGCGGATATCGAAACGCTGCGCAAGAAATTGGCGGTGTTCACCAAGTCCGAACTGCACTTGAACATTGTTGAAGTGCGCAAGCCCGAACTTGACGCGCAACTCGTGGCCGAATCGATTTCTCAACAGATGGAGCGCCGTGTGTCCTTCCGTCGTGCCATGAAGCGGGGCGTGCAAAACGCCATGCGGATTGGCGCGCTTGGGATCCGGGTGAACGTTTCGGGCCGTTTGGGTGGCGCTGAAATCGCGCGTACCGAATGGTACCGCGAAGGCCGCGTTCCGCTGCACACGCTGCGGGCCGACATCGACTATGCGCTGTCCGAAGCCATGACGCCCTATGGGATCATCGGTGTAAAGGTCTGGATCTTCAAAGGTGAAATCCTTGAGCATGATCCGCAGGCCCATGATCGTCGTCAGGCGGAATCGCAGGAAGGTGCTGCACCGCGCCAACCGCGCCGCGAACGCGCTTAAGGGAGAAAATAAATGCTGCAACCTAAGCGCACTAAGTTTCGCAAGCAGTTCAAAGGCCGCATTCATGGAGAAGCCAAAGGCGGCTCTATGTTGAACTTCGGGTCTTATGGGCTGAAATCTACTGAACCAGAGCGTGTCACAGCGCGTCAGATCGAAGCGGCCCGCCGTGCGATCACGCGCCATATGAAACGTCAGGGCCGTGTCTGGATCCGGATTTTCCCGGATGTGCCTGTCACTGCCAAGCCTGTCGAAGTTCGGATGGGTAAAGGTAAAGGGGCTATCGACTATTGGGCGGCAAAGGTGAAACCAGGCCGGATCATGTTCGAAATCGACGGCGTGTCCGAAGAAATCGCGCGTGAGGCCCTGCGTCTGGGCGCCATGAAGCTGCCGGTCCTCACCCGCGTCGTCGTTCGCGAAGACTGGTAAAAGCGGTGGGTTTACACCCACCCTAAATAATCGCCCCTGCCGGAAACGGTGGGGGCTTTTTTAATTGAGCCTTCCTTTCAGGAGACATCCATGGCCGAGATTTCCCCCCTTTTCGTAACACGCCTTTACCGCGCTGAATTGGCGGAACTGGGCAAGAAAAAGGTCGATTATGCCGAGCTCGCCGCCGCGTGTGAGGCTATCGCCGATGATGACGAGGCGGGTCAGGAGTGGTGCGAGGCCAATGGTTATCCGGGCTATACAAGCTATGCCTCGCTGAACGATCTGCCGTGGCGCTTTCCGATCTTTGCCGATCTGGAAAAGGCGCTGGACAAGCATGTTGCGGCCTTTTGCAAGGATCTGGGCTTTGATCTGGGCGACAAAAAGCTGAAATGCGGATCGTTCTGGATCAACATCCTGCCGCAAGGTGGCATGCACGCCAGCCATATTCACCCCCATTCGGTGATCTCTGGCACAACCTATGTGGCCATGCCCAAGGGGACCAGCGCCTTAAAACTGGAAGACCCCCGCCTGCCTATGATGATGCACGCCCCCTTGCGGCTGAAGAAAGCCGCGCAAGAGTTGCAAAGCTTTGTCTATGTGAAGCCCAATGTGGGCGAGGTGCTGCTGTGGGAAAGCTGGCTGCGCCACGAAGTGCCGATGAACATGGCGGAAGAGGAACGCATCTCGGTCAGCTTCAATTATGAATGGGAATAGGGGTTGAAAGGGGATAGATTCGATCCTATTTTGATCCATGACGTTCGAGTTTGATCCGATCAAAAGCGCCAGCAACAAGGCCAAGCACGGCATAGACTTTGTTGAGGCGCAGGCGCTTTGGCAGGATGACCGTTTGGTGGAAGCCCCGGTTCCTTCTGAAGTTGAGCCGCGCTTTTTGGCAATAGGTCGGTTGGACGGCAAAGTTTGGACGGCGGTCTTCACGCTTCGGGGCGAAACAGTTCGGATCATATCGGTCAGGCGGGCAAGGAAAGAGGAGGTCGTGTTCTATGAAGGCACTTGAACCCATCACAGCGCAAGAACTGGACGAAAAATTCGACAACGGCGAAGACATAAGCGCCTATGTCGATTGGTCTAAAGCCCGCCGCCCCAATTTAGAGGCGCGGCGCGTGAACGTGGATTTTCCGGCTTGGGTCGTTGAGGGCCTTGACCGCGAGGCGCGCCATCTGGGCGTGACGCGCCAGTCGGTGATTAAGATGTGGATTGCGGAACGGTTGAGGTAGGGCAGGCCAATACAAGTAATCCGCTTTCTTACGTCTACCCTTACTAGGCACGGGCAAGTGTTTCTTCTTTGAAAAGAGCGGTTGTGGGTTTTCCATCGGCAAACCAAACACAAATGTATTCTTGAAAAGCTGTATCGAATTCTTTGACAACCATAACCGGCCCGCTCGACTTCAACTGAACGCAGTCGCCCGAGGTAAACTTTTTTGCTGACATGATGATTCCTCTAAAGTACACACGAAAGTTTATATGATCATCGTTAATAATTCAAGCGATTCAGTTTTGATTGAGGGAACTC
This sequence comes from Paracoccaceae bacterium, assembly GCA_947468085.1. Classification (GTDB taxonomy): domain Bacteria; phylum Pseudomonadota; class Alphaproteobacteria; order Rhodobacterales; family Rhodobacteraceae; genus Stagnihabitans. The sequence goes on along the minus strand of CANIKY010000102.1, from coordinate 2,813 downwards.
TACAACTGTTGGAACTTGGTTGGGTGAGTATAAACAGGGTTCGTGATGTCACGCACTGATCCTTGACACCTGCGATGCGTGAACTCAGGCTCAACATCTTCCCCCTTGCCACCCCCCCCCACCTCCTGTATTGCGCAGCATCCAACGATTCCGGCCATGCCAGAATCGTTGGTTTGTATTGATCCACCAGATCAACGGTAACCCTCGGGGCCGTCTGGTGCTTGAGAAAAGGAAAAGGCGTATGGACGCCCAAGAACTGCGTGCGAAGACCCCCGACCAGCTGCGTGATCAGCTTGTCGCGCTGAAGAAAGAAGCGTTCAATCTGCGCTTTCAGGCAGCAACCAATCAACTGACGAACACCTCGCGCATGAACAAGGTCCGCAAGGATGTTGCGCGTGTGCGAACCGTGCTGGCCCAAAAAGCCGCCGAAGCCGCGAACTAAGGAGAGACCGATGCCCAAACGTATCCTGCAAGGTGTTGTGACCTCGGACAAGAACGAGCAGACGATCACTGTTCTTGTCGAACGCCGCTTCAAGCACCCCGTTCTGCAAAAAACCATCCGCAAATCCAAGAAGTACCGTGCCCATGATGCCTTGAACCAGTTCAAGGAAGGCGACACGGTCCGGATCGAGGAATGCGCCCCGATTTCTAAGTCGAAGCACTGGACGGTTGTCACTGACGCGACTGCGTAAGTGCCTTCGTCTTGAAATGAAACGAAACCCTGAGGGTAAATGCCCTCAAAGGTCGGAGAGTACTAAATGATCCAGATGCAGACCAATCTGGATGTTGCTGATAACTCAGGCGCGCGCCGAGTTCAGTGCATCAAGGTTCTGGGCGGTTCACACCGCCGCTATGCATCCGTGGGCGACATCATTGTGGTGTCGGTCAAGGAGGCAATTCCAAAAGGCCGTGTCAAAAAGGGCGACGTGCGTAAAGCTGTTGTCGTGCGCACCGCCAAGGAAGTTCGTCGCGAAGACGGTACCACCATCCGTTTTGACCGCAACGCTGCCGTCATCTTGAACAATCAGGGTGAACCGGTCGGCACGCGTATCTTCGGGCCGGTTGTGCGTGAACTGCGCGCCAAGAACTTCATGAAGATCATCTCGCTGGCTCCGGAGGTGCTCTGATGGCCGCTAAGTTGAAAAAAGGCGACAAAGTCGTCGTCCTCACCGGCAAGGATAAGGGCAAGCAGGGTGAAATCTCTGCCGTGTCACCCAAGGACAACAAGGCCGTGATTGATGGCGTGAACGTTTCTGTGCGTCACACCAAGCAATCGCCGACGTCGCAAGGGGGCCGTATCCCCAAGGCGATGCCGATCGACTTGTCCAACCTTGCCATCGTTGATGCCAATGGCAAAGCCACACGCGTCGGGTTCCGTATGGAAGACGGCAAGAAAGTGCGCTTCGCCAAGACAACCGGGGAGGCCATCTGATGTTGGACCAAGCCACCTATACGCCGCGCCTTAAGGCGGAATATGCCACCACGATCCGCGCCGCTTTGAAAGCTGAACACGGCTATACGAACGACATGCAGATCCCCAAGCTTGAGAAAATCGTTCTCAACATGGGTGTTGGCGAAGCGGTGAAAGACACCAAAAAGGTCAAGCTTGCGTCTGAGCAGTTGACCTTGATTGCTGGTCAGAAAGCCATAATCACCAACGCCAAAAAGTCTATTGCGGGCTTTCGGGTGCGGGAGTTTATGCCGCTGGGTTGCAAAGTTACCCTCCGGGGCGACCGGATGTATGAATTCCTCGATCGTTTGGTGACCATCGCCCTGCCACGCGTCCGCGACTTTCGCGGCGTCAAGGGCAGCTCGTTTGATGGCCACGGCAATTACGCGATGGGCTTGAAAGAGCAAATCGTGTTCCCGGAAATCGACTTTGATAAGGTCGACGACGTACTGGGCATGGACATCATCATCTGCACCAACGCCAAGTCTGATGCAGAAGCGAAGTCGCTGCTGAAGCTTTTCAAAATGCCCTTCACGTCTTAATCGCGAGGAATCCAACAATGGCCAAAAAATCCATGGTGAACCGCGAAGTGAAGCGCGCCAAACTCGTGCAACAGCACGCAGCGAAACGCGCCGCACTGAAGACGGTGATCTACGACAAAACAAAGACGATCGAAGAACGCTTTAAGGCAACCGCCAAATTGGCAGCCCTGCCGCGCAATTCGTCCGCAACCCGCATTCACAACCGCTGCCAGTTGACCGGCCGCCCGCACGCCTATTACCGCAAACTCAAGCTTAGCCGTATCATGCTGCGTGATCTCGCCTCCTTTGGCCAGATCCCCGGCATGGTTAAGTCAAGCTGGTAAGGGGAGCGCTGAAAGATGATGATGAACGATCCCCTCGGCGATATGCTGACACGTATCCGCAACAGCCAAATGCGCGGCAAATCCACTGTTAAGACCCCAGCTTCGAAGCTGCGGGCTTGGGTATTGGATGTGCTGGTCGCAGAAGGCTATATCCGCGGCTATGAATCCGCCAAGACCGACAACGGTCAAGGCGAACTGACCATCAGCCTTAAGTACTTTGAAGGCACCCCGGTCATTCGTGAGTTGAAGCGCGTGTCCAAACCGGGCCGCCGCGTTTATAACTCGATCAAGGACGTTCCCGCTGTGCGGAACGGTCTTGGGATCGCCATTCTGTCCACCCCCAAGGGTGTGATGACGGATGCAAATGCACGCGCGGCCAATGTTGGCGGCGAAGTGCTTTGCACCGTATTCTAAGGGGAGGGGTCAAATGTCTCGTATCGGCAAAAAACCCGTCGCCTTGGTTAAGGGCGTGTCTGCCAGCATCTCTGGTCAAACGAT
>CANIKY010000101.1 GCA_947468085.1 Paracoccaceae bacterium | reverse complement strand
GATGTTAAAGACATCCAGATCGTATGCGCGCCCATAAATCTGCTCGTCCCAGCGCATCGAGCGGATCAAACTGTCCATCGCATAGGCGCAGCGGTCTTCGTCGCCCGCGCGGACGTAGATGTTCAAATCGACCTTGCGGCCCGAGATCGTGGTGAAATCGGTGCTGTGGGCCAAAAGATCACCGGCCACCAGCGCGAACAGATAGGAAGGCTTGGGCCAAGGGTCGTGCCATTCGGCCCAAGCCGGTCCCTTTGCCCCAAGATTGCCGTTCGACAGCAACACCGGCAAATCACTTTCGATGCGCACGCTGAAAGGTGCCATGACATCAGGCCGGTCGGGGTAAAAGGTGATGTGGCGAAAGCCCTGCGCCTCGCACTGGGTGCAATACATGCCGTTGGACATATAAAGGCCTTCCAGCGTGAAATTGCCTTCGGGGGCGATCTCGACCTCGGTTTCTAGGGTGAACTCGCCCAAAGGCAGCAGGCGGGCGGCGATCGTCAAGCCAGTGTCATCAGGCACCACGTCCAGCGCCACGCCGTTCAAGCGGGCGGAAATCAGGCGCAGCCCCTCACCGTCCAGCCTCAGATCGTGGCCCGCCCCGCGCGCAGGGTTGGGCTGCATCTTTAACCGCGCCAAGACCCGCGTGGCTTTGGGGGCCAGACGGAAGGTTAAAAAGACGCCCGTTACCAGATGGGTAAAGGGCTGGTAATCGGCCAGATAAACGGTCTTGGGGCTTTGTTCGGTCATCGGGTCGATCCTTTAGGGGGAAAGCCGGGGCGAAAACCGCCCCGGCGCAGATTACAGGCTTTGCGCAAGCGCCGCCAGTTTGCCCAAGGTTTCAAGCCCGCGCAGATCGGCCTCATAGCCCATCGCAGCAGCGCAGGCTGCGGCATCGGGCAGGGTCAGGGTTTGGGTCACCAGCGTGCCGCCGCCTTGTGCGGTCAAGGTCACCTCTGCTTGCATGGGCGGGCTTTGCGCATCATCATCCAGCACAAAGGCGATGCGGTTGGCGTCCATCGCAGTGTAGCGGTGGCGGTTTGGATAGGTCTGGCCATAGCCTATCATGTCAAAGCGCCACAGCCCGCCCGCGCGCAGATCGATCTCTTTGGTGACGCAGCTAAATCCTGCAGGCCCAAACCATCGGGGCAACAGCGCAGGGTCGCTCCAGCAGCGCAGGATCGTGGCGGGATGGGCCGCTATCTGGGTGGAAATCGTGATCTGGCGGGCCGCAAGTTCTTGGGCATAGGCTTCAAGCTGGGTCGCCACAATGCCCCAGCCGTCATAAAAGCCCATGGCGCGGTGCTGCTCGGCCGCCTCTTTCGAACGGTGCCGCACCACGGCGCGGTAGCGGGTGAGGCCGGCTGCCAAGTCGGCCAAAGTGATGATGGCCGTCATGAAAGGCTCGGCGGAAGGCTGCCACCCCGCCTGATAGGTGTCGGTGAACACCAACTTTTCACCGGGGATCACCTCAAGATAGACCCCTTTGTTTTCCATGATGTTGCCCTTCACATCAAAGGTCGTACAGCAGGCCCCGCCCGCCCGCAGGTCCAACTCACAAGCCACCACTTTATGCGGCTTGGGCACAAACCAATGCGGCAGGTGCTGCGCGTCAGTCCAGCAGGACCATATGGCCGCGCGGGGCGCTTTCAGGTCGCGGACCAGTTCAAGGTCCAAATCAGGGTCCAAATCAAGGCTCATGGCCACCTCCGTCAAAAAAAGTAGCACCCCTTTACACCCCATCCAGTTCGACCAAAAGCCCAACGCTCCCCCCGCGCCCCCCCTTTCATATGTGCCCAAATATCCCACGGGGGTGCGGGGGTGTGAAACCCCCGCTCTTAAAGCGGGTGCGGGGGTGTGAAACCCCGCTAGTCCACGGCAGGCAAAGCTTGCGCCCGCGCAAAGGCGCGCACCACCGCCTCGGCCCCGTGATGTTCGGCCAAAACCATCAGCCCAAAGCGTATGCGCGCCAGACGGCGGTAGTGTTCCAGCCACGCCGCATTCAGCACCGCCCCGCCCAAGGCCCCCACCAGCGGAACGGCTGATGCCGCAAGCCTTGGCCCGATAAGGGGCACCAAGCGCGGCACGGTGCGTGCGATCCATCCCGACAGGCTGGGCCCTGCCAGCGCCAAGCGTCCAGACAGATAGGCCGGATCCAGCACCTCTGCCGCGCCCAGCACCCGCCCGCTGGACAAGATGTCCAGACTGGCCATGGCCACGCCGTCGCGGTCAGGGTTCAATCCAGCCTCGCGCGCCTCTTGGCGGATGGCTTGCAAAAAGACGACCATGGCCAAGGGCAATTCCGCCAAAGCCCCCGCAAGGCCAACAGACCCGCCGGCCGCCCCTGCCGCGATGATCACCCAGCGTTGCTGGCGCGCGCTGGTTTGCGGGGCTGATTTGGCAAGGCCAAGGCCCAATCGCAGCGCTTGGGCCAGTTGCACCTCGACCTGCGCACGCAAGGATTGGGGCAGCTTTGCCCATTGCGCCTCAAGCCCCGCACCCAAACTGCGGCTTTTGGCGACCCAAGACCCTTCGGCCCGCGCGCTTTCTTGCGCCAAACGGGCGGCTTGCAGCTCTAGATCGTGCAGGATGGGGGCGGGAAGTTGGCTCATAAGGCCCAATATGGGCCTCAAAGGGCAGACAGAAAAGACCCATGACGGGTTTAAGCGGCCGTCACTTTGGTCACCGGCCCGCCGACATGGTCCCAAGCCCCGGCTTTGAGGGCAAAACCCAGCACGCGGTCGGGGTTGGTGGGGGGCGGCATCACCACATCGGCGCGCTTTTCAAAGCCAAAGCGGCGGTAATAGGGCAGATCGCCCACCAAAAGCACGCGCTCCCACCCCAAGCGGCGGGCCTCGGTCAGGCTTTCGTTGATCAAAAGACCCCCCAAACCTTCGCCCTGATGGGTGGGGTGCACGGCCACAGGGCCCAAAAGCAAGGCATCCTCGCCGCCCACCTCGATCGGCCAATAGCGGATCGCCGCCACCAGCACACCGTCAGCCCGCAGCGTCAGGCACAAGGCTGCCACCGTAGGAACCCCGTCACGCAATCTGTACGAAGACAAGGCCGTACGCCCCGGCGAAAAGCACAGGTCATAAAGCGCCTCCACCTCCCACCAGTCGGCTTCGGTCTCTTCTTCCAACTGATACAAGGCGCCTCCGGTCAGGCCCAAGGAGAATCATCTTCAAACGCGCGTAACATGTGAAGATGACAGGATCAAATCCCAAGCTTTTGTCCCGACCTCTTCCCTTTGCTCCGCCCACTGCCTAAGCTCCTCCCCACCGCCCCCCTTGCCCCAAACTCTGCGAGCTGCCACCATGTTCTACCAGCCCAAAGACGGCCACGGCCTGCCACATTCCCCCTTTAACGCCATCGTGGCCCCCCGCCCCATCGGCTGGATTTCCACCCGTGGGCCACAAGGCGATAATCTGGCCCCCTATTCCTTTTTCAACGCCGTGGCATATACCCCACCGCAGGTTATGTTTGCCGGTTCCATGAAAGATTCGATCCGCAACATCCAAAACACCGGCGTCTTTGCCACCAACGTCGTCTCGCGACCCTTTTGGGAAAAGATGAACCAAACCTCGGCCCATCTCGCCCTTGGGGTGGATGAGTTCGCCCATGCGGGTGTGCAAAAGGCCGAATGCACATTGATCAACTGCCCCCGCGTGGCGCAATCGCCTGCAACGCTAGAATGCCGCTTGCAACAGGTCGTCACGCTGGAAGGTGGCGAGGATTTCATGGTGATCGGCACGGTCATCGGTGTTCATATCGGGGATGAATATCTGACGGACGGTAAGTTTGATGTGGTCAAAGCCCAAGTCATGTCGCGCCTAGGCTATATGGACTATGCGCAGATCACCGAAACGCTCACGCTCAAACGCCCCGATTAGGTGCCCAAAATCACCGACTTGGCCGCCAAATCCCCGCCCCGCCACAGATAAAGCGCGGCCAGCGGCTCTGCCCCCACCCGCATCGCATGAGGCACCCAAGGCGCATGGTGGATGGGCTGGCCGACAGGCACACGCGTAAATGCGCCGTCCCCCTGCTGCCATTCAGCTTGGCCGAAGATCGGGAGGTAAACCTCTTCGGCCGCATGGGCATGGGCGGGATAGATGATATGGGGGCCAAGCAGCAAAACACCGCAAGCAATCTGCGTGCTGGGGATAGGCCCGCGCAGGCCGATAAACTCGCTCCACCCATAGCCATGCAGAAAGTCTGCGCCAAAATCGCCCGCGCCGTAGGTTTGCTGCCAGCGCAAGGAAGGCGCGGCCTCCCGCAATGCGCCCATGATGCCCGCCTTGCCCATCGTGCTTAACCACTGACATACCGGCAGGCTCGCTGGCTGCACGTCGCGCAAAGGCCCCACCTCCGGCCACTCCGCCAAGAACGGCCGTGCCACCGCCACCCCCTCAAAGGCCGCCCGCACCGAAGCCAAAAGCTCTGCCGTCATCGCTTGCCCTTTCGTGTGGGGTTGGTCATGATGAAGGGGTATTTGAGCAGAACAGGTTTGTCATGGCGAAGTTTGATCGCCTGTAGATTTTGCGGCATTGCCGCTGGATTAGGATGTTGAGGGCGACGTGACCTGCGGGGTGTGGCTGCCCATGAGCAGTGCTTGTAGCGCAGCTTTAGGTCGTGCTAGCGATAACCGGCGCATCACAGGGGCCGATATGAAAAAAAGTGTCAAAGACTATATCCGCACCATCGTGGATTTCCCGCATGAGGGGATTTTGTTTCGCGATGTCACCACGCTGTTTGCCGACCCGCGCGGGTTTCGCATGTGTGTGGACCAGCTGCTGGCCCCCTATGCCGGGATGCGGATTGACAAGGTGGCAGGGCTAGAGGCGCGCGGGTTTATTCTGGGCGGCGCTGTGGCGCATCAACTGTCGACCGGCTTTGTGCCGATCCGCAAGAAGGGCAAGCTGCCGGGCCAGACGATCGCGCAGGCTTATAAGTTGGAATATGGCGAGGCCGTGGTCGAGGTGCATGACGATGCGATGCGCGCCGGAGAAAAGGTGCTGCTGGTGGATGACCTTTTGGCCACCGGCGGAACGGCAGAGGCGGGGATCAGGCTGATCGAACGCTTGGGCGCACAGGTGATCGGTTGCGCCTTTGTGGTCGACCTGCCGGATCTTGGCGGCCGTAAGAAGCTAGAGGCGATGGGGATGGATGTGCATGCCCTGTGCGCCTTTGAGGGGCTGTAAGGCCTGCTGAATTTTTGGCCGCGTTAACGTTTTTCTAACCCGAATCAGCCTAACTGTTTTTGTCCGGTCTACCCAACTGGATGGGCGCTGCTTGCAAAAGTGACCCACTACCCCACCCCAGCGCCCTGTCGGACACCCGGCAGGGCGTACTTATGCCAAACCCCGCGCGTCGGCCCCAAGCCGGCAGGGTCGCATGCCCTCTTGGGCATATTTGCGGCTTGGTGAAGAAGATCAGCGCAAAACAGCACCCGGGTTCATGATTCCATTGGGGTCAAGTGCCTGTTTGATGGCGCGCATGGCGGCCAGTTTGGCTGGATCGCCAAAGCGTTCAAGGTCGGCCACTTTCAAACGGCCAATCCCATGCTCGGCACTGAAAGAGCCGCCGCGCGCCATCACCATCGTGTGGACCAAATCTTGGATGGCTTGGATTTTGGTGTGAAAGCTTGCGGCTTTTTCGCCCTTTGGGGGAAAGACATTGTAATGCAGATTGCCGTCGCCCAGGTGGCCAAAACAGTTGATCCGCCAAGGCCCAAGCGCCGCAAGGGCGACATCGGCACTGCGGATGAAATCTGCAATCTCGCCCAAGGGCAGCGCTATGTCATGCGATGAGATCGCCCCCACGGCGCGGTTGGCCAGCGGGATCGTCTCGCGCAGCGCCCAAAACTGGGCGCGCTGGGCAGCGGATTGGGCGACAAAACCGTCAAGGACAAGCCCTTGGCCTTGCGCTTCTTCGAACAGTTCGCTCAAAACCGCCTCAGGGGCACCGCTGGTCAGCCCAAGGTCAATCAGCACCATCCAGTCAGGCACTTGTGCAAAAGGTTGGCGGATCTGCGGCATGGTTTCGCACAAAAACCGCAATCCCATGCCCGAGATCAGTTCAAACGCCGATACACCTTCGCTGCGCGCCTGCGCCAAGGCCAGCAGCGACAGGGCTGCAGCCGGGTTGGGCACGACCATCAGTGCTGCACCTTGGGCGGCGGGCTTGGCAAACAGGCGCAAGCTTGCGGCCGTGATCACTCCCAAGGTGCCCTCAGATCCGATCAGCAGGTTGCGCAGATCATATCCGGTGTTGTCTTTGCGCAGGCGGTTTAGCCCATGCCAGATTGACCCGTCGGGTAGAACCGCCTCTAACCCCAAGCAAAGATCGCGCGCATTGCCGTAGCGCAGCACATTGACACCACCAGCATTGGTGGCCAAGTTGCCGCCTATGGCACAAGACCCTTGGCTGGCCAAGGACAGTGGAAAAATCCGATCCACAGCCTCTGCAGCTTGGTGCAAATCGGCCAATATCACGCCAGCTTCCGCCACCAGCACATTCTCAGCGGCATACTTGGCGCGGATACAAGCCATCCGTTCCATCGACACCAGCAGTGGCGCAGGCCCCGAACCCATCACCTGCGCACCGACAAGCCCTGTCCCGCCGCCCCAAGGCACAAGGCCAACCCGCGCCGCAGCGCAGGCGCGCACAATCACAGCCACCTCCTTGGCCGAGGCCGGGCACGCCACCGCCGCCGCCTGCCCCCGCCACTTTCCGCGCGGCTCTTCCAGATACCGCGGCGCGACAGGGCGCAGCGTGCCATCCGGCAGATTAGCCGCCAGTTCCGCTAGAAACGATGGATCAGCCGCATTCAACATCACACACCCCTTACCCGCCCAATGGCTTTCGCAACCGCCCCCTGCCCCTTTCACATGGGCTCAAATATCCTCAAGGGGTCCCTAGGGGAGGCGAGCCTCCCCTAGGCGCGGGGGGTTCGGGGGGCGGCGCAGCCCCCCCGACTTTCACCCTACCCGACTTTCGCCCTACCCCACATCCGTCCGCCCACGCCGGTCAAAACGCAGGTTGGCGTAAAGCACATGGTTGCGCCACCGCCCGTTGATTTGCAGATAGCTTTGCGCCACCCCTTCATATTTGAAACCGCTCGTCTCTAGCACCCCGCGGGATGGCACGTTTTCAGGCAAACAGGCCGCTTCAATCCGGCTCAGGTCCATGATCTGAAAGGCGTGGTGCACCACGGCCTGGATCGCCTCGCGCATATAGCCTTGGCGGGCAAAGGGCGCGCCGATCCAATAGCCCAAGGTGCCCGCCTGCACGGGGCCCCGGCGGATATTGTCCAGCGTGATGGCCCCCAAAAGCACATTATCCACCCGCCGGATCATCATCAAAGGCAAAGCCGTGCCCTGCGCATCGGCCCGCCCCGCCCAATACACACGGTTGGTAAAGGCCTTGCGTGACAGGTGGTCTTCGGCACGCACCGGTTCCCATGGGATCAGATGATCCGCCGAGATTTCGCGCAGCTCGGCCCAAGCGCGGTAATCGGCGTGCACCGGCAGGCGCAGCGTCATGCGTTCGCTTTCGATATTGGGCCTTTTGCGCAGGCCAAACATCAGCCGCGCAACCGCGCACGGACGGTGTCCAGATCAGGCGCGGCCCCCGCCGGCCCATAAAGGGCCAGCGCCGCCCCCGCCTCGGTCACAGCGCCTGCAAAGCGGCGCACATCGGCGGTGGTCACGGCGTCAATCTTGGCCACCACCTCGTCCACATCCAGCACACGGCCATAGATCGCCAGCATCCGCGCCACGCGCTCGGCCCGCGACGAGGCACTTTCCAGCCCCATCAGCATACCGGCCTTCATCTGCGCGCGCGCGCGGGCCACTTCGGCGTCTGACATATCGTCAGCCGCACGTTTCATCTCGTCCATCGTCAGCGTCATCAGATCGGCGATCTCGTCGGCCGAGGTGCCCGCATAAACCGTGATCTGTCCCGCATCTTCCGATGCCCCCGCCTGCGCGAAGATCGAATAGCACAGGCCGCGTTCTTCGCGGATTTTCTGGAACAGGCGGCTAGACATGCCCCCCCCCATGGCCGTGGCATAGATTTGTGCCACATGCACATCGGGGTGCCGATAGCCCGGCCCGTCAAAGGCCATGGCGAAGTGGACCTGTTCCAGGTCCTTGACCTCACGCCGCTCGGATCCCGCAAAGCGCGCCGGTTCAAAGCCCAAGGCCGCGCGGGGCGCAAGGCCGCCAAACATCCCTTCGGCTTGGGCTACAATCGCGTCATGGTCCACTCCGCCCGCCGCGGCCAAGATCATCTGGCCCGGTGCATAGCGTTCGGCCACAAAGCCTTGCAAATCGGTGCGGGTAAAGGCGCTGACCCGCTCTTGCGGCCCCAAAATCGTGCGGCCAAAGGATTGGTCGGGGTAAGACACTTCTTGCAGCCAATCAAACACGATGTCGTCAGGCGTATCCAAAGCCTGCCCGATTTCTTGCAAGATCACATGGCGCTCGGTTTCGATATCGGCCTCGTCAAAGGCGGGGTTCAGCACGATGTCACCAATCACATCCAAGGCCATCGCCACATCGTCTTTCAAAACGCGCGCATAATAGGCCGTCATATCGCGGCTGGTATAGGCGTTGATATAGCCGCCCACATCCTCGATCTCTTCAGCAATCTGCAAGGCGCTGCGCCGCTCGGTCCCCTTAAAGGCCATATGTTCCAGAAAATGCGCGATGCCGTTTTGCTCGGGCCGCTCGTGCCGCCCCCCCGCTGTCACCCAAACCCCGGCCGAAGCACTTTTGAGCCCCGGCATGTCTTCGGTTACAATACGCAATCCATTGGCGAGGGTGGTGAGCTTGACTGTCACAGGGCGATCCTTTCGCGGACCAAAGATTGCAAAGCGCCCAGATCATTGGGCACGCGGGTAACCCGTTCGGGCCGTTCGAACAAATCGGCCATGCGCGGTGGCAGCGCGGGGCGCAGGCCGACGGCCTGTTCCACCGCATCGGGGAATTTGGCCGGATGGGCCGTGGCCAGCGTGATCATCGGCACATCGCCCATATGCTCTTCGGCCACCTTCACCCCCACCGCGCCATGCGGGCACAAAAGCTCGCCCGTCTGTTGAAGGGTGCGCGCAATGGTGGTCAAGGTTTCGCCTTCCAAACAGCGGCCCGAGGCAAAGGTGCCCCGCAGGCTGTGCAACGCGCTATCGGCGATCTGAAACCCACCGTCCTTCATCTGCGCCATCAGCCCTGCCACCGCAGCCCCATCGCGGCCATAAGCGTCAAACAAGGCGCGTTCAAAGTTGGACGAGATCTGAATATCCATCGACGGCGAGATCGAGGGTTTCACCCCATCCATCGCATAGCTTCCGTTACGCAGGGCGCGGTCCAAAATGTCGTTTTGATTGGTGGCGATCACCAGTTTGTCGATCGGCAGCCCCATAGACCGCGCGATATAGCCTGCAAAGACATCGCCGAAATTGCCGGTCGGCACCGTAAAGCTGACCGGCCGATGCGGAGCGCCCAAGGACAGCGCGCTGCTGACATAATACACCACCTGCGCCAGAACCCGCGCCCAGTTGATGCTGTTGACCCCTGCCAACCGCACCCCATCGCGAAAGGCGAAGTCGTTGAACATATCCTTGACCCGCGCCTGCGCATCGTCAAACGACCCGTCCATGGCCAAGGCATGCACATTGCTTTCCACCGGGGTCGTCATCTGGCGGCGCTGCACATCTGACACCCTGCCATGCGGGAACAAGATGAACACATCCACATTCGCCAAGCCGCGAAACGCCTCCATCGCAGCACTGCCGGTGTCACCGCTGGTCGCCCCCACGATGGTGATCCGCTCGCCCGTCTTGGCCAAAGCCGCTTGCATCATCTGGCCGATCAGTTGCATGGCAAAGTCTTTAAAGGCCAAGGTCGGCCCGTGAAACAATTCCAGCAAGAAATGGTTCGGTGCCAATTGTTTCAGCGGCGCACGCGCCGGATGGCCAAAGCCCGCATAGGCCTTGGCGATCAATCCACGAAATTCATCATCGCTGAACGTGTCGCCCATAAAGGGCTTCATCACGCCAAAGGCGATGTCCTCATAAGACTTGCCCGCCAGCGCCGCGAAATCGGCCTTGCTAAGGTGCGGCACGACTTGGGGCACATAAAGCCCGCCATCGCGCGCCAGCCCCGTCATCATGGCTTGGCCAAAGGTCAAAATCGGGGCCGTCCCCCGGGTCGAGATATAGCGCATCATCCAGCCTTCGCAGTTTGCTGCCTGATACGCCACAACAGAAAGCCTGTCATCACGAACCAGACAGCGGCCAAAGAAAACCATGTCACGACATATTGCCAATGGTTGTTGGCAATAGCCGAAGTGTCTAGCGGCATCGCAACAATTCCGTCCCCCGTCGGGTCGCGCGCGACAATCAACGTGGGCTCTGCGCCCAAGGTC
>CANIKY010000100.1 GCA_947468085.1 Paracoccaceae bacterium | reverse complement strand
TTGGGGGTGGATATCGACAAATGGCTGGAAGGCGGGCCGCAAACCTTTGACGGCTTTCCCAACACGCGCGGCGGCAAGATGGATGCCGAAACCTGCGGGCTGGCCGAGGCGCTGAAACACCCCAATGTCACTTTGCTGCGCAACGCCGAGGTGACGCGCCTGCACGCGGAAGGTCGCAAGATCACGGCAGTGGAATATATGTCAAACGGGCAAGCGCAGCACATCTCTGCGCCTGTGATTTGCCTGTGCATGGGGGCGGTGAAGTCGGCGGCGATGCTGCTGACCTCGACCAACGCGGACCATCCGGCGGGCTTGGCCAACAGCTCGGATCAGGTCGGGCGCAATTTTATGAACCACAACATCTCGGCGGTTTTGGCCTTTAGCCCGTTTCGCCGCAACACCGCCGTCTATGAAAAGACCATCCAGTTCAACGATTGGTATCTGCAAGGCGGGCCGGGCAACCGCCCTTTAGGCAATGTGCAAATGCTGGGCAAGGTGACAGGCGATATTCTGGCAGCCGAGACAGGGTGGCCGTTGTGGTTGGCCGGATATGTGGCCGAACATTCGATGCATTTGATGACCATGTCCGAAGACCTGCCCAACCCCGACAGCCGCGTCTTGGTGAAAGACGGCAAGATCGTGCTGCACTGGCAGCGCAGCAATTTCGGCGCGCATCAGTTTTTGACCGCGAAGCTGAAAGCCGCTTTGCGCAAGGCCGGCTGGCCCATCGTGATGTCAAAGACCTTCGAGAAAAAGACCCCCAGCCACCAATGTGGGACGGCGCGGATGGGGGCGGACCCCAAAGCCTCGGTCGTGGATGTGAACCTGAAGGCGCATGATCTGGACAATCTGTATATCGTCGATGCCTCGGTCTTGCCCACCTCGGCAGCGGTCAATCCCAGCCTGACCATCGCCGCCTTGGCGCTGCGGGCCGGGGCGCATATTGCAGGGGTGCTGGGATGAAAACGGCGCTGATTACTGGCGGGCAGCAGGGCATCGGGCTGGGCATTGCCCAAGCCCTGTCGGCTGCGGGGTTTGCTGTGGTGATGGCAGCGGAATTGGACGAAGGCGCGCCCGCTGTTCAATCGGCCTTGAGGGTGCTGCCCGCTGCGCGGTATCTGCAGCATGACCTTTTGGGCGGCGACCCTGCCGCCTTGTTGGATGCGGTGGGCGATGTGACCTGCTTTGTGTCAAACGCAGGCGTTCCGGCACGCCAGCGCGGCGATATGCTGACCCTGACGGCGGAAAGCTTTGACCATGTCATGGGCATCAACCTGCGCGGCGCATTCTTTTTGGCGCAAGAGGTGGCGCGGCGGATGCTGGCCACACCGTCGGACCACTACCGGTCGATGCTGTTTGTCACCTCGGTCAGTGCGCAGATGATCTCGGTCGAGCGGGCGGAATACTGCCTGTCGAAATCCGCAGCTGCCACCATGGCGCAGCTTTTCGCCGTGCGGATGGCGCCGCACGGCGTGGGCGTGTTTGACCTGCGACCGGGCATTATCGACACGGCGATGACGGCGGGGGTGCATGACAAATACTCTGCCCGCATCGCCGATGGGTTGGTGCCCGCTGCAAGATGGGGCCAGCCTGCGGATATCGGGTCTGTCGCCGTGCCCTTGGCACTGGGGCAGATGGCATTTGCCAATGGGGCCGTCCTGCCGGTGGACGGCGGGCTTTCAATCAGCAGGTTGTGACATGGAATATGACACCATTATCATCGGCGGCGGCTCGGCTGGATCGGTTCTGGCCGCGCGCCTAACCGAAGACCCCAATCGCCGCGTCTTGCTGCTGGAGGCGGGCGGGCGCGACCGTCATCCGCTGTATCACCTGCCCGCAGGCTTTGCGAAGATGACCAAGGGGATCGGATCATGGGGCTGGCACACAACCCCGCAACGCCACATGAAAGATATGGTGATCCGCTACACCCAAGCCAAGGTGATCGGCGGCGGGTCTTCCATCAACGCGCAGATCTATACCCGCGGCAACGCGCTGGATTATGACGAGTGGCGGCAGGCGGGCTGCACCGGCTGGGGCTATGACGACATCCTGCCCTATTTCCGCAAGGCTGAAGATAACGACACCCACGCCAACCGCTACCACGGCCAAGGTGGCCCCTTGGGCGTCAGCCAACCCCGCGCGCCTTTGCCCATCTGCGATGCCTATTTTGCCGCCGCCGCCCAACTCGGCATTCCGCGCAATCTGGATATGACCGGAGAGGTACAAGACGGCGTGGGCTTTTACCAACTGACGCAAAAGAACTACCGCCGCTCGTCCACCGCCACAGCCTATCTGCGGCCAGCCGAGAGGCGGGCGAACCTGTCAGTGCTGACAGGTGCTCAGGTGCTGCGCATTGTGGTGGATCAAGGCCGCGCCACGGGGGTAGACCTAGCCGGACAAGGCATTGTGCGGGCGGGTGAGGTGATCTTGTCGGCGGGGGCCATCGGGTCGCCGCGCTTGTTGCAACTGTCGGGGATCGGGCCTGCGGATCATTTGCGCAACCTTGGGCTTCCTGTGGTTCTTGACCAGCCCGGCGTTGGGGCGAACCTGCAAGACCATGTCGACCTGTTTGTTATCGCCGAATGCACTGGCCCGCATACTTACGACCGCTTCGCCAAGCCGCATCTGTCGGCTTTGGCAGCACTACAATATCTGCTGACGCGCAAGGGGCCTGTCGCCTCCAGCCTGTTTGAAACGGGGGGGTTTTGGTATGCTGACCCCAACGCCCGCTCGCCCGACATTCAACTGCATCTGGGCTTAGGCTCGGGGATCGAGGCGGGCGTGGCCGCTATGGCGCAGGGCGGGGTCACGCTGAACTCGGCCTATCTGCGGCCCAGATCGCGCGGCACCGTAAGGCTGGCGAGTGCTGACCCGCTGGCCGCGCCCTTGATCGACCCCAACTATTGGGCCGATCCTTACGACCGCGAGATGTCGATCCGTGGCCTGAAACTGGCGCGTGACATCATGCGCCAAGACGCACTGAAACCCTTTGTGCTGGCCGAACGCTTACCCGGCCCCGATGTGCAAACCGACGAAGATTATTTCAACTACGCCTGCGCCCATGCCAAGACCGACCATCACCCCGCAGGCACCTGCCGCATGGGATCAGACCCCGCCGCCGTGGTTGACCCGCAGTTGCGCTTTAACGGCATAGCCGGGCTAAGGGTGGTGGATGCGTCGATCATGCCCAGCGTTGTATCCTCCAACACCAATGCCGCCACGATCATGATCGCGGAAAAGGCAGCCGATATGATCAGGGGCCAAGCATGATCCGCCACATCGTTCTGATCCGTTTTAAGCCTGAGGTGACCGAGGCCGCGATTGCCAAAATCTTTGCAGCCCTCCCCCGCTTGGCCGCCAAACTGCCCGGCCTCCTTTCTTATGCCGCAGGCCGATCAGAAAGCCCCGAGCAGTTGGAACGCGGCTATCTGCACGGCTTCACCATCGACTTTACCGGGTGGGACACGCTGCAAACCTATGCCGACGATCCCGACCACAAGGCCTTTGGCGCGCAGTTGGTGGCCCATGCCCAAGGCGGGATTGACGGGCTTTTGGTCTTTGATCTGAAGGTAGCCTAAACCATGCTAATTCTGCCAACCTATGACGGCACGCTTGCCCCTTACACCTTGCAAGGCACCCCCCTTGTGCCCCGCGTCCCGCGTGTGGCGTTAACCCGCACCGCCTTTGCCGCAGCGCATATCATCAGCGACCCCATGGCCGAGCGTAGCCCATGGGACACCCGACCCGCCGTCGACTGGGACGCCACCTTGGCCTTTCGCATTGGCCTGTGGGATCAGGGCCTAGGGTTGGCCGAGGCGATGGATACCGCCCAACGCGGCATGGGCGTGGATTGGGCCACCGCGAAAGAGTTGATCATCCGCACGATGCGCGCTGCCAAGGCGCATCCTTTGGCCCCGCGCGTGGCCTGCGGGGCCGGGACGGATCACATCGCTTTGGCAGATTTGCGCGATACCTCGGCCATCCTAGCCGCCTACGAGACCCAAGCCGAAGTGATTGAAGCTGCCGGTGGCCAGTTGATCTTGATGGCCAGCCGCGCCTTTCCCGCCATGGGTGCGGATCAGGCCACCTATCACAAAGTCTACCGCCGCCTGATTGACGGCGCACGCGACCCTGTGGTGTTGCACTGGCTGGGCGATATGTTCGATCCGGCCTTGGCAGGTTATTGGGGCAGCCGCGATGTGGCCACGGCGTCTGAATTTGTGTTAAGGTTGATCGCCGAAAACCCCGCCAAGGTGGACGGCATCAAGATTTCCCTTCTGGATCAAGCGCATGAGGAATCCTTCCGCGCCCGTTTGCCAGCAGGCGTGCGGCTTTATACCGGCGATGATTTCAACTATGCCGATCTAATCGCAGGCGATGGCACCCGCTACTCCCACGCCCTGCTTGGCATCTTCGCGGCCATCGCCCCCGCCGCCTCGCAGGCGCTTGAGGCTTTGGCCTTGGGCGATTTGCCCACCTATCACCGTCTGCTAGCCCCCACCGTGCCCCTTAGCCGCGAGATCTTCAAAGCCCCCACGCGGTTTTACAAGGCGGGCATCGCCTTTTTGTCGTGGCTGAACGGCACCCAGCGCCATTTCATCATGCCCGCCGGCCTGCAATCCAGCCGTGAGATCACCCATTACGCGCAGGTCTTTTGGCTGGCCGATCAGGCGGGCTTGCTGACCGCGCCCGATCTGGCAGAGCAGCGGATGGCCAACTTGTTGGCGCTGCACGGCATCCCATGAGCAGGCGACCAACCATTGTTGATGTGGCGCGCGCGGCAGGGGTGTCAAAATCCACTGTCAGTTTGGTGTTTCAGAAAAGCCCGGCTGTTAAGGCTGCAACCCGACAGGCGGTGCAGAAGGTGATGGCCGATCTGGGCTATGTCTACAACCGCAACGCGGCCAATCTGCGATCAAACCGCGTTGGGCTTATTGGCTTGGTGATCAACGATCTGCGCAACCCGTTCTTTGCCGAATTCGCCACCTCGCTGCAAATGGCGCTGTCGCAGCGCGGCTATGCCACCGTGATCGCCAACACTGACGAAGATCCGATGCTGCAAGCGCAAGTGGTCGGGTCGATGATCGAACACGGCGTCAGCGCAATGGTGATCTCGCCGACCTATGGGGCTGAGGAGACAACCTTTGACCCCCTGCACCGCGCGGGATTGCCCGTGATGCAGGTGCTGCGCAAGGTAGATACGCGGGTCGGGATGTTCCCCTTTACCGCGCCTGATTATCGTCGCGGCGGCGAAATTGCTGCGCAGCATTTGGTGGCCTGCGGCGTGCAGAACATCGCGTTTGTCGGCGGCCAAGAGGGCCGCGCCGTGACCCAAGAGCGCCTATCAGGCTATCTGGCCACCTTGCAAGCGTGCGGCCTGCCCCCCCTAGCCCTGCATGGCCGCCCGACCCGCGCCTTTGGTCGCGCCACAGCACTTGATCTGGCTCGCGATCATCCCAAGGTCGACGCCGCGATCTGCTTTAACGACCTTGTGGCGCTGGGCATGCTAGCAGGCTTTGCCGAACAAGGCCGTCCCGTCGGGCGCGATTTTCGCCTGATAGGATTTGACGATATCGAAGACTGCGCACAGGTTTATCCGGCGCTGACTTCGGTGCATTGCGACATCGCGGGCTTTGGCGCGGGCGTGGCGCAGACGATTTTGGCTTGGCTGGAAGACGGCACCCTACCCCCGCCCGAAGTTCACACCCCCGTGCGCCTGATTGTGCGCGGCTCTAGCTTAGGTGCACTATGACCCCACAGTCGTTGCTGCGTGCTCTTTTTGACAAGGCGGTGGAAGTGGCCGACCCCATGCGATCGCTTGCTGCCCATTTGCCGCCCAAGCCTGCGGGGCGGGTGGTGGTTGTGGGGGCGGGCAAAGCCTCAGCCCGCATGGCCGAAGCAGTAGAGGCGGCATGGGGCCCCTGCGAGGGATTGGTCATAACCCGCTACGGCTATGGCCGACCCTGCCAAGGCATCAAGATTGTCGAGGCCGCCCATCCTGTGCCCGATGCGGCAGGGGCCGTGGCCACAGCGGAAATGTTAGCGCTGCTGAGCGGCTTGGGTGAAGGGGATTTCGTCTTAGCGCTGATTTCGGGCGGGGCGTCGGCCATGCTGGTTTGCCCTGTCGAAGGCGTCAGTCTGGCCGAAAAGCAAGCAGTCAACGCAGCCCTTCTGGCCTGCGGTGCACCAATTGTGCAGATGAACACGGTGCGCAAGCATCTTAGCCGTGTCAAAGGCGGCCAGTTGGCGGCGGCGGCTTATCCGGCGCGGGTGCTGGCGCTGATGATCTCGGATGTGCCGGGGGATGATATGGCCTTTATCGGATCAGGCCCCACGGTGGGAGATGCCTCAACCCCCGATCAGGCTTTGGCGATCTTGGCGCATTGGGCGGCCCAAGTGCCCGTCACCGCCTTGGAGGCTTTAAGGCGACCAACTGGCGTAATCCCCCCCGCCGATCCGCGCCTGTCGCGCACCACCAACCGCATTTATGCGGCCCCAGCGCAATCCTTGGCCGCTGCGCAGGCCATGGCCAAGGCCGAGGGCCTTCGTGTGATCATGTTAGGCGACGCGCTAGAAGGCGAAGCGCGCGACGTGGCCGCGACACTGGCCCAAACCGCCTTGCAAGCTCGCAGTAATGCCCCTGTCCTGCTGCTGTCGGGCGGCGAGTTGACCGTCACTCGGCGCGGCGATGGCATTGGCGGGCCAAACGCCGAGTTTTGCTTGGCCTTAGCTTTGGCGCTGCAAGGGGCTGCGGGCATTCACGCCATCGCCTGCGACACCGACGGCGTTGACGGGGCGGCAGAGGTGGCAGGTGCCCTGATCGGCCCCGATACCTTGGCCAAGGCGCGGGCCGTAGGGGTTGATCCCGCGCTGGCCTTGGCCCGCAACGACGCCCATAGTTTCTTTGCAGCGATAGGCGGTCAGGTGGTCACAGGCCCCACCCTGACCAACGTCAACGATTTTCGCGCCATTCTGGTTTTGCCGCAAGGCTAGGCCCCGCATCCCCCCTATCCGGCGGGCGAAAACCCCGTCAGCGTTTCGCGGATCTCGCCGCCTACCTCGGCCAAGAAAATCGCCTGCAATCCTTGCGCCTTGGCAAACTCTGGTCCGGCCTGATCGCCCAGCACCATCAGCACGGTCGCCCAAGCATCAGCCTGCATACAGCTGTCATGCAGCACGCTGACCGATACCAGCTTTCCCACCGCAGGCCCGCCGGTACGCGGGTTCATCGTATGCGACACCCGCAAATCACCCAGCGTGACGAAATGCCGATAGCTGCCCGAGGTCGCAATGGCGCGGTCCTTCAGTTCGATCATGCTGCGTGCTGCGCGGCGGGTGGGGTCGGGCTGTTCCAGTGCTATAGCCCATGGCTGGCCATCAGGGCGCAGCCCGCGCGCCACAAGCTCGCCGTCCAGCCCACATAGGCACTGGGTCACACCATGATCGGCCACCACCTTGGCCAGTACATCCACCGCGTAGCCCTTGGCGATGCCTGACAGGTCCAGCAGCATCGCGGCATTCTTTCGGGCGCGGCTTGCCGCCATGTCCAATTCCAGCGCCTCAGAACTGCGAATGGCTTTGCCCATCATGGCCCCAATCGCCGCAGGGTCCGCCACGCCCTGCGCAGGCCCAAAGCCCCAAGCTTGCACCAAGGCGCCCACGCCGATGTCAAACACCCCGTCAGAGGCGCGGGCAATCTTGGCCGACATCTCTAGCACGCACATCAGATGCGCGGGCAGGTCAACCCACGCGCCTACAGGTGCGGCATTCAGGCGGTTTAGGTCGCTGTCAGCGCGCCAGTGGCTGGTCTGCTGCTCCACCACTTCCACAGCTTGCGCGCAGATGGGGGTCAGGGCTGCAGCCTGAGCGTCGTCACACTCCAGCCGCACCGTCCAGCGGCTGCCCATCGCGGGGCCGGACAGGGTGCGCAGGGTCAATAGACATCCTCAAGATAGCGCCCTTCAGCCCGCAGGGCCGCGACTGACAAGCCAAAGGGCGCTAAGGCAGTTTCAAATTCAACCGCCACCGCGCGGGCCATGGCGATCGATCCGCAGACCAGCACTTGCCCGCCGCGTTTGATCTGGGTGGCCAAATGCTCGGCATCGCCGCGCAATCGGTCTTGCACATAGGCGCGGTCTTGCACGCGGCTAAAGGCGGTGGTCAGGCGCGACAGGCGGCCTTGGGCCAAAGCTTCAGCCAAGACCTGTTCGTAAAGGTAATCCGAAGCAGGATCCCGCGCCCCAAAGTAAAGCTCCGCTCCGCGCCCTTGGCGCATGGCGCGCAGAAAGCCTACCATAGGCCCAAGCCCCGTGCCTGCCGCAATCATGATGACAGGCCCCTTCGATTGCGGGCGAAAGGCGGGGTTGGGGCGGATAAAGGCGTCAATCTGCGCGCCCAAGGCCAGATCATGCAACCAGCCCGAGCAGAACCCCCCCGGCATCTTGCGCACAGCAATCTCGACAAACCCATCGCGGCGCGAGGAGGCGAGCGAGTAAAGCCGTAGCACATCGCTGCCCGGTGGCATCATGCCCAACAGATCGCCAGCAGCATAGGCGGGGCGGCGCGTGAAAAACCCACGCCAGCCTGATGGGCGATGCGCCCTAAAGCGCAAAACGGTAGTGGGGGCCTGCACTTGCTGCCCGTAATCGTCGCGGGCGACAAGTTCTAGCCGCATCATTCGGGGGCGCTGGATCTGCAAATCAATCTTCAACGTCAGGCCCAACAACGCACCCAGATCTTGCACCCAAGCGTTGAAATCGGCGGCAGATTGGCGGTCAACCCGCGCCATGGGCAAAAAACTGGGCCAGCCCGCCACATCCAAGGCCGCACGCACCTGATCGCCGTAGCCGCAAAAACTGGCAAACATCCGGTCGCCAAAGGCCAATATCGCCACAGGCAGGCCGCTTTCGTTGTGCGTCAACTTGTCCAAGAAACGCGCGGCGCTGGCAGGGGCCACGCCATCGCCGTAGGTCGAGGTCATCAAGATCACGCCACCCGCCTGCGGGTAATGGCCCAGATCGTTCATCGCCGCGACATGAACCTTCAGGTCATGCTTATGCAGGGCCTCGGCCAGTGCCGCCGCATAGCCCCAAGTCGTCCCACCTTCGCTGCCCACCAAAATGACCAAGTCCGCCACCAAAGCGCGCGCAGTGTGGCGTAGCCTTGGCATGGCCCTTCGGCGCACCCACCAGATCGCCGTGCCCGTGGCAAACAGCACCGGCACCGCTAGCGCAGAAAGGCCCAGCAGCAGCCCGACCATCCACAGGCCCTGACCGGTGTGCAGCTTATAGATCATCTCCCAGACTTGGCGGGCGCTGCCATAGGTCGTCCAGTTCGCTATCTGCCCGCTGACCTGATCAACATAGCCTTCGCCCGTGGCGGTTTGGATCAGGAAGGCATCCGTCGGATCGCCTGCCGCCGGAAAGGTCAGATCGCGCAGATCGGCCAAAGGCACGGCTTGCAAAGCTTGCAATTGCCCAACCGCCAAGGCGCTGCCCGTCGCCACTTTATCCGGAAAAGGCGCCTCAACTTGGGTGCCATCGTTGATAAACCCAAATGCCGCCAGCGACATATATCCGCCCGTCAGGGCAGAAACAAACAGCCCCACCACGGCTATCCGCGCCACCCGCGTGTGCCAACCGCGCGCACCGGGCGCGCGCACCCTTTGCCCCATTCGCCGCCATCCGCCCAAAGCGGCAGCCAGCAACACCAAACCGCTAAAGGCCATCAGCACCATCACGCCAGCGCTGAGGCCCGCAATGCCGTGCCCTGTCTGATCCAGAAAAAACGACCGGTGCAGTTCCTTGATCCAATCAAAAAAGCCACCAGCCCCCACATGGCCGGTGGCTTTTCCCGTGGAGGGATCAATCGTCACCATCTGAAAGAACAGCTTGGCCTTGACCGAGGCCGAGATCACCCCGTTTGGGCTGCGGTGCAGGCGCGTCAAGCCAGGGTTTTCCGCCACAGCCAGCGCCGCCACATCCGCCACACTTTGGCCGGTGGCGGCGGGGGCCTGCACCCTGTCCAGCATAGGGGCCAGCGCCAGAATAGATCCGGTCGAGGCCAGAACCAAAAGGATCAGACCAAAAATCAAACCGGGCAGGGAATGCAGGTGCCGCACCATAAAAAGGTCCTGACTGTTCGTGTCTTAAAGGCCGTATTTGAACTGGGTGATAAAGCCGGTTCCTGCGGTTGCCTGCCCAGCGCCTGCCGTGGTCAGGGGCACCTGAATCTCGTTGGGGCTTTCGCCGATGTTTTCGGCGGCAGCGTCGATATGCAGCACATAGCCCGCATCAATCATCGCGGCAGAGATGTCAGGCGTGATAGTCAGCGTGCGGCCTGCGCCGACGCTGGCGCCTGTCACGCCATCCGCCCCTTGGCCACCCGTGGCATCAAACCATGTGCGCAGGTGCCGCCAATAGCGGGTGCTATCCCCCGCCACCCAGACGGTGCTTTGATAAGCGCCGGATTTGTC
>CANIKY010000099.1 GCA_947468085.1 Paracoccaceae bacterium | reverse complement strand
TCGGACGGGCGGCGGGGGCCTCGGCGGCGCGAGTGGCTTGTTGTTGTGCCTGCATCTGGGCCAACATGGCTTGCTGCTCTTCCGCCGTCATCGGGCGCACAAGGCCAAGCTTTTGCGTCACCTCTTGCCGAAGCGAGTTCAAAAGCGATTCAAACAGCGCAAAGGCCTCGGTCTTATACTCGTTCAGCGGGTCGCGCTGGGCGTAGCCGCGAAAACCCACCACGGTGCGCAGATGTTCCAGCGTGACCAGATGCTCGCGCCATTTGGCATCAATGGTTTGCAGCAGGAACTGCTTTTCGATCGTGCGCATGGTTTCGGCACCAAAAGCCTCTAGCTTTGCCGCCATCTGCTTGTCGCTTTCGGCGACCAGACGTTCCAGTACTGTGGATTGATCCACGCCCTCTTCTGCAGCCCAAGTGATGATGGGTAGGTTCATGTTCATCTTTTCGATGACGGCGGCATAAAGGCCGGGGGCGTCCCATTGATCGGCGTAGGATTTCGGCGGCAGGTAGAACGTCACCAAATCTTCGCTGACCTGATGGCGCATATCTTGAATGATCTCGCCCAAGTCGGCCGATTCCATGATTTCCAATCGCTGGCCAAAGATGGCTTTGCGCTGGTCGTTCATCACATCATCGAATTTCAGCAATTGCTTGCGGATGTCGAAGTTGCGGCCTTCGACTTTGGCTTGCGCACGTTCCAGCGACTTATTCACCCCTGGGTGAACAATGCTTTCGCCTTCTTTCAGGCCTAGTGTCGACAGAACCTTGTCCAGCCGTTCCGATCCAAAAATCCGCATCAGATCGTCTTCCAGCGACAGGAAGAACGACGACCGCCCCGGGTCGCCCTGACGGCCAGAGCGGCCGCGCAACTGGTTGTCGATCCGGCGCGATTCGTGGCGTTCAGTGGCCAGAACAAACAGGCCCCCTGCGGCCAGCACACGGGCCTTTTCGTCGGCGTGTGCGGCCTCAATCTTCGTGCGCACTTCGTCGGGGTTCAGATGCGGATCGGCGGCGATGGCCTCCAGCACCTTTAGTTCCACATTGCCGCCCAACTGAATGTCGGTGCCGCGACCGGCCATGTTGGTGGCGATGGTCACCGCACCGAACTTGCCAGCATCTGCCACAATCTGCGCCTCGGCCTCGTGTTGGCGGGCATTTAGAACGTTGTGGGCGACGCCTTCCTTTTTCAGCAGTTCCGACAACGCTTCGGACTTTTCAATCGAGGTGGTGCCCACAAGAATAGGCTGGCCCTTGGCGTGCGCCTCATGGATCGTTTTCACGACACCCTCAAGTTTTTCGCGGGCGGTGCGGAAAACCTGATCGTTGTCGTCAATCCGGCTGACAGGGCGGTTGGTGGGCACTTCGACCACGCCCAGCTTGTAGATTTCCATGAATTCGTCGGCCTCGGTCGTGGCCGTGCCTGTCATGCCAGACAGGCGGCCATAAAGGCGGAAATAGTTCTGGAACGTCACCGACGCGAGGGTGACATTCTCGGGCTGGATCTTGACGCGTTCCTTGGCCTCGATGGCTTGGTGCAAGCCTTCCGACAGGCGGCGGCCGCGCATCATCCGGCCGGTGAATTCGTCAATCAGCATGACTTCGCCCGCTTGCACGATATAGTGCTGGTCTTTTTGATACAGCTTGTGCGCCCGCAAAGCTTGGGTGACATGATGAACAATGGTCGTGCTTTCGGGATCGTAAAGCGATTGCCCATCGGGCAGCAGGCCAGCGGTAAGCAGCCGCTGTTCTAAAAACTCGTTGCCCTCTTCGGTATAGGTGGCAGCGCGGGTTTTTTCGTCTAGCTTGAAATGGGTTTCGTTAAGTTCGGGGATTAAAGCGTCGACCTTTTGATACAGATCGCTGCGATCTTGGCTGGGCCCCGAGATGATCAAAGGCGTGCGCGCTTCGTCGATCAGGATCGAATCAACCTCGTCGACAATCGCGAAATTATGACCTCGCTGCGCCATTTCGGCGATAGAGGCTTTCATATTGTCGCGCAGATAGTCAAAGCCCAACTCGTTGTTGGTGGCATAGGTAATGTCGGCGCGGTAGGCGGCCATTTTGTCGGCTTCAGGTTGATAGGGGTAAACCACCCCGGTCGTCAGGCCCAAAGCGCTGTAAACCTTGCCCATCCAAGTCGCGTCGCGCTTGGCCAGATAGTCGTTCACGGTCACGACATGCACACCCTTGCCCGACAGGGCATTCAGATAGGCGGGAAAGGTGGCAACCAGTGTCTTGCCTTCGCCCGTGCGCATTTCGGCGATATTGCCCTTATGCAAGAAGATCCCACCCATCAACTGCACGTCAAAAGCCCGCAGGCCCAAGGCGCGGCGCGCTGCCTCGCGGCAATTGGCAAAGGCTTCGGGCAGCAAGGCCTCTAAGCTTTCACCACCCTCTTGCACGCGCTGTTTGAAACTGGCTGTCTTGGCTACGATGTCTTCATCGCTAAGCGCTGCAAATTCCACCTCTAAAGCGTTGATCTTTGCGACCAAGGGGCGCACCGATTTTACCGCGCGGTCATTGGGGGTGCCAAAGACTTTCCGTGCAAGCGTTCCCAAACCCAGCATCAATCACTCCGCCCGACCAAATTTCCGCCAGCAAGGCGCTGACACATTCGTTTGAGGCTTGGACTTGCCTGCCCCGATGTCACCCCCTAGAAGAACCGGGCAGGTTGGCCAACCTGCACGCGGCCCACCGCCAAGGGACGCCTGCGATTTAAGGTCTGGCCATGCCATAGTCAACGCTGCGCGCGTCGCAGCCCTATCAGGAGTGTGCCTTATGACGAAACTTTCCGGCTTATGCGCCGCTTTGGCCCTTTGGGCGGCATTTGTGCAACCATCTTTGGCCCAAACCACACCGCCAACCGCCGACACGGTCGTGGCCACTGTGAACGGTGCGACCATCACTTTGGGCGACGTGATTGTCACCCGCCAAGCCCTGCCCGCGCAGTATCAGTCAATGTCCGATGAGGAGTTGTTCCCCAGCATCGTCAACCAACTGGTGCAGCAAGAGGCGTTGAGGCAAACCTTGGGCGATAAATTGTCCAAGAGATCGATGCTCGCAATCACCGGGCTTGCGCGCAGTTATCTGTCCAATGAGGCGCTGCGGGCCGGGATCAAAGACGCCGTGTCGGAGGCTGAAATCCAAAAAGCCTATGACGCCAAGTACAAAGACATGGAACCGAGCCTTGAGTATCACGCCGCTCATATTTTGGTGGATAGTGAAGATAAGGCCAAAGCCCTTTTGGCTGAGATTGAAGCTGGCCTGCCCTTTGCCGATGCTGCCAAGGCCAATTCAACTGATGGCAATGCTGCCAGTGGGGGCGATCTGGGCTGGATTGGTTTGGGCGCCACGGTCAAACCCTTTGAAGACGCCGTTGTGGCTGCCCCCGTTGGCAAGGCGATTGGCCCGATCAAAACCGACTTTGGCTGGCATCTGATCTTTGTCTCAGAAACCCGCAACAAGGCCGCCCCACCCCTTGCTGATGTACAAGATCAAATCACCGCCGAGGTGCGCAAGGCCGCCATCGACGCCTTTATAATGGCCGTAACTGACCAGATCACGATCACCCGCACCCTAGAGGGGATTGACCCCGCCCTAATCAAAGACGTTACTCTTCTTGATGAGTAAGGAGAATGCCATGGGCAAGACCGACTGGAAGGCCGAAGCAAAAGCGCTGAAAAAAGAGATCAAGGCCCTTTCTGGGGCCAAAAAAGTGCAAAAGCCTGCGTCCAACAAAGCCAAACTCGTCTCGCCCTTGGCGCCTGCGGGCTTTCCCAACTTGCCCCAAATCCGCGGCGTTGAATTCGCCGCGGTCGAGGCAGGAGTGCGCTATCAAAACCGCAAGGATGTGATGCTGGTACGCTTGGCTCCGGGAACGGCCATTGCAGGGGTGTTTACGCGCTCCACCACACGCTCGGCCTGTGTGCGCGACTGTCAGGCCAAAATCACCGCCCGTGTGCCACGCGGTGCGGGGGCTGCGATTGTTGTTAACTCGGGCAATTCCAACGCCTTCACGGGGGCTAAGGGCGACGCTTCGGTCGCGGCCATCACGGGCGGGGTTGCCGCCGCCTTGGGCTTGCCAGCCAGTCGGGTCTTTTCTTCTTCCACGGGCGTGATCGGCGAGCCCTTGCCACATGACCGCATCTTGGCCGCCATCCCCGCCCTGCACGCGGGTCTGCAACAAGACGCTATCGGCATGGCGGCCGAGGCGATCATGACCACAGACACTTTCCCAAAGGGCGCTTCTGCCATGATTGCGGGTGAGGGCGGGGTGATCCATATCGCGGGCATCGCCAAAGGTTCAGGTATGATCGCCCCGGATATGGCGACCATGCTGGTCTATATCTTCACCGATGCCAAGATAAGCACCGCGACCTTGCAAAAGATTCTGCCGCGCAACACCGATGCCACATTCAACTCCATAACCGTAGACAGCGACACATCCACCTCTGACACGCTTTTACTGGCCGCCACCGGCCAATCCGACGCCGCCCCCGTGGCGGGCCCCACGCTCAAAGCCTTCGAGGCGGCGCTGGCGGGGGTGATGCTTAATCTGGCGCACCAAGTCATCCGCGACGGTGAAGGCGCCACCAAGTTCGTCGAGGTGAATGTCACCGGTGCCGCGACAGACACCGATGCGCATAAAGTGGCCTTGGCCATCGCCAATTCCCCGCTCGTCAAGACAGCGATTGCGGGCCAAGACCCCAACTGGGGCCGGATCGTGGCCGCCATCGGCAAATCCGGTGCTGCGGCGGATCGAGATCGCATCACCATCAAATTCGGTGATATTCTTGTGGCCCGTAAAGGCTGGCGCAATCCCAAGTACCGCGAAGAAGACGGGGCAAATTATATGCTGCAGTCAGACATTGTGATCTCGGTCGACATGGGCCTAGGCCGCGGCAAGCGCAAGGTTTGGACCTGTGATCTGACCAACCGCTATGTCGAAATCAACGCTGATTATCGATCGTAACGTGGTCTTTCTCCGTCATCTTGGTGCAAGTACTCTGGGGGCCCGGGGGCTAGCCCCCGGCCTGCCGGTAAGACCTGCGCCATGATTATCCTTCTTGTCTCAGCCGTGGCCTTGATTGATGCTGACGGCCGTGTGCTTTTGGCTCAACGCCCCGAAGGTAAGTCAATGGCGGGGTTGTGGGAGTTTCCGGGTGGCAAGGTCGAGGTGGGTGAAACCCCCGAAGCTGCCCTGATTCGCGAATTGCACGAAGAGTTGGGCATTAACACTTGGCAAAGCTGTCTTGCCCCGCTGACCTTTGCTAGCCACGCTTACGAGCGCTTTCACCTGTTGATGCCGCTTTTTGCCTGCCGCCGGTGGGAAGGGGTACCCACCCCGCGCGAAGGCCAGACGCTGGCCTGGGTCAGGCCGGAGCGGTTGCGCGATTATCCCATGCCGCCGGCTGATATCCCGCTGATCCCCATCTTGCGCGACTGGTTGTAAGCCGCAGCACGGCACAGTGGTCGCGCCTTAAACCTTTGGGAAAATAGTTTACCTTAAGAGTGAATAAATCACCTAAAGCACAGATTTACGCGGAGGCCTTTGCGTCATAGCATTTAAGCCAGTAGCAAATATACTGAAACAGGGCCAATGCTTAGAACTATAACAATCGGCAGCAGCGTCTATATTCAGGGAACATTCCTCAAAGAGTTTGAGGATGGGCAGATCGCTGTCAAAGTATATGAAGGCACGTTTGTCGGCCGCCCTGTGACGCCGTTTAAAGTGCGCGAAACCACAGAAGCTTAAATCAAAAGGCCGAGCAATAGCTCGGCCTTTTGATTCGGAATGAACGCCAGTTTAGCCGCTGAAATCAAGCCAGCGTGCGTTGGACTTCTTCGCGCTCGAAGATTTCGATCACATCGCCTGAGCGGATGTCCTCGTAGCGCTCGAATGCCATGCCGCATTCTTGGCCCATCGGCACGTCCTTGACCTCGTCTTTAAAGCGTTTCAGCGTTTTCAGCGTGCCCTCGTGAATGACCACATTGTCGCGCAGCAAACGCACACCTGCCGACCGGCGGGCAACGCCTTCGGTAACCAAGCACCCGGCCACATTGCCGATGGTCGTGATCTTGAAGACTTCTTTGATCGTCGCATAGCCGATGAAGGTTTCGCGGATCTCGGCTTTCAGCAGGCCAGAGGCGGCTTTCTTGATGTCATCCACCAGATCATAGATGATCGAGTAGTAGCGCACATCGACGCCCTTTTGCGTGGCCGAGGCGCGCGCTGTGGCATTGGCGCGCACATTAAAGCCGATGATCGGCGCTTTGCTGGCTTCTGCCAAGCCCACGTCGGTATCGGTGATAGCGCCCACACCCGAATGTAGCACGCGCACGCGCACCTCGTCGTTGCCGATCTTCTCCAGCGCCTGAACGATGGCTTCGGCCGAGCCTTGAACGTCGGCCTTCACGATGATCGGCAGTTCTGCCACAGACAAATCGGCCTTGGCCTTGGCCATAAGCTGTTCCATCGTTGTGGCAGCGCCCAAGGCGGCGCGTTTGTCCTTGGTGGCTTTTTCGCGGTAGTCAGCGATTTCGCGCGCCTCTGCTTCGGTGTTGACCACGTTCAACGTGTCACCGGCGTGCGGCGTGCCCGACAGGCCCAGCACTTCAACCGGCACCGAGGGGCCAGCTTCCGTCACAGTTTCACCCTTGTCGTTGATCAGCGCGCGGACCTTGCCCCACTGCTCGCCCACAACAAAGATATCGCCTTTGCGCAGCGTGCCGTTTTGCACCAGAACAGTGGCAACAGGGCCACGGCCAGAATCCAACTTGGCTTCAATAACAGCACCGGCTGCTTGGCGGTTGGGGTTGGATCGCAGTTCCAAAATCTCGGCCTGCAGAGCAATCGCTTCCAGAAGTTGATCTATGCCCTTGCCTGTCTTGGCCGAAACTTCAACATCTTGCACGTCGCCAGACATTTCTTCGACAACGATGCTGTGTTGCAACAAATCGGTGCGCACTTTGGTCGGGTTGGCTTCGTATTTGTCGATCTTGTTGATCGCCACAATGATCGGAACCTTGGCGGCCTTAGCGTGGGCGATGGCTTCCACGGTTTGCGGCATCACCGCATCATCGGCGGCCACAACCAGAATGACGATATCTGTCACATGCGCCCCGCGTGAGCGCATCGAGGTAAAGGCCGCATGGCCCGGGGTGTCAAGGAAGGTCACCAACTGCCCATTGGCGGTTTTCACCTGATAGGCACCGATGTGCTGTGTGATCCCGCCCGCTTCGCCCGACACCACATTGGCATGGCGAATGGCATCCAAAAGCGAGGTTTTGCCGTGGTCGACGTGGCCCATGATCGTCACAATCGGCGGGCGCGGCATCAGGTCTTCGGACTTGTCCTTGACCGTATCAATGGCCTGTTCGACGTCAGCATCGGTCACACGAACGGCGCGGTGGCCGAATTCTTCGATCACCAGTTCTGCTGTGTCGGCATCAATTGCTTGGTTCATTGTGACCATCATGCCCATTTTCATGAGCGATTTGACCACATCAGCGCCACGTTCCGCCATGCGGTTCGCCAGTTCTGACACAACGATTGTTTCGGGCAACTGCACATCGCGCACTTGCTTTTCGGGCTTTAAGCCAAGGCCCAAAGCCTTGAGACGGGCCTTTTCTTGTTTGCGCTTCATCGCAGCCATGCTGCGCTGACGACCACCTTCGTCGGCCACGGCGTCAGAAAGGGTCAACTTGCCAGCACGGCGGCCTTCTTCGCCTTTGGCTTTGCTGGCGGCGCGCTCACGGTCTTCGCGTTCACGGTCAGTGCGGCGGGGCGGCAAGCCCGGCTTGGCAGAGGCTGGGCCACGAGATACAGCATCATCCACCGGCGCTGCAGGCGCAGGCCGCGACGGCGCGCGCGACGAAGGCGCTGCCCCTGACCGAGGCTCGGCGCGCGATTGCCCGGCACTGGCTTGACGCGCCTCTTCAACTGCTTTTACGGCAGCGGCGGCTTGGGCCTTCACACGATCTTCTTCTTCGGCCTTGCCGCGTGCGGTGGCCTCGGCTTCGCGCTGCTCGCGTTCTTTAATCTCGTTTTCTTCTCGCTTACGCTGGCGATCGTCTTCGCGGGATTTTTCGTCTGCGGCGCGTTTTATGGCGTCGTCAGCCTCACGTGCTTTTGCGGCACGCAGGGCAGACATACGGCGTTCCATCTCGACATCCGAAATGCCCGCGGGCCGCTTGGACGGGTCACCCAAACGTGGAGACGTGGCGACAGCTGCCCCCGTGCCTGGTGTCGGTGCAGCACCCTTGTTATGCACCACTGTCAGCTTGCGCTTGACCTCAACCACGACACTTTTCGTGCGGCCATGCGAGAAGCTTTGCTTCACCTGACCGGAACGAGGTGCGCCACCCAAGCCAAGGGGTTTTTTGCCGTCTGTATCGCTCATGCGTCCTACATATCCTTCAAGGCGGCATCCTCGCCACCATCATGCCCGAAAACCTGCTCTCGCAGCCCCCCCAGCCTTGCCGCTTCCTCTACAACACGAGTCGTAAGTACACCAGCCGCAAGCGCGGCGTGTATCGCACGTTCGCGGCCAAAGGACAAACCCAATTCCCGTGCTGTAAGGCACCCGATAAACCTTCCCCCGATTTCTGGGGGCCGTAACTTCGTCTTTCCGCGTTCCGAACCATCAGCTGCCTGAACCAGCACCCTTGCGCGCCCGTCCATCAACCATTCCTTCACCTTTTCATAGCCCGTCACCGCGGCATTGGCCTTGCGACATAGCGAAATGGTGTCTTGCACCCGCCTTAGCACCAACGCCTCAACCAAATCGGCCAAGCCCTCTGGCACTTTGACAGACTGCTTTGCGGCGCGGGCAAACAGGCCCTTTGCCACAGCCTTTTCAATCGCCTTGCGATCAGCCGAGACATAGAAGCCACGTCCCGGCAGGCGGCCCAGAATGTCCGGCGTCACCTGACCTTCGGGGTCCAAGCAAAAGCGGATCAGCCCGGCCTTGGGCTGAACTTCCCCGGTCACAATGCACTTGCGTTCAGGGTCGTCTTGTTCGCTGATGCCGCCGCCGCGGGTCAAGGGCGTTCCGAGGCCTACCTTAGGCCTCGGCCTCCGCGTCTTGGGCCGGGTCTAGGGCTGTAGGATCGACCCAGCCCAGCATAACCCGCGCCGTCATGACCAAAACCTGCGCCTCTTCCAAGCTCATTTCAAACTTCTCCAAAATGCCCTCGTCCTTAACGCGCTGGCCGTTGACGGTGGTCCAGCCGCCTGACAATTCCCAGTCGGCACAAGTGGCAAAGTCTTCGAGCGACTTGATGCCCTCTTTGCCCAAGGCTTCCAGCATTTGCGGCGTTAGCCCTTCAAAAGCAATCAATTCGTCTTGCACGCCAAATCCCTTAGCGTTTTCAAGCGCTTTGTTGTTGGCGGCTTCTAGATAATCGCGCGCACGGGCCTGCAGTTCACCGGCTGTGCCCTCATCAAACCCGTCGATCGACAGCAGTTCTTCAGTTTCCACATAGGCCACTTCTTCCAGATTGGTGAAGCCTTCCGAGACGAGAAGCTGCGACATCATCTCGTCAATGTCCAAGGTTTCCATGAACAGCTTGGTGCGTTCGGCGAATTCGGCCTGACGACGGGCGGATTCGTCAGACTCCGTCATGATGTCGATATCAAGCGCCGTAAGCTGGCTGGCCAAGCGCACGTTCTGCCCGCGACGGCCGATGGCCAGCGACAGCTGCTCGTCTGGCACCACGACGATGATTTTACCGGATTCTTCGTCAATCACCACTTTCGACACTTCGGCCGGTTGCAGCGCGTTCACCAAGAACGTCGCTTGATCTTGGTTCCACGGAATGATGTCGATCTTTTCGCCCTGCAATTCGTTGACCACGGCCTGAACCCGGCTGCCGCGCATACCAACGCAAGCGCCCACGGGGTCGATCGAGTTGTCATAAGAGATCACAGCGATCTTGGCGCGCGAACCCGGGTCGCGGGCCACGGCCTTGATCTCGATGATGCCGTCATAGATTTCGGGCACTTCCATCTTGAACAGTTCCGCCATGAACTGCGGATCGGTACGCGACAAGAAGATCTGCGGGCCGCGCGCCTCGCGGCGGACGTCTTTGATATAGGCGCGGATGCGGTCGTTCGGGCGATAGGATTCGCGGCCAATCTTTTCGTTGCGGCGCAAAATCGCCTCGCCCCGCCCGATATCGACGATGATGTTGCCGTATTCCTCGCGCTTGACCTGACCGTTGATGATCGTGCCCTTGCGGTCTTTGAATTCTTCGAACTGACGGTCGCGTTCGGCTTCGCGGACCTTTTGCAAGATCACTTGCTTGGCCGACTGTGCGGCGATTCGGCCCAGATCAACGGGGGGAACTTCTTCGATGATCTCATCGCCAATTTGTGCATCGTCTTTTAACGCCAAAGCCTGCTTGACGGTGATTTGCGCGTGGTGGTTTTCTTGCAACTCGTCTTCCACCACGGTGCGCACGCGGGCAAAGGTGGCGCGGCCGGTCTTGCGGTCGATGCTGACACGGATGTCCATTTCTGCGCCGTAGCGCGATTTGGCGGCACGGGCCAAGCTGTCTTCCATGGCCTGGATCACCAGTTCAGGGTCGATCATCTTTTCGCGCGCCACCGCTTCGGCAGTTTGCAGAAGTTCAAGCTGGTTGGCAGAGGTAATGGCCATAGGTCTTCTCCCGGCTTCAGTGTTTGGTTGCGTCGGCGGGGTCTTCTTCCTCGCCTTCGGAGTGTTCAATTTCGTCAAACTCGGTTTCGTCGATGTCCAGCACTTTGCGCTGGCGCAGCATTTCGGCGATCAGCTCGTCGGTTAGGATCAGCTTGGCGTCGGCGAGCCATTCGAAGTTCAGGCCGATGGTCACATCTTGCCCACCCTCTTCGATCTCGATCAGTACCTCGTCGCCCTCAACCCCCATCAACCCGCCCTTAAAGCGGCGGCGGCCATCGACCAGTTCTGTGGTCTCTAAACGGGCTTCCCAGCCCTTCCACATCTCAAAATCCTTCAACCGCGTCAGCGGGCGGTCGATACCCGGTGAGGAGACTTCCAGCACATAGTTTTCCTCGATCGGGTCTTCGACATCCAGCGTCGCGGACACAGCCGTCGAAATCGAAGCGCATTCATCCACGCCAATGCCACCTTCGGGCCGGTCGGCCATGATCTGCAAAATCCGCGTCGCCCCGCCCATCAGGCGAACACGCACCAGTTCAAAGCCCAAGCCTTCGATGACAGGCGTGATGATATCGGCCAAGCGGCGGTCCATAGCGGTTTTGGCAATGAGGTCAGACATGTAAGGTCCCAG
>CANIKY010000098.1 GCA_947468085.1 Paracoccaceae bacterium | reverse complement strand
CAGGAATTGGGCGAAATTGCAGCGCAGGCCTATGGTCTGAACGCCTCGGTTGCGACCGATGGCTTGCAAGAGCGTGAAAGCCTTGGGGCCACGGGTGTGGGACATGGCATAGCGCTGCCCCATGCCCGTTTGGATGATTTAGACCGGATCGTGGCGGTGTTTTTGCGGATGGAAAAGCCGCTGGATTATGATTCGGTTGATCGTCAGCCGGTGGATCTGATCGTTGGCCTGTTTGCGCCTAAGGAATCAGGGGTTGATCACCTGAAAGCCTTGGCGCTGGTGTCGCGCACCATGCGAGACTCGGGCATCTGCGCCAAACTGCGGGCAAATACAGACTCAGCCAAGTTGCACGCGATCCTGACCGAGGCGCGGGCGGTGCAGGCGGCCTAAAACGGCCCCCTAGCGCAGCGTAAAGCCCGCCCAGACCCCTGCCGCAAGCAACGCCAACGCCCCTAGGGCTGCCCAAACCAAGGGCACAGCGCGGCGTTTTGGGGGCGCCTTGGGGCCTTCGGCTTGGGCGATCAGCAAATCCTCGACCAGTCTTGGCAATCTGGGGCCAAAGCGGGCCAACACCTCGACCGTGCTAAACAGGTCGCGAATCAGGGCCAAAGGCCCCACATGTTTGCGGATGTAGCTTTCCACCACGGGGCGGGCCACGTCCCAAATGTTTATGTTGTCATCCAGACTGCGCGCCACACCCTCGACCACCACCATGGTGCGTTGCAGCAAGATCAGTTCGGTACGGGTTTGCATTCCAAAGCGTTCGGTCACTTCGAACAGATAGGCCAAAAGCTTGGCCATCGAGATGCGGTTGGCCTCCATCCCGAAAATAGGCTCTCCCACCGCGCGCAGGGCAGAGGCAAAGGCTTCAACATCGCGGTCAGCGGGCACATAGCCTGCCTCAAAATGCACCTCGGCCACGCGGCGGTAGTTGCGCTGGATGAAGCCCATCAGAATTTCGGCATAGACTTTGCGGGTATAGGCATCAATCCGGCCCATGATGCCAAAGTCATAGGCGATGATGTCGCCATTGGCGGCGACCTTCAGGTTGCCTTGGTGCATGTCGCCATGAAAAAAGCCATCGCGCAGGGCGTGGCTAAGGAACAACTGCAGCACGCGGTTGCCCAGTTTGACCCGGTCATGCCCCGCCTCATCCAACGCAGCATTGTCTGCTAGGCTGATGCCTTCAGCCCAGTCCATCGTCATCACCGAACGCCCAGACAACCGCCACATGGGTTGGGGCACCTGAAAGCCCGCATCCTTGGCCGTGTTGGTGCGAAACTCAGAAGCCGAGGCGCTTTCCAGCCGCAGGTCCAACTCTCCCATGACAACGCCTTCGAAATGGCGAATCACTTCCAGCGGGCGCAAGCGGCGGGTGGAAGGGAGGAGCAGTTCCAGCGTGCTGGCTGCCAGATAAAAAGCGTCGATGTCTTTGCGAAAGGCCCGCTCGATCCCCGGCCGCAGCACTTTTACGGCCACCGCACGGCCATCTTGCACCAGTCGTGCCTTATGCACCTGTGCGATCGACGCCGCTGCCACGGGTTCGGAAAACTCGGCAAAGATCGCCTCAACACTTTGGCCCAGTTCGGCTGCAACCATGGCCTTGGCCAGATCGGTCGAAAAAGGTGGCAATTGGTCTTGCAGGTATTTCAACTGCAACGCCATTTTTTCGCCCACAATATCGGGGCGGGTCGACAAGATTTGGCCAAATTTGATGTACGATGGCCCTAACGCCGTCAAAGCACGGGTGACAGGCGGCAGGGCAGGGTCACCGCGCAGCCCCAGCCAGATGAAGGGCCAAGCCAATGTGCGGGCCAGAATGCGCACTGACAACGGCGCTCCAAAACCTTCCAGAATAACCCGTATCGCGCCGGTGCGTTCAAACGTGGCGCCGGTGCGTATCAGCCGCCAAAGATTGTGCGGTCCCCGCATCAGACCTTCCAGCCTGAATGCAATGCCGCCACACCCATCGTCAGGTTGCGGTATTTCACCTGCGCAAAGCCCGCTTTGCGGATCATGGTGGCGAAAACCTCTTGCTCGGGAAATTTGCGGATCGATTCGACCAGATACTGATAGCTATCACGATCCCCCGTCACCAGTTTGCCTAAGGGCGGGATGACGTTGAACGAATACAGATCATAAGCCTTTTGCAGCATCTCGTTTGGAATTTGCGAGAATTCCAGCACCATCAGCCGCCCACCGGGGCGCAGCACGCGAAACGCCTCGCCAAGCGCGTCTTGCACGCGCACCACGTTTCGGATGCCAAAGCTGATTGTGTAGGTGTCAAAGCTGTTGTCGGCAAAGGGCAGGGCCATAGCGTCGCCCACGATCCAATCCAGCCGGTCAGACAGGCGCTCTGCCTCGGCCCGTTTGCGGCCTTCGATCAGCATTGATTCGGTCATATCCAGCACGGTCGCCACCGAATCCGGCGCACGGACCAAGAAACGAAAAGCTACATCGCCCGTGCCGCCCGCCACATCCAGCAGGCGCTGGCCCGGGCGCGGGTTCAGCCAATCCATCATCGCCTCTTTCCACAGGCGGTGGATACCCACTGACATCAGGTCATTCATGATGTCATATTTGCTGGCGACACGGGTAAAGACCCCATGCACCATACCGGCCTTTTCATCCTCATTCACGGTTTGGTAGCCGAAATGGGTGGTGGCGTGTTCGTTCATCGGGGCTTGCCCTTCCTTGGCGTCACGCACCTTATAGGCGGTGTGGGCCAGCGCCTCAACCTATAGGAACCAGATGCCCGAATTGCCCGAAGTGGAAACTGTTCGCCGTGGCCTTTTGCCCGTGATGGAGGGGCAAAAGATCCATGAAGCGCAGGTCAACAGGCCCGATCTGCGCTTTGCCTTGCCCAAGGATATGGCCACGCGGCTGACGGGGCAGACCGTGCAAGCCCTGCGGCGGCGGTCGAAGTATATTCTGGCTGATCTATCCTCGGGCGAGACGTTGTTGGTTCATCTGGGCATGTCAGGGCGGATGCTGATTTCTGGCGCGCAGCTGGGCCAGTTTCACCATGACCACCCCGCGCCACAAAAGCACGACCATGTGGTGCTGACGATGCAGTCAGGCGTGCGCGTGACCTTTAACGACCCGCGCCGCTTTGGCGCGATGGACCTGATGCCCACTGCAAGCTGGCAGGCGCACAAATTGCTGGCCGATCTGGGGCCGGAACCTTTGGGCAATGGGTTCAACGAATCCTACCTGACCCATCGTCTGGAAAACCGCGCCACGCCGATCAAATCGGCGCTGTTGGATCAAAAAATCGTCTCTGGCCTTGGCAACATCTATGTTTGCGAGGTGCTGCACCGCGCGGGCATCGCGCCCAACCGTCTGGCCGCCGACCTTACCGCGCGGCAGGCCGCTGGGCTGGTGCCTTTAATCCGCACTGTTCTAACCGAGGCGATCGAGGCAGGCGGGTCCAGCTTGCGCGATTACCGCCAAGCGGATGGGGAGTTGGGGTATTTCCAACACACTTTCCGCGTTTACGACCGCGAAGGCCAAGCCTGCGCCGCCTGTGCCACCCCCATTGCAAGGCTTGTGCAATCGGGGCGATCGTCATTCTATTGCCCGTCTTGCCAAAGGTAACCCGATGCAAACCCTGATCCTAGAGCCCCAAGGCCCCGTGCTTGTGATTCGCCTGAACCGCCCCGCGGCGTTAAATGCCTTAAACCAGCAAATGATGGCTGAGTTGACGCAGGCACTGACCGCGGCTGATTCCAACCCATCCGTGCGCTGCATCGTGATCACAGGGTCGGACAAAGCCTTTGCGGCGGGGGCCGATGTGAAGGAAATGGTGCAGATGTCTTACGCTGACGTTGCCACCGCCGACCTTTATGGCCCCGCCGCCCAAACTATCGCGCGCATCCGCAAGCCCATCATCGCTGCAGTGTCTGGCTATTGCTTGGGCGGTGGGTGTGAACTGGCGATGCTATGCGATTTCATACTTGCCTCAGACACCGCCCGATTCGGTCAGCCCGAAATTAATCTTGGCATCATCGCCGGTATGGGCGGTAGCCAGCGGTTGACACGGCTGATCGGCAAATCAAAGTCGATGGAAATGCACCTGACCGGCCGCATGATGGACGCGGTTGAAGCCGAACGCGCTGGCCTTGTGGCACGGATCGTCCCCATGGCCGATCTGGTGACGGAAGCTGTCAAAACCGCCACGATCATTGCTGGAAAATCGCTGCTGGCGCTGCGGGCGGCCAAAGAATCGGTGAACCGCGCGCTGGAAGTGCCGCTCTCGGAAGGGCTTTTGTTTGAACGGCGCGCCTTTCATGCGTCTTTTGCAACCGAGGATCAAACTGAAGGAATGCAAGCATTCTTGGAAAAACGCGCCGCTAACTTTACGGACAAATGACGAATGTCCGTTGACGGCGCGCCAGACGCGGACTATAGCCCCAACCTCAGATCATATAGACCCAAACGGAAATCGAAAAAGATATGGCAAACACCGCCCAGTCCAAGAAGCGCGCCCGCCAATCTGAGGCTCGCCAAGACGTGAACAAGGCGCGCCGCTCGCGGATCCGCACCTTCTTGCGCAAAGTTGAAGAGGCTTTGGCCTCTGGCAGCCAAGAAACTGCAGCCGCAGCGCTTAAGGCCGCACAGCCCGAAATCATGCGCGGCGTAAGCAAAGGTGTTCTGCATAAGAACACCGTGGCGCGCAAAATCTCGCGCTTGAACCACCGTGTCAAAACTCTGGGCGTCGCGGTCGCCGTCTAAGGTCCGTCAAGAAAAAGTATTTGGCGAAGCGCATTCTGAAAAGAGTGCGCTTTTTGCATTTTCTACCCCCTTCAAGGCATTAGCTGAAACCTGCGTTGCAGATTTGCACAGCTTGTGAGATTCGTTTTCAAAGACACCCTGTCAAGCGCGAAGTTCAGTTGCTCTAACCCTGAATCGCTTGCTAACTAGCGCAGACGATTCACGTCGCCGTGGGGGACAAAAAAGATCCTAAACCGTATTTCTGCACCGCTGAGCCTGCCAGTTCAGTCGTAAAATAACAGAAAACGGTTCAAGATCTGTGGCTTAGAAAATCTGCCTTTTTTGGTGGGGAATGCTTTGCCATTTTGCAAGACAGTAGGCACCGATTCTGCCGACTGACTTTAGCGATTTTAGTACGGGACATAACGTTCAGGCGGTTTGCCGAATGTTTGACCTGCCCAACGGCGTCCAGAGTCCAACGATGAAACATTGAAGGAAGGGCCCCCGATTCTGCCCCGGGTTATGGCCTTTGGACAAAAAAATGACGCATGAGACTTGGGATCAGGTACGTGAACAGTTGGTGCCCCGCGTAGGCCGCAATAACTACACAACCTGGATCGAACCTTTGAAGTTGCAGGCCCTGTCAAATGGTGTCGCCCAATTTGAAGTGCCGACCTCTTTCTTTGGCAATTGGGTTTCGCGCAATTTCGCCGACCATATTTTGCGCGAATTGCAGCAATCGGGTGCCGCCGTGCAGCGCGTGGAGTTTGCAGTTAGCCGCGTTGCGCCTGTGCCCAAGGTGGAGATTAAGAAAACCTTGGCACGCCCTCTGTCGCGCCCCACCCGCCCAGTGGATGAAGAGTTGCCTGGCGCACCCTTGGATGCCCGCTTTACCTTTGATAGCTTCGTTGTGGGCAAGCCGAATGAATTGGCCCATGCCGCCGCCCGCC
Organism: Paracoccaceae bacterium; assembly: GCA_947468085.1. Classification (GTDB taxonomy): domain Bacteria; phylum Pseudomonadota; class Alphaproteobacteria; order Rhodobacterales; family Rhodobacteraceae; genus Stagnihabitans. The sequence continues at coordinate 5,727 of CANIKY010000098.1, read as the reverse complement.
GTGTGGCCGAAGGCGGGCCTGTGACGTTTAATCCGTTGTTTTTGTATGGTGGCGTGGGTTTGGGCAAAACTCACCTTATGCACGCCATTGCGCATGAATTGACCCTGCGCCAACCTGAACTGCGGGTGCTTTATCTGTCAGCCGAACAGTTCATGTACCGTTTTGTGCAGGCGCTGCGCGAGCGTCAGATCATGGATTTCAAGGAAATCTTCAGATCCGTCGATGTCTTGATGGTGGATGATGTTCAATTCATTGCCGGCAAGGATTCTACCCAAGAGGAATTCTTTCATACCTTCAACGCTTTGGTTGATCAAAACAAACAGATCGTGATCTCTGCCGACCGCGCGCCGGGCGAAATTAAGGATCTTGAGGAACGCATCAAGTCTCGCTTGCAATGTGGGTTGGTTGTTGACCTGCATCCAACGGATTACGAACTGCGTCTGGGAATCTTGCAAACCAAGGCCGAGCATTACCGCGCGCAATACCATGGCCTGCAAATCGCCTCTGGTGTGCTGGAGTTTTTGGCCCACCGCATCACCACCAACGTGCGCGTGCTGGAAGGCGCCTTGACTCGACTTTTTGCTTTTGCCTCTTTGGTTGGCCGAGAAATTACGCTGGAACTGGCGCAAGATTGTTTGGCCGACATTCTGCGCGCCTCGGATCGCAAGCTGACGATTGAAGAAATCCAGCGCAAAGTGGCCGAGCATTACAATATCCGCCTCAGTGACATGATTGGGCCAAAGCGCCTGCGCACTATAGCTAGGCCGCGGCAAATGGCGATGTATCTGGCCAAGCAGCTTACCTCGCGCAGTTTGCCAGAAATTGGGCGGCGGTTTGGGGGTCGTGATCACACCACGATCATGCATGGTGTCAAGAAGATCGAAGAACTGATGACGACCGACAGTCAGTTGTCTGACGATATGCAACTGCTCAAGCGTCTGCTGCAGGCCTGATTCGCGGCTTGGGGGCCGTCGATCGGTCAAAATCACGGCCAGAAGGCAAAAGCCCGAAGAGATTTGCACTGACTTTGTGCCAACCTCTTGTGAATTACTTCAGACGCGATAGGGTCAAGGCCCCGCGCATTCTAAGCGGCAAGAAATAGGGATGGGAACATGAAACTCTCGATCGAACGCGCAGCACTTCTGAAGGCGCTGGCGCAGGCGCAATCGGTGGTCGAACGCCGCAACACCATTCCAATCCTTGCCAACGTCTTGATAGAGGCAGAGGGCAACACCGCCAGTTTTCGCGCCACCGATCTGGATATCGAGGTAGTTGATCGCGCGCCGGCGATGGTAGAGCGCGCCGGGTCGACCACGGTGTCAGCCGTAATGCTGCACGAGATTGTGCGCAAACTTCCCGATGGTGCGCTGGTTAGCCTGATTGATGATGCGGCCGCTGGCCGGTTGGCCATTGCCGCAGGGCGGTCTACCTTTTCGCTGGCCACCCTGCCGCGCGAAGATTTTCCAGTGATGGCGACCTCAGAGTATACCAGTAACTTCACAGCCCCCGCAGGTATGCTGCGCCGTCTGTTCGACAAGGCAAAGTTTGCCATTTCGACAGAGGAAACAAGGTATTATCTGAACGGCGTCTACATGCACGTGGCCAAATCGGCCGATGGCCCTGTGCTGCGGTGTGTGGCAACCGATGGGCATCGCTTGGCGCAGATTGATGCCACCTTGCCAGAAAATGCCGTCGGAATGCCTGGCGTGATTGTGCCGCGCAAAACTGTCGGCGAATTGCGCAAATTGTTGGACGATGACGATGCGCAGATTGCGGTTTCGGTATCAGAAACCAAGATCCGTTTTGCGACGCCGGGGGTCAGCCTGACCTCAAAGGTCATCGACGGCACCTTCCCCGATTATTCCCGTGTAATCCCTACTGGCAACACCCGCCGTCTGGAAGTTGATGCAGCAGAGTTTGCCAAGGCGGTGGACCGTGTGGCCACCGTTTCGTCCGAGCGGTCGCGCGCTGTCAAGCTGACGCTGGAAGATGATAGGCTAATCTTGTCGGTCAACGCACCGGATTCGGGCGCGGCTGAAGAAGAACTGGCCGTAGCCTACGACGATGAACGGCTGGAAATTGGCTTTAATGCCAAGTATTTGCTGGAAATAGCTGGCCAGGTTGATCGCGAAAACGCAGTGTTCTTGTTTAACTCGTCTGGCGATCCGACCTTGATGCGCGAGGGCAACGATATGTCGGCCACCTATGTCGTCATGCCGATGCGCGTGTGACACTCGGAGGCTCTGCCTCCGGACGTCCGGGATATTTAGGCACGAATGAAAGGGCAAGCGGGTGAGTGGTCTGTCCATCACAACGCTGGTCCTAGCGCAATTTCGCAGCCACCGAGCGGGGCGGGTGGTGTTTGACGGGCGGCCGGTGGCTATTTCGGGGCCAAACGGGGCTGGCAAAACAAATATTCTGGAAGCGATTTCCTTGCTTTCGCCCGGACGCGGGCTGCGGCGGGCTGCAACTGGAGATTTGGCGCGCCTGCCCGCTGCCTTGGGCTGGAAGGTGCAAGCTGAGGTGCGCGGCTTAGGCGGGTCGCTGCATAAGGTGGAAACCTGGGCCGAGATGGGCGCCCCGCGCGAGGTGCGCATTGATGATAAAGCCGCAAGCCAGACCGCCTTGGCCCGCATTCTGCGCATTTTGTGGCTGGTACCCGCCATGGACCGTTTGTGGATTGAAGGGGCCGAGGGGCGGCGGCGTTTTTTGGACCGCATGACCCTAAGCTTTACGCCTGACCATGCAGAGGCTTCTTTGGCTTATGAAAAAGCCATGCGCGACCGCAATCGTTTGTTAAAAGAAGGCGCCACCGACCAGCATTGGTTCGCAGCTCTCGAAGCGCAGATGGCTGAGGCGGGGGAGCAGATTATGGCCAACCGCTCTGCAGCATTGGCGCGATTGAGGCTGGCCCAGCAGGGTGCGGATACCGCCTTTCCGCAGGCCGACCTTGAATTGGTCGCCCCAGAGGTGGAGGAGATCGGCGATCTGGCCCTAGCCCTCGCGCAGGGACGCCGGCGCGATATGGCGGCGGGGCGTACATTGGTCGGTCCGCACCGCACAGACTTGCAAGCGGTTTACCGGGCCAAGGCCTTGCCTGCCGATCAATGTTCAACCGGAGAGCAAAAGGCCCTGCTGATCAGCCTGATCTTGGCCAATGCCCGTGCTTTGGCGCAAGATTTGGGCCAACCGCCGGTGCTGCTGTTTGACGAGGTCGCCGCCCATTTGGACGCGGCGCGACGCAGCGCTTTATATGACGAGATTTGCAGCCTTGGCGCGCAAGCGATCTTAACTGGAACCGAGCCAGGCCTTTTTGACAGCTTAGAGTCGCGGGCACAAAATCTGTCCGTTACCGACGCAGGCGACGAGAGTAAGATTGCAGCGCATGGTTAACGAACGCATTTCAGAATGGGTGTTCATTAAGGTTGAAACCCGGATCTTGGGAGTAATGCTTTCGTGACCCTCAGTGTGGCAGAGTTGGGCCTTTACGCATTGGGCATGGCGGGGCTTTGGGCTGTGCCCGGCCCTGTGTGGGTAGCGTTGCTGGCACGGGCCCTGTCAGGCGGCTTTGCTGCGGCTTGGCCCTTGGCCTTGGGGGTGACGCTGGGTGATTTCCTGTGGCCTGCACTTGCCATTTTTGGCATGGGCTGGGTTTTGTCGCTTTATGGTGAGGTACTGCATATCTTACGCTGGATCGCGACCGCAACCTTTGCTGGAATGGGGGTCTTGCTGATTGCTAAATCGGGCGCTTTGTTGTCCGCCGACAGCAAACTGACCCGTCCAGGACGGCTTGCAGGTGTTATGACGGGGGTCGCGGCAGTGGTGGGCAACCCCAAAGCGATCTTGTTCTATATGACAGTTTTGCCAGGCTTTTTCGGTGACCTATCACGCCTGACGGCGGGCGATGTTGTAGGCATCCTGAGCGTCTCAGTGGCAGTCCCTTTAGCAGGCAACCTAGGCCTTGCGCTTTTTTTAGGCCGAGCGCGCGCGCTTTTGTCGAACCCCACGCGGGTGCAGATGTTGAATCGAATTTCTGGTGGCCTGCTGATCCTGGTCGCTTGCGTTATTCCCTTTACGTGACCGCTAAATATTGTGTCCAAGGCGTGACAATCCCTTCAAAGGACAGTATAAGTTTCACGCTTATACAGGGGTGCAGTGCACATGGCTGAAGAGCCCAAGATCACCGAAAGCTACGGCGCAAGTTCTATCAAAGTTCTCAAGGGGTTAGACGCTGTTCGCAAGCGCCCCGGCATGTATATTGGCGACACCGATGACGGGTCGGGTCTGCATCACATGGTCTATGAAGTTGTCGATAACGGCATTGACGAGGCTTTGGCGGGCCATGCCACCGAAGTCAGTGTGAAAATCCACGCCGACAGTTCGGTTTCAGTGCGTGACAATGGGCGCGGCATCCCCGTGGACATGCACGAGGAAGAGGGTGTCTCTGCCGCCGAAGTCATCATGACCCAGCTGCACGCGGGTGGCAAATTCAACAATACCGATGAGTCGGGCAACGCCTATAAAGTCTCGGGCGGTTTGCACGGGGTGGGGGTTTCGGTCGTCAACGCCCTGTCGGAATGGCTGGAACTGACCGTCTGGCGCGACGACACCGAATACCGCGCCCGCTTTGAGCATGGCGATTGCACCGTGCATGTCTACGCTGTCGGCCCCGCCCCCGGTCAGAAGGGCACGCAGGTGCGCTTTTTGGCCAGCGCAAAGACAAATGTGCCCGAGGGCACCTTTTCCAACCTAGAGTTCCAATTCAAAACGCTGGAAGTGCGGTTGCGCGAACTGGCGTTTTTGAACTCTGGCGTCAAGATCGTGCTGGAAGACGAGCGCCCGGCTGAGGCTTTGCGGACCGAGATGTATTACGATGGCGGCGTGCGCGAGTTTGTCAAATACATAGACCGCTCTAAAGCGCCTGTCATGCCTGAGCCGATCTATATGATCGGCGAAAAGAACGGGATCGGCGTGGAAGTGGCGATGTGGTGGAACGACAGTTACCACGAAAACGTACTGCCGTTCACAAACAACATTCCCCAGCGCGATGGTGGCACGCATCTTGCTGGTTTTCGCGGCGCGTTAACGCGCACGATCAATGCCTATGCGCAAAGCTCTGGCATTGCGAAGAAGGAAAAGATCGACTTCACCGGCGACGATGCGCGCGAAGGGTTGACCTGCGTTTTGTCGGTGAAAGTGCCAGATCCGAAGTTTTCCAGCCAGACCAAAGACAAGCTGGTATCCTCGGAAGTGCGGCCTGCGGTTGAGAACCTAGTCAACGAAAAGCTGGGTGAATGGTTCGAAGAAAACCCCGCCGCCGCGCGCATAATTGTTGGTAAGATCATCGAAGCAGCCCTCGCCCGCGAAGCCGCCCGTAAGGCGCGCGATTTGACGCGGCGCAAGACGGCGCTGGATATTGCAAGCCTGCCCGGAAAACTGGCCGATTGCCAGGAACGCGATCCCGCCAAGTCAGAACTTTTTCTGGTCGAGGGAGACTCGGCCGGTGGGTCGGCCAAGCAGGGCCGCTCACGTGCCAACCAGGCAGTGTTGCCGCTGAAGGGCAAGATCCTCAACGTGGAACGCGCGCGGTTTGACCGGATGCTGGGCAGTCAAGAAATTGGCACGCTGATCACAGCATTAGGTACCGGAATTGGCCGCGATGAGTTTGATATCAAGAAGTTGCGCTACCACAAAGTCGTCATCATGACGGACGCTGATGTCGACGGT
>CANIKY010000097.1 GCA_947468085.1 Paracoccaceae bacterium | reverse complement strand
CTTTGCGCGGATGGCTGGATGACCGCGGGGGGCAACCTTCGAGGAAAGTCCGGACTCCATGAAGTAAGGGTGCCGGGTAACGCCCGGCGGGGGTAACCCCAGGGAAAGCGCCACAGAGAAAAGACTGCCTTGGTGCCGGACCTTTTCCGGTGCAAAGCCAAGGTGATGGTGAAACGGTGGGGTAAGAGCCCACCACGGACCGGGCAACCGGGACGGTATGGCAAGCCCCACCCGGAGCAATGCCGAATAGGGGCCTTTTGCGGAAAGGTTCGGATCCACAGCGCCGCAAGGTTCTGCCGGAGACCTCCGCGGGGACGCTTCAGCCCATAAGGCCCGGGTTGGCAGCTTGACCGCTCTGGTAACAGATGCGGCAGAGGAATGGTCATCCAAGGGGGCAACCCCTGGACAGAATCCGGCTTACAGGCCATCCGCGCATTTTTCCTGTTACAATGGCAAGACGCCGTTGACTCTGCCGCCCTGATGCGTAAAAGGCAGACTTCAAGGATTTGCGACGGGCCTAGCCCTTCGATGCAGGAGAGACGACTATGGCCAAACCGGCGACGATCAAGATCCGTCTGAACTCGACGGCTGGCACCGGGCACTTCTATGTGACCAAGAAGAATGCCCGTACCATGACCGAAAAGATGACGGTCAATAAGTACGACCCCGTCAAGCGGGAACATGTGGAATACAAAGAAGGCAAGATCAAGTAAGATCGCCGTCTTTTGTCGACCAAAAAGCCGTGCGTTTCGCGCGGCTTTTTCGTTTGTGCAGTGCCCCTATCGGCGAGACGGCATTGCGGATAACAAAAGCGCAGGTGCGGCCCTTTGGCCAGCGCCACGCCCGATGAAGGAGCGCCGATGGAACGCAATCATTACGAAGAACATTATGTCTCGCGCGTGGGCTGGTTGCGGGCGGCGGTTTTGGGGGCCAATGACGGGATCGTGTCGACCGCCGCGCTGATCGTGGGGGTGGCTGCGGCGTCGGACCGCTCTGGCGTGATGCTGGCGGGCATGGCCGGGCTCGCGGCGGGGGCCTTGTCGATGGCGGCGGGAGAATATGTTTCGGTGTCATCCCAAGCCGATACCGAAAAAGCCGACACCGAACGCGAACGCGCCGAGATTGAAGCGGATCCCCAAGAAGAGTTGCGCGCCTTGGCGGGGATTTACGAAGACCGCGGCCTGACGCCGGACTTGGCGTTGCAAGTGGCGACGGCGTTGCATGCCAAAGATCCGCTCGCCGCGCATCTGCGCGACGAATTGGGCTTTTCGCAGCACTCCGAAGCCAAGCCCTTGGTCGCGGCGGGGGCCTCGGCCCTAAGTTTTGCCGTGGGGGCGGCGATGCCGATGCTGGCGGCTGCCTTGGTGCCAGAGGCATCGATCAGCCTTTGGGTTACTGCCGTTTCGCTGGGGTTTTTGGCGCTTTTGGGGGCGGTGGGGGCCAAGGCAGGCGGGGCACCCATGGTGCGCGCGGTGGTGCGCGTGACGTTCTGGGGCGCTGCGGCAATGGCCGTCACGGCGGTTGTGGGCCATCTCTTTGGCGCGGTGGTGTAAGTCTTAACGCAAAAGGGCCAGAGTTTCCTCTGGCCCTCCTGACTTGCCCTGCGCTGTGTTCAGCGACGATCGCCCATGAACTGCAGCAGGAAGGTGAACATATTGATAAAGTCCAGATACAGACGCAAGGCGCCCATGATCGCCGACTTGGCCATCCACTCTTCATTGCCAGCCCGCGCATTGGCGACATATTCGCCCTTGATCGCCTGCGTGTCATAGACTGTCAGACCCGCAAAGATCAGCACGCCGATCACCGAGATGGCAAATTGCAGCGCAGACGAGGCCAAAAAGATATTCGCGATCATGGCGACCATAATGCCCACCAGACCCATCATCAAGAACGACCCCATTCCCGACAGGTTCTTCTTGGTCGTATAGCCATACAGGCTCAGCCCCGCAAACGCAGCGGCAGTCGCCAAGAAGGTCGTAAAGATCGACGCGCCGGTATAGATGGCGAAGATGAATGACAGCGATAGACCCATCGCTGCCGCGTAGACATAAAAGAACAGTTGGGCCGCGCCAACCGACAAGCGGGGCAAGGCCGCGCTAAAGGCCATCACCATCACCAAGGGCAGGAACGTGATGATCCAGCCGAGGATGTTCAAATGTCCGTTGGCGGGATTGATGAATGTCATCAGCAGCGCAGGGCTCGTGCCCACCGCCCAACTGACACCTGCCGTCACCAACATGCCAACCGACATGGTTGTGTAGACGCTGTTCATATGCGCGCGCAGGCCAGCGTCGATAGCTAGGCCAGCGGTTGCGTCATAGGGTCTTGCCTGAAATTGTGCCATCAAAGCCTCCATTCGTGTGGCGGGTCGGGCGAATGCCGACCTCTCGTGGTCAATATCGGCACTGTTGGTCCCAAGTTCAAGGTTTTCTCGCCAAATTTGCCTAAGACCGCGCAGGGGCAGCTTTTGACGCCCTTCCGCCCCAAGAAATGCCCTTTCAAGCACGTCGCGGTTTGGCCTTGGGGATGGCCGCGCGTGATCAGCGCGCTGTTGGGTTGCGCAACCAAGGCGACAGTGATGCGCCCGTCCAAGGCGAATACACTGATGGGGGAGGCGGCGTTTAAAATCTATCAATAAGTCATAACTAAAGGTCACCCGTTTGGATTGGAACAACGAAAGGATATAAAGTGGTCTAGTATTCCTAGGCCATGATTACAGATTGCGGTCTTACAAAGCGATCCAAAGTTTTGTTTTGCCGCAAAGGTCGATCAAGGGTGCACTTGACAGTTTGGGGTAATGGACGACACGCAAAAAATATAAGTATATGTATTTAAATGCAAATAATTCTGTAACGTGTTTTCAGCGGAAAAAAATTTCGCCCGCCTAGATCAAAGGCTGGGCTATTAATTTGTGGTTCTCATTCAAAATAATGATTTCTTGACTGAAAGAGAAAAATCTTTTGCATTTTAAATTTATCACACTAACTGGTTAGCAAGAAAAAAGTTTAAACGCTTTTTGCGTTTTCTAAAGACACTCTGTGCACTCTGGGAGAGGCCAATGAAACACCCGGTTGATGTCCATGTGGGCAAGCGAATCCGGCATCAGCGTTGGATGGTGGGCATGACCCAGCAGCAACTGGCCGAAAAAGTTGGGATCAAGTTCCAGCAAGTGCAAAAGTACGAAACCGGGATGAACCGCGTTTCAGCCTCGCGTTTGTGGGACATTGCCGAAACCTTGGGCGTCAGCATCGGCTTTTTCTTTGAAGGCGCGAATGGGGAAAAGGCGGCACCCACCGACCTGATGGCCGATAACGAAGCGGTGGAATTGGTGCGGTCTTACTTTGCCATTCCCCAAGAACAGCGGCGCCGCCTATTTGAGCTGGCCAAAGTTCTGTCAGAGGCGGCTTGACCCAAAGCCTGCCTGACTGTAGCGCCAAGCGATCAAATGGGGGGCGCAATGGTGCAGATCAGCAAAGAACTCGCGGCAGAGTTGATGGAGGTGGCAGACGCCTTGGCTGATGCCGCCCGCGTGGCGACCTTACAGCATTTTCGGGCAGCAGGACTTTATGCCGACAACAAAGAGGCCGACAGGTTTGATCCTGTGACCGTGGCCGACCACCTAAGTGAACAAATGATGCGCGAGATTTTGGCCCTGCGTCGCCCGCAAGACGGGATTTTGGGCGAAGAGTTTGGCACAACCCTTGGCACTTCGGGCCTAACTTGGGTCTTGGACCCGATCGATGGCACGCGCAGTTTTCTGGCGGGCACCCCGACATGGGGCGTTTTGATCGCCGTGTCAGATGCCAACGGCCCGATTTACGGCCTGATCGACCAGCCCTATATCGGCGAGCGGTTTTCCGGCGGCCTTGGCCGTGCTGATCTGCGCGGCCCGATGGGTCTGCGCGCTTTGAAAACCCGCCCCCCGCGCCCCCTGTCAGAGGCAATTCTTTTCACCACCTTTCCCGAAGTGGGCACGCTTGAGGATGGCGCTGCCTTTAACCGCGTCAAGGCGCAGGCGCGCATGACCCGCTATGGCACCGATTGCTACGCCTATGGCCTGATCGCCGCAGGGCAGATTGACCTTGCGATTGAAGCGGGTCTGATGGCCTATGACGTGCAAGGCCCCATCGCCGTGATTGAAGCCGCAGGCGGTATCGTCACCGATTGGCAGGGCAACCCCTGCCCGATGGGGGGCCGCGTTTTGGCCGCCGCCAACCGCGCCATCCATGCCGAGGCCTTGGCTTTGCTGAACGCCTGATCCCTTCCAAGGCACACAGCGCGAGTCCTTTCCCCTTCTGTCGCGCCGTGGACCCAGCACCGAAGGGCGTGAAAGGGTCTTATGTCTGAAATCTTGATCCAGAATGCCGACACCGTCCTGACGATGGATGCAACACGGCGCGAATTGCACGGCGCGGATGTTTTGCTGCGCGGGGGTGTTGTTGCTGCGGTGGGGCAGGGGCTGTCCACCACGGGCCGTGTGGTGCAGGCCAAGGGCTGTGTGGTGACACCGGGCTTGGTCAACACCCACCATCACCTGTACCAAACCCTGACCCGTGCGGTGCCCGGCGGGCAGGATGCGCTGCTGTTTGGCTGGCTCAAAACGCTCTACCCGATTTGGGCGCGCTTTGGGCCGGAAGAGATGTTCACCTCGACCCAAGTGGGCTTGGCAGAGCTGGCGCTGTCGGGCTGCACGCTGACATCGGATCACCTGTACCTTTTCCCCAATGGCGCGCGGTTGGATGATACCATCACCGCCGCCGCCGAAGTGGGTTTGCGTTTTCACCCCACGCGGGGGGCGATGAGTATTGGCGAAAGTGCTGGTGGCCTGCCGCCTGACAGTTTGGTGGAAAACGAAAATGCCATTCTGGAAGACATGATCCGCGTGGTCGATGCCCATCACAACCCCGCCGCAGGGTCTATGCTGCGGGTTGGTCTTGCCCCCTGTTCGCCCTTTTCCGTCACCCGCGATCTGATGCGCAATGCCGCACTTTTGGCGCGCGACAAAGGCGTGATGCTGCACACCCATCTGGCCGAAAATGATGAGGATATCGCCTATTCCTTGGCCAAATTCGGCTGTCGTCCGGGGCAATATGCCCAAGATCTGGGCTGGACGGGCGATGATGTCTGGCACGCCCACTGTGTCAAGCTGGATGCCACAGAGATTGACCTGTTCGCCCGCACCCGCACCGGTGTGGCGCATTGCCCCTGTTCCAATTGCAGGCTTGGCTCTGGCATTGCCCCCGTCAGGGCGATGCGCGATGCGCGGGTAAAAGTGGGGCTGGGCGTTGACGGATCGGCCAGCAATGACGCGGGCAACCTGATGGCCGAGGCGCGCCAGACCCTATTGTTGCAGCGCGTGGCCCTTGGGGCAGATGCGATGAGCGCGCGTGAGGCGTTGGAGATTGCCACCCTAGGCGGTGCGCAGGTGCTGGGCCGCCCCGACTGCGGCGCGCTAGAGGTGGGCAAACGCGCCGATCTGGCGATTTGGGATGTGTCTGGCGTGGAAAGTGCCGGCTCGTGGGATCCTGCCGCCCTGTTGCTCGCAGGCCCCACCCGCGTGCGCAACTTGTTCGTCGAAGGCCGTCAGATCGTGGGCGACGGCCAGATGCTGACCATCGACCTGCCCCGCGTGATCGAACGCCAAAACCATCTGGCCCGCCGATTGATGGCGTGATAGGCCCCGCCCATGAGCCATAACTTCGACGCCCAACGCCGCGAGACCTTTAACACCTTTCGGGATATGCCTAAGGGCATGAAAAAGCTGCCCGAACGCGCAGAGGTGGATTTTCTGTTCTACCCCGAAGAACATGATGCCAACTATGGTGCCGTGATGAAGGCGCTGACGGCCAAGGGCTACCGCGTCAGCCGCGATGACGATCTGGTGGTGGCCAAGGTCGGGCCAATTCCCGTGACACCGGAAGCCATCTGGACACACGAGCGTGTCGCCACCGAAGTGGCGTTGGCCTATGACTTTTATCCCGACGGCTGGGATCTGGGGCTAGAGGAGTAATCTCCCCGCGATCCACACCGCATCAATGGCGCGGTCATCGCCCAGCATGATTGTGGGGAAAACTGCCTGCCAGATATCCTCGGCCCGCCGTGTGGCTTGTTCGATGGCAGGGGTGGATGCAAGGTTAACCACCACCAAATCCGCCTCTGCCCCTACTGCGATGTTGCCAATCTGATGCTCGGCCCGCAAAGCGCGGGCCGATCCTTGGGTGGCCAGCCACCACAATTGTGATGGTTGCAGCGCTTGGCCACGCAACTGGGCCACCTCGTAAGCCGCAGCCATCGTGCGCAGCATGGAAAATGACGACCCGCCGCCGGTATCTGTCGCCAGCCCAACCCGCAGGCTTTGGGCTAACCCCATGTCAAACAGACCCGACCCGATAAAAGTATTCGAGGTCGGGCAATGCACCACACTCGCCCCCGCCTCGGCCAGTCGCGCTTTTTCGCGGGGGGTCAGGTGGATCGCATGGCCATACACCGCCCCTTTGCGCAGCAGGCCATGGGCTTCGTAGGTGTCCAGATAGTCGCGCGATTGCGGGAACAGGTCTTTGACCCAAGCGATTTCGTCGGTCTGCTCGGATAGGTGCGTTTGCATCAGGCAATCGGGGTTCTCGGCCCACAGCGCCCCCATAGCGGCCAGTTGATCGGGTGTCGAGGTCGGCGAAAAGCGCGGGGTGATGACGTAAGACAAACGATCGCGGCCATGCCATTTGGCAAGCAGCGCCTTGCTGTCGTCATAAGCGCTTTGGGCTGTATCGCGCAGACCCTCGGGCGCGTTGCGGTCCATGCAGGTTTTGCCCGCAAAAGCCCGCAGGCCGCGCGCCTGCGCCTGTTCAAAAAACGCATCGACCGAGGCCGGATGGATCGTGGCATAAGAACACATAGATGTCGTGCCGTGTGCTAAGGCCAGATCGAAATAGCGCGCGGCGACCTCTGCCGCATAGGTGGGGTCGGCAAAGCGCATCTCCTCGGGGAATGTGTACTGGTTCAGCCAATCAATCAACCGCTTGCCCCACGACGCGATGATGGCCGTTTGGGGATAATGCACATGCGCATCCACAAAGCCTGCCGAGATCAAGTGCTGGCCGTAGTCTGTCACCCGCGCCTGTGGATAGGCCCCACGCAAACTTGCCGCTGAACCCACAGCGGCAATGCGGCCTTGGTCGACCACGACAGCCTCGTTCATCCGCCCCGCCTCTGGCCCCAGCACAAATGGGTCGCCGTCAAACGACAAAACCTGCCCCAGCAATAGATCAGCCATAGATCACCTTTTCTTTTGCGCCAAAGTTTAGGGCCTTTTCGGATAGCGGTAAATTTCCCCAATGCGGGGCTTTGGCAGAAACAGCTTAGCCCCAAGCCGTTGGAATGCCAAAGGCTGTAGGGCATTAAGAGGCGGACAGGGTGGGGTATTTGGTGTATCTGGCCCCCAAACAGGGGGAAATGACCATGAGCGATCCCAAAGCTGCCGCCCGCACAGCAGCCTTTGCGCGGCGCAAAGCCGCCTTTGCGGCAGGGCAGGGCCAAGCGGCAGAGCTTTTGGCCGATGTCTTAAGCGCGCATGCTGGCAAAGTGTTGGCAGGCTATATGCCGATGCGCACCGAGATTGACCCGCTGCCCGCCATGGCTGCTCATCAGGGTTTGGTCGGCGTGCCGGTGATCATGGCCGCCGCAACCCCGCTGAAATTTCGCGAATGGGCGCCGGGTGTGGCGATGGTGCCCGGCGATTTTGGCGCGCTGATCCCCGCCGAAGGCGCTTGGGTCACCCCGCAGGTGGTGATCGTGCCGCTTTTGGCCTTTGATACGCGCGGGTATCGCTTGGGCTATGGCGGGGGCTTTTACGACCGCACGCTGCAAGGCCTGCGCGCCAAGGGACCCATTTTGGCCATAGGCTTCGCCTTTGCCGCGCAAGAGGTTGACGCTGTGCCAACTGACGCCTTTGACCAAAAGCTAGATTTGGTCGTGACGGAAAAGGGTCTTCACAGGTTCGCCTGACAAATGCCATGGATCAGGGGTTTTGGGTCGTCATGCCTGTGATGCGCGCCCCTGCCTCTCCTACGATCGACAGGGACAATCCGTTCAAAAGCCCCCCGACCGAGGTGACAAAGACCACCCCAATCCCCAGCGCGATTGCGGCCAAGACAACCCAATCAATTTGGGTGGCGCTGGTTTGGGCTTTGCTGACGGCTTTGGTTAGAAATGTTGTTTTCATAAAACCAATTCCTTTAAGCCAAATACGGATCTGTTGGCCGAAATTTCGGGGCAATTTCGGCAAGACCCGTTACGGAAATTGGCCGAACGCTCCAACTGTTTTCGGTGTCACACCCGATTCGTAGGGATGGTTTGTGGCAAAGTTAAGGCCAAGCCCTATCGGGGCTTGGCCTAAGATCGTTTTTCTTCCAAATCAGGCCCCAAAAAGGCGTTTGCCCTCAAGCCTTTGCCTTTAGCCTACGATCCGCGCCTCGGTCGCAGCGCGCAAATCGGCTTCGCTGACGCCGTCAGCCAATTCGACAATCTTCAACCCGCCCGCCACCACATCCAGCACGCCCAGATTGGTGATGATACGGTTGACCACGGCCTTGCCCGTCAAAGGCAAGGTGCACGCGCGCAGCACCTTGGACTCGCCGTGTTTTGAGGTGTGGTCCATCACCACCACCACACGGCCCACACCCGCCACCAGATCCATCGCTCCGCCCATGCCCTTGACCAGCTTGCCCGGGATCATCCAGTTGGCCAGATCGCCGGTCTCGCTGACCTCCATCGCGCCCAAGATCGCCATGGCGATCTTGCCGCCGCGGATCATGGCAAAAGACTGGGCCGAGTCGAAATAGGCGGTTTGCGGCAGTTCGGTGATGGTTTGCTTGCCTGCGTTGATCAGATCGGGGTCCTCGTCGCCCTCAAACGGAAAGGGGCCCATGCCCAGCATGCCGTTTTCTGATTGCAGGGTCACGTTCACCCCTGCGGGGATGTAGTTTGACACCAGTGTGGGAATGCCGATGCCAAGGTTGACATAGGTGCCGTCGCGCAGTTCCAAAGCGGCGCGGGCGGCGATTTGGGTGCGATCCCAGCCATTTATCGCGTCAGCCATCAGACGGATTCCTTCTTGCGCGTGGTGCGGTTTTCGATGCGCTTTTCGTGCGGGCCTTCGATCAGGCGGTGCACATAGATGCCCGGCAGGTGGATCAAGTCGGGGTCAAGGCTGCCCAATGGCACGATTTCTTCCACCTCTGCCACGCAGATTTTGCCAGCGGTGGCCGCCGGCGGGTTAAAGTTGCGCGCGGTTTTGCGAAAGACCAAGTTGCCGGACGGATCAGCCTTCCACGCCTTCACAATCGACAGATCTGCCAAGATGCCGCGCTCCAGAATAAAGGTCTGGCCGTTGAAATCCTTATGCTCTTTGCCCTCGGCAATCACGGTGCCCACACCGGTTTTGGTGTAAAAGCCCGGTATTCCCGCACCGCCTGCGCGCAGACGCTCGGCCAAGGTGCCCTGCGGGGTGAATTCCAGTTCCAGCTCGCCGCTCAGATACTGGCGCATGAATTCGGCGTTTTCGCCCACATAGGACGAGATCATCTTTTTGACCTGACGGGTCGCGAGCAGCACGCCCAAGCCAAAGCCATCGACGCCTGCGTTGTTGGACGCGATGGTCAGGTCTTTGGTGCCTGCATCCTTGATCGCCGCAATCAGCAGTTCGGGGATGCCACACAGACCAAAACCACCGCTGGCGATGGTCATGCCGTCAAACAACACCCCCTCCAGCGCTGCAGACGCACTGGCGTATTCCTTATTCATCGCATCCTCCCGCAAACTATGGTCGGCACCAAACCGCGCCGCGCGAGGTTAGTCAATGCCGCGTTGCGGCGGATGGCTTGCGAAGTGGCAAAAGGTGTCCGCCAAGCCTTTACCCCGCCCGTGCCATTGGGATAGTGTAACAGCGCCGCCCGCGTGGTGAAATGGTAGACACAGGAGACTTAAAATCTCTAGGCCGAACGGCCGTGCCGGTTCAAGTCCGGCCGCGGGCACCAAGACAGGCTAAGGTTCCAGCTTCGAAACTGGGTAAGCATCTGTTAGTACACACATATTCCAACTTACCCGGTCGAGGGTATCGATTTGTGTGGACCAAAATGCAGACCAAAACCATCCCTTACACTTTCAAGCGCAGCGGTTACTTTTACTTTTCCCGCCGTGTCCCGTCTGACATGCTTCATTACTACACTGGACCAAGGATAGTTCAGGGGCTTCGAACCAAGTCTCCCCAAACGGCAAAAACTCGTGCGTTGGTAGCTGCCGCAAAACTGGATGAACGTTGGTCACAGTTGAGGTTGGCGCACAGCGAAGCCTTTGGGGGTAAACTACAGAAGTTTGACCTTTCTGTACCCCAGCAGAACGCTCGGCAATTCGTGCAGCTTCATTCAGTAGAAACGCATGGGCCTACACTGACCGATGCCCTCGCCTTATACGTCAAACAGAAGGGTAAAGGTCGTGGCAAAACGTTTCATGCGGGAGTTGAGCGGGCTTGCACGTATCTGATTGCTGCCTGTGGCGTAAAACCTTTGACAATTTACAGTCGAACGGATGCTCTGAAGTTTCGAGATTGGCTGATTGCGAAGGGGTTGTCTGGCTCTAGTGTGACCCGTGTGTTGTCGAGCCTAAAGGCTATGATAAACTTTGCGACATCAGAACTGGCAATTGAAACACGGAACCCATTCGTCGGGATTTATCACGATCGCAAAGCTGGTGTCTCAGATCGAAAGCCAATCCCCCACGATATTATCCGCCAAATCCAAAGTGAATGTGTCAGGGTTGATGATGAAATGAGATGGCTTGTTGCTCTCGTCTCTGACACGGGGATGCGGCTCGCGGAGGCAACTGGATTGCTGAGTGAAGACTTTGTCAACTTGGACGGCACATCTCCCTATATCCGCATAAAACCAAATGCTTGGCGCACACTGAAAACGGAAAGCAGCCAGCGCAACGTGCCTTTGATTGGGTCATCTCTTTGGGCCGCCCATCGTATCATTTCCCGAAATACTGCCAGCAGTTTCGCCTTTCCGAGATACAATAAGACAACGACAACGAACTCTAACTCGGCCAGTGCTGCCTTGAATAAGTGGATGAAGCCTTTTGTTCCTGAGGGTTGTTCGATGCACAGCTTTAGACACTCCATGCGTGACCGTCTTAGGGCTTTGCAATGTCCTGCTGATATTGTCGATCAAATAGGTGGATGGCAAACCAATGGGGTAGGACATGGTTATGGGGAAGGTTACCCGCTGCATGTGCTACACGAGTGGCTTACAAAGCTAAGTATTTGAAAATAAATACAAATCGATACCCTCGACCGGGTAAGTTGGAATATGTGTGTACTAACAGATGCTTACCCAGTTTCGAAGCTGGAACCTTAGCCTGTCTTGGTGCCCGCGGCCGGTGTTATGTTCCTGCTACAGGCATCTTTCTTCTGCTAACACACTGTTTTCATTATATGCACAACACTCTGGTTCACAGCAAGTGGGGATTTATTGGTCAGTAATTTGGTCAACTCTCAGGTTGGCTAGAGAAT
>CANIKY010000096.1 GCA_947468085.1 Paracoccaceae bacterium | reverse complement strand
TTCCACCATGCCGATTGTGACGTGGCCGCAGTCGGCGCAGGTGTGGCGCTCCATGCTGTTGGCGATAACAAGGGCCGCGCCGCGCGATCCGGCATAGGGCACGCCGTCCAGCACCAAAACCCCCGACACACCGGTACCGATGGTTACAAAGTAGAAAGATGACAGGCCACGCCCAACCCCAAAGCGGGCCTCGGCCAAGGCTGCGGCACGGACATCGGCGGATATCACGGTGGGCAGAACGACGCTTAGGGTGCCCACCACGTCCAGTCCCGTCCATTGGATGCGGTGGTCGCTGAAAATCTGGCCTTGAGGGTTCACCAATTCCGCCACGCCCAAGCCCAACACTTGGGGTGTCTTGCCCAACCTTGTTGCCTCGGCCTTGAGGTCCTGAGCGAGCGCCAATGTATCAGCCAGAATGGCCGCGCCACCGCGTTGATAATCGGTCGCCACCTGACGGCGCCCTAAAACGGCCCCGCTGTCCAGATCGACAATCCCGCCCGCAATCTTGGTACCTCCCACGTCGATACCCAAGGCATAGCGGCCTTGCGGCAGGGGTTGGATGGCGCGCGCACTGGTCATCAGGGGGCCGGATGGTACAGGGGGGCCACGCCAAACAGGTATTCGGCCGGGTCCCCCCCCATGTTAAAGGCGCGGTACTTGGTGCCCTCGGGCACATAAAAGCCATCCTGCGGGTGCAGTTCAAACCAAACGGGCGAGGCTTCGGGATCGTCGATCAGGATGTTGACGCGGCCCTTTAGCACATAAAGCCCCGCAGCCCCGCCGTGGGTTAGCACCTGAGAACGCCCACCGGGGTTCAGGCGCACCGACCCTGCTGTCAACTGGTCGGTCGAGGCGACGATGCCCGTCAGCACCCGCGGATCGGTGGTGTCCAACGACCACAGGCGATCCGCCTCGCGCAGGACCTTGATCTTGGCGCGGGCCTCGGCTTCGGGGCGCGCGGCGGGCCAATGGCTGATCAACTCGCTGCGTTCGTATTTAAAGTCAGAGACATAGGGGCGGGTCGCGGCGTATTTTCCCGACGCGCCGGTCGAGGGGGGCGGGGCAAAGTATTCCAGCACCCGCAACTCTTCAGGGCCCCAAGCAAAGGCGTGATGCCATGTGTCTTTCTGGAAAAATACCGATTCGCCTTTATGAACCAGATGAACCTCGCCGTTCTCGGGGTTGGCGATAATCATCGTGCCCATCAAAACGGTCAGCACCTCATCCGCGCCAAAGACGGTGCGGAAGCTTTCGGAATGGCGAAACCCGTCGCCGGGTGGCATGCCAAAGACCAGTTGGTGGATCTGCCCCGAGGAGACATAGATCCAGTCATCCACCTGCCCTGCCGCCACATCCCCCCAGATGTGCCGCGTGACCTTGGCATAAGGGATGGGGGTGGGGCCGTCAAAGACCGGGCGGGGCGAGGATTTGTAGGCCATGGTCTACTCCGGCGCGTGGTCACGGTGGGGGGCAGTCTTGTCGGCCACCTTGTCGAACCGGACAGGGGTAAAGCTGGACACGATGGGCAAAGCCTGCCCCGTCCGCCCGCTTTCCATGGATTTGGCCATGATTTCCAGCACGTGATAGGCATGTTCGGGCGCGTTGGTGGGCTTTCGGTCGTTTTGGATGGCTTGGATCAGATCGCGGATCCCATCCGTCCACTGCCAGCGCGTGCGCGCGGTGTGATCCTGCCAGAACCCGTCCTTGTTGCGCCAAAGCTTGTAGCCATGCGGGTCCCAATCATCCGAAAGCATATTGATGGTGCCTTCGGTGCCGTAGACCTCGATCCCGGGTACGTCATAGCGCTGGATGGTAAAGCCCGTCGTCACGACGGCGAAACACTGGTTGCCAAAATCCATCAGCAGTTGGAAATTGTCATCAGTTTGCACTGTCATTTTCCTGTTGTTCACGATCCGCTCGGGGATCGCGATGCCGGTCATCGCCATCACCCTTTTGCAGGGGCCCAGCAGGCCGGTCAGCGTGGCGATGTTATAAACCCCAAGGTCAAACATCGGGCCGCCGCCGGGTTCGTAAAAGAAGGGGTCCCAATCGGGGCCGGACCAGCCGTAAAAGCCCCGCGCAGTCAAGGGGCGGCCGATGTCGCCGTTGTGGATGTGGCGCCACATGTCCTGATAGGTTTGTGACAGGGTGACATGCGGGGCGCAGACCAGATGGCCCTTGCTGACCTTGGCCAGCGCCACGAGTTCCGCCGCCTCGGCCAGATCCATCGACATGGGCTTTTCGACCAAGACATGTTTACCTGCGTTCAAGGCCTCACGGGTCAACTGCCCGTGGCTTTGCATCGAGGTTAGGATCAGAACGACATCGACATCGGGATGGGCCAAAACCTCACGGTAGTCGGTGGTGAAATTCGCGATGCCCCAATTGCGGGCGCGTTCCGCTTGGCCCGGCCGCAGATCACAGCCGATGATAATTTCGCACGGCGTGCCTTCCAGATTAAGTCGCCGGATATGGGGCACATATTTCTGCGACACCGATCCCAGACCAATCACGCCGCAGCGCACCGTTTTTACCATGACTTCCCCCATCCAAGCATCGGCCCTGCTGGGCTTTGGGACATCATGCGACCAGATCCACGTTCAGGAAATAGTGCCTTTGGTCATGCCCCGCGCAGGGCGGCCATGTATTCACCGAAAAGTTCGCGCTCAGTTGTGATGTCAAGCTTGCGGTAGATCGCCAGACGGTAGTTCTTGACCGTGCCGCGCGACAGGCCAAGCTTGCGGGCGATCTCGATCATCGGATGGCCCTGAAGGGTTAGCAAAACCACATCTTGCTCGCGGCCCGACAGTTGGGCCGCCATCACAGGTGGCAAGCCCGTGGCCGGTTCGGCCCCTGTCTGCAGATCGGCCGTTATCTCGTCGCAAAACCCGCCGGGGGCTGGGCCAAAGTCGGGCGGCAACTGGGTGCGGCGCAGCGACATTTGGCCCGGTAGGCGTAGGGTGCAAGGCCCACGCGCCATAAGGGTTTGCAACACCTCGCTCAGTCCCAGTTCACGCGCGGCCCAAGCCTGCGTGGCAAAGACCTGCAACCCATGCGCATCGACAAAGCGCAGCGGTCGTTCCGCGCCGATGGGCGAATTGCCGGGGTCGACGCCTGCCGTGACGAAGATGCTAAGATGCCTTCGGTGCAAGGCCGCCAACAGCGGGAACAGCCGGCGGATACGGGCGACCTCGGTCGCATGAAACACGCCGCGCGCGCGGTCAAGGACCAGCGTGGGCGAGGCATCACCGATAGGCGGCAGGAACACCGCGATTTCGTCGTGGATCGCCATGGCCGTCAGAAACTCGCGCGCATAGCGGCTGCGACCGATCCCTGCATCCATGGCGCGCAGGCGGTAAACGCCGGTTTCCCCGCCGCTCTTCCAATGCACATAGAAGGGGTCAAAGGCGAAATAGTGGTTGTAATAGGCCATCATGGCCAGCGTTGGTTCCACCCGTGGGATGATCAGATCGGGCGGGGCTGCGCGGGAATAGCGGACCAATGCCGCCAGATCATGGGGGGCGGCAGAGCCAAGAATATCCAGCAAAGCATCATAAAAATCGCCCGTCCCCAGCCGGTCAATGGCCCGGGCTGTCAGGGCGGCTATATCGGCATCATGGACTTGGCTCATGTCTCCCCCACAGGGTAATGTGACCCATTCTGCGGGGTCTGTCCAACATGACTTTCGGCAGGGGCGCGCTGCATAGGCTTGCCCAAGTGGTGCCAGCCAGACTAACCTTGGATAGGGGTCAAGGAAAGATTATGGGATGAAGATTGGCAATGCACCTTGTTCGTGGGGGGTGTTCTATCCAACCGGCAATGCGGTGACGGCGCAAGACTATCTGGCCGCCGTTTCGCGGGCGGGTTACCGCGTGACCGAACTTGGGCCGCTGGGCTTTTTGGGCGAGGATCCTGATTGGATCGCCGGGGCCTTGCAAGCCCATGGGTTGGAACTGGCGGGATCGGCCCATGTGCACACCTTGGCCGACCCCACTTCGGGGCCCGCACTGACGGCGGCTTTGCATCGGCAAGGCCGGCTGTTGCAGGCCTTGGGTGCGCACGATCTGATCTTGATGGACGAAAGCGAGTTCTACCCCGAGGCAGCGCAAGGCGTGGTAGACGAGGCGGGGTGGCAAGTGGCCATGGCCATGATCCGCGCGGCTGAGGACCAGATGCGCAGCTATGGCATCCGTCTGCACATCCATCCCCATGTCGGCACCTGTATCGAACACGAGGCGCAGATTGATCGGATGCTGGCCGAGACGGGGGTTTCGCTATGCTTTGACACGGGCCACCACGCGTTTTGGGATCAGGACGTTCTGGCCTATATGGACCGCGTCTGGGACAGGATCGGGTTTGTGCATCTGAAGAACGTTAACCCGCAGGTCCGCGCGCGGGTTCTGGCGGGAGAATTGGGGGTGAATGCCTCGTTCAATCACGGTGTCATGGCCCCGCTGTCGGACGGGGCGGTCGATATCGCGGCGGTCATGCGGCTGTTGGTGGCGCGGGGCTATGATGGGTATTGCATTGTGGAACAAGACCCGTCCGAAGAGGCCGATGTGACGCCCGAAGCCTTGGCGCGGCGCAATCTGGACACTCTTTTGCCAATGTTAGGGGGCTGATCCATGCGCGCCATCCGCATCTTTGAGACGCCAGAGGCTTTGGGCGAGGCGGTGGCCGCCGACATCGCCACCCGCATCGCGCGGGGTGGGCGTTTCTTGCTGGGCTGCCCCGGAGGGCGTAGCCCGCAGCCCGTCTATGCCGCTTTGGCGCGGCGGGTAGAGTTGGATCTGTCGGGCGTGATGATCGTGATGATGGACGATTACCTGACCGAGGCGGATGGCGTTCTGACCCATGTCGACGCCGCGGCCCATTACTCGTGTCGCCGCTTTGCGCGTGAAGACATCCAAGGTGTGCTTAATAGCGGGCGGCCTGTGGCGCGGCAAATTCCAGATGTGAACGTCTGGTTTCCCGACCCAGCCGATCCGGGTGCTTATGACAAGCGGATCGCGGCTGCGGGCGGGATCGACTATTTTCTGCTGGCCTCGGGGGCCAGTGACGGCCATGTCGCCTTTAACCCTGTGGGGTCTGCGGCCCAAAGCCTCACCCGCATCGTCGATCTGGCTGAGGCGACACGGCGCGACAATCTGAACACCTTTCCGCAATTTGCCAATCTGGAGGCTGTGCCTCGTCACGGCGTGACGGTCGGAATTGCCACCATCGCCGCTGCCCGCGCGGCAGGCATGGTGGTCTGGGGGGCAGGCAAAGGGCTGGCCTTCGCGCGGCTGTCCAGCGCCACGCAGTACGACCCCACTTGGCCCGCAACCGTCTGGGCAGCCTGCCCCGATGCCACGCTTTATGCCGACCGCGCCGCCGCCGAAGGAGCCGCTATATGACCAAGAAAATCCGCATCTGCCTGTTTGGGGCCGGTGAGATGGCCACGATCCACGCCATGAACATGATCAGCGACCCCCGCGTCGCGCTGGCCTATATCGTCGATCCGTCCAAGGAACGGGCCGAGGCCTTGGCACAGGCCACCGGCGCGCGGGTGGTCGATCTTGATACGGCCTTTGGCGACCCCACGGTGGACGCCTATCTGATCGCAAGCCCGCCGCGCACCCATGCCGACTATCTGGAACGCGCTGCCGCCACCCGCGCCTATGTCTTTTGCGAAAAGCCCATCGACCATGACATGGGCCGCATCCTGACCTGTATGGCGGCTTGGAAGGGCCGCGAGGGCCGCGTTCAAATGGGCTTCAACCGCCGCTTTGACCATCAGTTCGTCACGCTCAAACAAGCGATTGCCGAGGGGCGGATCGGCAAGGTCGAGCAGGTCTTGGTGATCTCACGCGATGCCGAGGCGCCTGAGGTGGAAGGGTTCATCCATTCCAGTGGCCTTCTGAAGGAAACGGCCGTCCACGACTTTGATCTGATCCGCTGGCTGCTAGAAGATGAGGTCGCCGATGTTTTCGTTATGGGCGATGCGCTGATCAACCCCGCCTATCTGAGTGTCGGGCAGATCGACACCACGACCACGGCGCTGCGGATGGCCAAGGGTACTCATGTGACCATTCTCAACAGCCTGCGTGCGGCCTACGGCTATGACCAGCGGATCGAAGTTCTGGGAACGCTGGGGCAGGCATCGGTCGGCAATGTGCCGGAATCTCTGGTTATTCTTTCAACGGCCGCAGGGATACGCGGCGAAAAACCCTTGCACAACTATCACCAACGTTACGCGCAAGCTTACCGGACCGAGATCTTGGCCTTTGTGCAAACCGTGGCCACGGGCGGGGCCACGACCCCCGATGCGACCGATGGTTTGCGCGCCTCGGCCATTGCCGAAGCGGCCATCTTGTCGATGGCGCGTCGGGCCTCTGTGACGATTACGGCAGATGAGGCACGCCGAGATCTGTAGACAGTTTTCCGGCTGAATAAAGCCGCTGCCTGCATCCGATGATCCGTTGTTGTTTTAAGGCATACTTGGGCGCGCAAGCCGTCTTTGTTCTTACCAACTTCCCATCGTGCCATCAGTGCCGCGGGCTACGGGCAGATAGGCCTGCACATAGGGGTGTTTTGCTGCGATTTTCTCATCGATATCAACGCCGTGGCCGATAGCCTCGCCGGAGTAGAGATAACCGCCTTGTTGATACCAAGAATGTGGGAACATCTCGTGCGTGGCCTCCAGATAGCCCGAAAATTCTTGAATGCCGAAATTGGGCACCCAGCGGTCAACATGAACATTGGCCCCCATGGCAACCGGTGATATGTCCATCGGGCCGTGGCAGGCGGATTTCACATGGTAGATTGAGGCAAAGTCTAAAATCCGCCTCAGTCCGGTTACGCCACCGGCATGAACAGAGGTGACGCGAATATAGTCGATCAACTGTTCTGAAATCAACTTTTCACAATCCCAGATCGTGTTAAAAACCTCGCCGAGGGCGATTGGGGTGGTGGTGTGCTGACGGATCAGGCGGAAACCCTCCTGCAACTCAGCCGGGACCGGGTCTTCCAGCCAGAACAATCGGTATGGCTCCAGATCGCGGCCGAGACGCGCGGCTTCGATGGGGGTCAGGCGATGGTGGGTATCGTGCAAAAGGTGCAAATCCCACCCTACAGCATCGCGCAGTCGTTCAAACAGTTTCGGGATCAGCGGCAGATATTTGTGGGTGGCCCAGACTTCTTCCACGGGACGCGCCTGAACCATACCAGCCGTTAGCTGATCCACGTTGGGCCCCGTCCCATAGATTGGCGGCAGCCCCGGGATCGAGACCTGCGCCCTTATCGCCTCAAGCCCCTTTTCGCGCAGGGCGATGACGCCTTCGACCGTCTCTTCAATGGTCAACCCGCCGGCATGTTGATAAATCAGCATCTTGTCGCGCGACGCACCGCCGAGCAACTGATAGAGTGGCATGTTGGCCGCTTTGGCTTTGATATCCCACAGCGCGATGTCGATCCCAGAAATCGCCGCCATCGTAATCGGCCCTCGCCGCCAATAGGCCCCCTTGTACAAGTATTGCCAGATATCCTCGATCATCTGAGGATCGCGGCCGATGAGGATCGGGCAAACATGCTCGGTGAGATAAGCGGCCACGGCCAATTCACGACCGTTCACCGTGGCATCGCCGATGCCGTAAAGCCCCTCGTCGGTCATGATCTTGACGGTCACGAAGTTGCGACCGGGCGAGGCGATGATAACTTTGATTTCGGTGATTTTCATTGAGCGATTTTCCCAAGATAGGCTTTACTTGTGATGAAGGCCTTTACTGTTGGACTGATGGTATAGGTGTCTGATAGGGTAAGACACTGGACCACAGAGTGCGGCCGTTGTTACAATATAGATAGGGCTCAAGATCTTATAGGGGCGTAAATTCAAGCGAAGTTTGCATCAATCTCGCCTTAATCGACAATAATTGATTGAGTGTGATCCCGTCCCAACATAGGCGCAATGGCGAATGGGCTTGTTTTCATATCCTTAGCTCGAAGTTAAGCCGCCGCCGATCGGCTGGAAATGTCTGATACCTTTTGCTGAAGCATAAAGTTTAGATCCTTTGTCGCCGCACGCCAAATGGAATGCCTCTACCGTAGTGGTCCACCTAGCAGGATGGCATAATCCAAATTTTTGGAAACGAAAACATCATGCTCCGGCGTGGATTGTCCCCATCAGGTGCTCCAGTTTACAGGTTAGTCCATGCTGGGTTTTTCGGGTTGTTGACGGACCTCAGGCTGCAATATCGGGTTCTAGGTGCTTCACCGTATCCCGCCCCGGCAACCAGTCTTTATCTTAATAATTCTGCTCCCTTAGCCCCGCTAACGCGGGGTTTTCTGCATTCGTGCTCCAGAACGCTGAGGCACGCGGTAGTGATAAGTCCGCTCGTCTTCGTCTATAAGGCTTGTGCAGGGATAGGTTTTCCCATCTGC
This sequence comes from Paracoccaceae bacterium, assembly GCA_947468085.1. Lineage (GTDB taxonomy): Bacteria > Pseudomonadota > Alphaproteobacteria > Rhodobacterales > Rhodobacteraceae > Stagnihabitans. The sequence goes on along the minus strand of CANIKY010000096.1, from coordinate 3,181 downwards.
GCCATAAGGTCCATGTAATCCAGCATTACCCAATTCTCGATGATCTTCCCCTCAGTACAGCGATAAAAATCCATCACGCGCAGGGTCAGGGGGCGGCCATCGGCTTTCACGCCCAGATAATCGCCCTGAAAGGTCATCGTCATCGATGGCCAGCCCGACACGGCCGCATAGTTCCCGTCGCCGATCCGGCAGTAATGATTGCCGCCTTTGCGGTCGGGAAAGGCGCGCAGGAAGGATTCGCGGTGGTCTTTCACAAACCCCTCCCAGCGGAAGTTTGAACCGATACCGGCGGGGCCATACCACATCATATCCTCGTGCCAATAACCGCCCTGCCCCGTTTGCTTGGCTGAAGAGTAGGTTTTGGGATCAAAACTGTGCAGCGCGCCCAGCATTCCTTCGACCACATCGAGGCTGTCGCTGCCTTGGCCTGCCTGTGGCAGAACGCCGTCATGGGTGGCGGGGCCCGGGAAGAGGGTTTCCAGCCCGTAAGAAAATGGAAACGGCATCTGCCCCGCCTGCCGCATCAGATCGGGCAGGTCTAGGATGATGCGGGCCTCGGTAATTTTGCCTTGATCTAGGCGGTAAAACTCCCCCGCCCGCAGAAAGGCCAAGTGGTTGGAAGGCTGCACGCCAAAAAAGGGCGCCACAAAGTTGCCGACATAATGGGTGATGGACGCCACCCAATCGCCGCCATTAGACCGCCTGTTTTGCCCACCAATGAAAAGCTCATCCCGCCGATAGGCGTGGGCCAAAGCGCGGCGCAGGGGCAGAAGGAAGCCATCGATAACTGCTTGCACACCCACCAATGTACCCAAGGGGTGGGAAAGGTGAAAGACGCAGTCAGGCGTCAGGTGTTGCTTTAACACCCCCAGCAAATCTCCCGCATCGCAGCGGATCGTGTGGTTCAAAAAGCTGTGGGTCGTGTCACGGTCCAGTATCATCTCGGCTGCCTCACGTTTTTTGCAAGCGTATGCAAAAAAGACTTGCCACGAATCGCGCCGTGCGTAAAGGATTTATGAATACGTTTGCAAAACGGGTTTGGGGGCTTAATGGCGTCGATAGAATTGCGCGGCCTGACCAAACGCTGGGGCGCTTTTGTCGCGGTGGACGAAATGTCGCTGACCATTGCTGACCAAGAGTTTGTGGTGTTCTTGGGCCCCTCGGGCTGCGGCAAGACAACCACCATGCGCATGATCGCAGGGTTGGAAGAGGCGACTGCGGGCGACATTCTGATCGATGGCAAGCGGGTCAATGACCTTGATCCAAAAGACCGTGACATCGCCATGGTGTTTCAGTCTTACGCGCTTTATCCCAATATGAATGTCTTTGAAAACATACGCTTCCCCCTGAAAGTGCGTAGAGTGCCTGAAGGCGAACACGCAGACCGCGTGCGCCGCGCCGCCGATATGGTGGAACTAGGGCCGTTCATGGGGCGCAAACCCTCAGAGCTTTCGGGCGGGCAAAGACAGCGCGTTGCCTTGGCGCGGGCGATTGTGCGCCAGCCCTCGGTGTTCTTGATGGATGAACCGCTGTCCAATTTGGATGCCAAGCTGCGCGTCTCGACCCGGGCGCAGATCAAGAACCTCAGCCATGAGCTGAAGGTCACCACAATCTATGTCACCCACGACCAGATCGAAGCCATGACCTTGGCCGACCGTGTGGTGGTGATGCGAGCTGGCCAAGTGCAACAGGTCGGCACGCCGACCCAGATCTACGACCGCCCCGCCAATACCTTTGTGGCGGGCTTTATCGGCAACCCTGCCATGAACCTGATGGATGGGCGCATGGAAGCGGGGGTCTTTACCAGCGACGCGACCCGTATTGAGGGCTTATGTGCCCCCGATGGCCCTATCACCCTTGGATTTCGCGCCGAGGATGCGCGGGTGACGGCCCACAGCGGGGCCATCACCGCACCAGTTTATTCTATGGAGCTCTTGGGGGATAGCACCATGGTCACGGTCCGCGCCGGTGGGGCGTTGGTCGCCGTGAAAGCCCCCAAGGACTACCGCATCGACATCGGGCAACCCGTTTCGATCGCTATCCCCACCACCGCCTGCCACTTGTTTTACGTCAAGACCGGGGAGCGCCTGTCGGCGTGACCTTTCACAACGACGGGGTTCAACCCCGACAACCAGGGAGACTGCAAATGTATCTGCGCAAACTTGCCCTCGCCGGGGTATTCGCCTTGATGGGGTCCACCGCGATGGCGGCCTGTGCCTTTGAAAATGCCGTGCCGCTGAAATCGCTGTCTGCGGCGTTCGAGGCTTGGAAATCGGCCACGACCGCCATGGCCGAATGCGGCAATCTGACGGCTGAACTTGATCAGGAATTTGATAAAAAGCAGCCAGAGGCCTTTGCGGCCAACCCGTCGCTGTATCAAATTGGCGGTGTGTCAAACGGGTCGATCACGCCCTTGATGAACGCTGGAACAATCCGCTCGCTGGATGATCTGGTGGCCAAATACGGTGCAGGGCTTGCCCCAAACCAGTTGATCAAAGTGGATGGCAAGATCATGGCGATTGCCATGATGGTGAACACCCAGCACTGGATGTATCGCAAAGACATCCTCGACAATCTCGGGATCGCCGTGCCCACAACCTATGACGAGGTTTTGGCCGCTTCCGAAAAGATCAAGGCGGCTGGCGTGGTCGATTACCCGCTGGGTGCCACGATGGGCGTTGGTTGGAACCTTGGCGAAGAGGTCAACAACATGTTCATGGGCTTTGGCGGTCAGTCTGTGAATGCCGACGGCACGCCCAATGTGAACAACGAAATGGGTCTGAAAACGCTGGCTATGCTCAAAAGCCTGACAGCCTATATGGATCCTGAATATTTGACGGCTGACAGCACCTATGTGCAACAGCAGTTCCAGCAGGGCAAGATCGCCATGGCCAACCTGTGGGCGAGCCGTGCTGGTGCTATGGATGATGCCGCTGAAAGCAAAGTGGTTGGCATGATCGAAGGCGCGGCCGCCCCAGCTGCTATGGCAGGCGGCGCACCGGCCACCACGCTGTGGTGGGACGGTTTTGTGATCGCCAAGAACATCTCGGATGAAGAGGCTGACGCCGCCTTCCGCGTGGCATTAGAGGGGATCGACACCGAAATGGTCACCGCCCACAACGAAGACGCTGTGTGGCTGATCTCGGGCTATACACCGGGCCGTCTGGCCGCAGGGGCCTTT
>CANIKY010000095.1 GCA_947468085.1 Paracoccaceae bacterium | reverse complement strand
CATCAAAGGGAGATGAGCATGAACAAAGATATCAAACGCATCGGCACTGGTGCGCGCATGTCAGAGGCGGTTTGCTATAACGGCATCGTCTGGGTGGCAGGGCAAGTTGGCACGCCGGGCGAATCGGTGGCAGAGCAGACCCTCACCTGCTTGGCCGAGGTGGACCGCATTCTGGCAGAAGCCGGCACAGATAAGACGCGCATCCTATCTACCCAGATTTGGCTTGCCGACATTGCCACCTTTGGCCAGATGAATGCCGTTTGGGACAAGTGGGTTCCCGCAGGCCACACACCCGCCCGCGCCACGGGCGAAGCCAAGCTTGCAACGCCGGATTATCTGGTGGAAATCATCGTCACGGCAGCCTTGAAATAAGCCAAAGCGGGGGGGCAGCCCCCCCGCATCCCACCGGTTTATTTGCCCCAAGATAAAGCAGTTTAGGGGCGCAAAAATGCGACGAGGGCTTTGGTTGATCCGTCTTTGCCAGCTGTGGTTTGGCGACCTTCGAGGATAGGTTGCAAGGCCACTGCCAGGTCCTTGCCCAACTCTACCCCCCATTGGTCGAAGGAATTCAGGCCCAGTAAAACACCTTCCACAAAAACGCGGTGTTCATAAAGCGCCAAGATCTGGCCCAAGGTGAAGGGTGTCAACTTGGCATAGGCCAATGTGGTGGACGGGCGGTTGCCGGGAAAAACGCGGTGGCGGGCTTGGCGGTTGAGTTCGGCCCCAGTTAGGCCTTTTTGGGCCATAATGGGGATGGCTTCTGCCAAAGAGCGGCCGCGCAGCAGGGCCTCGGATTGGGCGAGGCAATTGGCAACCAAAAGCAGGTGATGGTGGGCGAGGTCAGGTTCATGGCCCGCTTTTGCCACCAGAAACTCGCAAGGAACCACGTGCGTGCCTTGGTGGATTAACTGGTAAAAGGCGTGCTGGCCGTTGGTGCCGGGCTCTCCCCAAACAACGGGGCCAGAGTGATAGGGCAGATCAGACCCATCCATCGCAACGCGCTTGCCGTTACTTTCCATCTCAAGTTGCTGCAAATAGGCAGGCAAGCGCGACAGGCGTTGATCATAAGGCAGCACAGCGCGTGTGGTGTAACCGCAGATTTGGGTATGCCACAGGCCGACAAGGGCCAGCAGAACAGGCATATTGGCGGCAAAGGGGGCTGCGCGGAAATGGTCATCCATCGCGCGGCCACCGGCGAGAAACTGCGCGAAGGCCAGTGGGCCCACGGCCAACATCACGCCCAAGCCAATCGGCCCCCAGATGGAATAGCGCCCGCCCACCCAATCTGCAAAGCCAAAAACCCGCGACGGATCAATACCATAGGCAGCCGTTTTGTCTGCTGCGCTCGACACCGCGCAAAACTGGGCCGAAGGATTGGCCACGTGACCCGCCATCCAGCGCTTGGCCGTATCGGCATTGGTCATAGTTTCTGTCGTGGTAAAGGTTTTGGACGCGACGATGACCAAAGTTGTCTGCGGGTTCAGGCCTTTCAGCGTATCGGCAATATGCGCGCCGTCCACATTCGAAACGTAATGCAACCTTGGCCCATCGGCATAGGGTGCCAAGGCCAGCGTGGCCATGGCAGGCCCCAGATCAGACCCGCCAATCCCGATGTTCACAACATCGGTGATCCGGCCACCCTGCCCCCGAAACGCCCCAGACCGTACGTCGTTGACAAAGGCCGTCATCCGCGCCCGTGTGGCGCGCACCTCTGGCAAGACATCGGCCCCATCAACCATCACCACGGCAGCATCGCCCGCCCGCAAAGCGGTGTGCAAAACAGCGCGGCCTTCAGTGTCATTGATCTTTTTCCCGCCAAACATCGCGCTGCGCTTTTCGGCCAGACCTGTGGCTGTGGTCAGCGCCAAAAGCTGGGCTAGGGCTGCGGCATCAATGTTGGTTTTGGAAAAATCAAACAACATCCCGTCAACTTGCACAGAAAAGTCTTGGGCGCGGTTGTCATCAAACAGGCTGAGGATCGGTCGATCCGCCACTTTGGCATGGTGGGCCTGAAGGGCTGCAAATCGATCGGGCATAGGTCTACTCCGCCCAATGCACGGTGGCTTGGTCAAGCACGGTGCGAATTGGGGCCAAATGGGGGGGAAGGGTCAAGGCACGCTCAAGCGATTGGCGCTTTTCAGGACCGGTGATCAGAACGTGAATATGCATGGCCGCTTGCAGCACCCGCGCTGACAGGGTGATACGGGGTTCACCTGCGGCTTGCGAACGCAAGGCCATTAGCACGGGCGCATCAGGGGCCAAGGCTTGATCCAATTGATCCGCGCCGGGAAAAAGAGAGGCTGTGTGCATATCATTGCCCATGCCAAGAAGCAGCACCGTCAGGGGCAGATGCGGCGCGATGCCTTGGGCCAATTCGGCCAGACGATCCTCGGGCTGGGCCGAGGGGGCGTAAAGCGGCAACAATGTGGCCTTTGCAGCCTTGCCGCGCAGCAGGTGTTCGCGCAAAAGCCGCGTATTTGACCGCGGGCTATCTTCCCCCACCCAGCGTTCATCGTTCAGCAGCACAAAGACACGCGCCCAATCAAGGTCGACATCCGACAAGGCCGCCAACACCGGGCCGGGGGTTGTCCCACCGGGCACCGACAGCGTGACGGGGCCGTTGCGCAAGGCCGCCGCCAATTCCTGCGCGATCACCCCTGACAGCCCCGTCATCAAGGCCGCGCGGTCAGGGTAGATTTTCAGGCTCATTCCTTGATCTCGCGCCAGCGACGCCCATCGCGGTGCAGCAGCATCAAGGCATCTTCGGGGCCAGAGGATCCGGCATCATAGCCTTGCGGACGATCCCCGCGCGCTTCCCAGCCTTGGATGATCGGATCAGTCCATGCCCAAGCGGCCTCCACCTCGTCACCGCGCATAAACAGGGTCTGGTTGCCGCGAATAACATCCATTATCAGGCGCTCATAGGCGTCTGGCACATCATCGGCATCTGCGCCCAAGGCATCCGCAAAGGTCATATCCAACGGCACCTGCATCAAGCGCATGCCACCGGGGCCGGGTTCCTTGATCATCACCATCAGGTTCATACCCTCATTCGGCTGAAGACGAATAACCAAGACATTGGGCTTCCAACCATTGGCATCATCAAAGATCGAATGCGGTGGCTCTTTGAAGGTGATGGCGATTTCCGAATAGCGCGCCCGCAACTTTTTGCCGGTACGCAAGTAAAACGGCGTGCCCTTCCAGCGCCAATTGGCAATTTCAACCTTTAGGGCGATGTAGCTTTCAGTTTTGGAATTGGGATCTTGCGAATGTTCGATATAACCGCCGTCATCTTTGCCGGCCAAATACTGGCCACGCACGATTTCTGCAGAAGTTATCGGCTGCAAAGCCCTGATAACTTTTACTTTTTCGTCGCGCACAGCGTCAGGATCAAAGTGATAGGGTGGCTCCATCGCGATAAGGCACAACAGTTGCATCATATGGTTTTGCACCATATCGCGCATGGCACCCGATTTGTCGTAATAGGCGCCACGCCCTTCAACGCCCATAGTTTCCGCCACGGTAATTTGCACGTGGTCGATGTACTGCGCCTTCCAGATCGGTTCGAACAATATATTCGCAAAGCGCACGGCCATCAGATTCTGCACCGTCTCTTTGCCCAAGTAATGGTCGATGCGGTAAATCTGTGCTTCACTGAAATACTTGGACAAAGTTGCATTCAAAGCCCGCGCACTGATCAGATCGCGGCCGAAGGGCTTTTCCAGAACGATCCTGCTGCCCGCGTCGGTGATGTGATGGGCGTGCAAACGTTCTGCCAGATCGCCAAATAGCGCCGGCGCGACTGAGAAATAAAAGGCGCGCACGACATTGGGGCGCAGGATGGCCTTTAGGTTTGTCCAACCGGATTCTTCTTTGGCATCAATCGCCACATAGTCCAGATGCGCCAGAAAAGCGGCCATGTCAGCTGGCTCTTGGCGGTCTTTGGGCACAAATTCCACCAAAGCGGCGTGGATTAAATCGCGAAACTGCTCAACCGTGTTTTTGGCCCGCGCGGCGCCGATGATGCGGCTATCGGCATTCATCTGCCCGGCCAAATAGCGGCGATAAAGGCCCGGCAATATCTTGCGACGGGCCAAATCACCCGTGCCACCAAAAATCACCAGATCGAACGTATCCACCGGGATGACACGGGAAACCATGCAAGACCTCTTCCACTGCAGTGCGCAGTTAGCGCTAACGAAGCCCCATTACCCCGAACAACACCTAAAGTCTAGCAACAGCGCGCCTTCAGCGAAAGCGCAAGCGTTCCAAAATGTCAGATTTCACTGGTTCACGCGTCGAGTTCGACATCCCAGTAAAGATAATCCATCCAGCTTTCGTGTAGATGGTTGGGCGGAAAGCGGCGCCCGTGGCTTTGCATCTCTTCAGGCGAGGGGGCGCGCGGCGGGCGCGACAGGTGCATCCCCGACTGGCGCAAGGATTTCGACCCTTTGTGCAGGTTGCAAGGGCTACAGGCAGCCACCACATTTTCCCAACTGGTGATACCACCCCGCGCTCGGGGCAGAACATGGTCAAAGGTCAAATCGCCCCTGCGGCCACAATACTGGCAGCAAAATTCATCCCGCAGAAAAAGATTAAAGCGCGTAAAGGCCACGCGCTTTTGGGGTTGAACAAATTCTTTGAGCACCACAACCGAAGGCAACCTGAACTCATGCCTTTGACTGCGCACCGTTTGGTCGTATTCGGCCAATACCGTAACCCTATCGAGCACCGCTGATTTGATCGCCTCCTGCCAAGGCCACAGCGACAAAGGGTAATAGCTTAACGGGCGGAAATCCGCGTTCAGCACCAAAGCCGGGCAGAATTTCAGCGTCGCAGGATCACGCACGAAGCTGGTTCGAAAATCGCCGTCCATTTCGCAAAGCCCTTATCGAAGGCCCGCGCCCAAGGCACAAGATGCGCCACGGCGCGCCACATTGTCACTATATATGGCGTATTTTTGCTGGCAAGCCCCCGCACCTACGCTTGGATGACTCATTGCAAATGCGCGTGACAGGGGTATGACACCAGCAAACCCTTGCCAAGTCGATGAGCCCTGCACAATTTTTGCTATCTTGACACAGTTTGCCTCGCTAAGAGATTGAAAACGAAAGGACCGCCCCATGCCGATCCCGCGCCGCACGTTTCTTGCGCTTAGCCTTGCAGCCTTGGCCGCTTGCGCACAAAAGCCTCTAGAATATCATGCCGGCCGCACCCCTGCGATGGACCGTTTGGTCGATAAATACGCCCGTCTTTATGATATGCCCGCCAGCCTTATTCACCGCGTTATCCAGCGCGAAAGCGATTATAACGCGGCGGCGCGACATGGACCCTATTACGGCTTGATGCAGATCTTACCGCAAACCGCCCAGACGATGGGATTTAGCGGTCCCGCCTCAGATTTGCTAGATGCCGAAACAAACTTGAAATACGCAGGGAAATACCTGCGTGGCGCTTGGCTTTTGTCTTATGGCAGTCAAGACAAGGCGGTTTCGTGGTATGCGCGGGGCTATTATTACGAAGCCAAGCGCCGCAAAATGCTCAAAGAAACTGGTCTTGTCAGCTAAGCGCTGCCTTTAATACCAAGCGTCTGCTGCACCGGCCTTTTTGCGCGCCACATAATCGTTCAAAGCGTCCAAGGTCGCTACATCCATCGGCGGGGCCTCATATTCTGCGAGTCGTTTTTTCCAAAGCGCATTGGCGCGGGTGGCCGCATCGGGTGATCCCGCCGCCTCCCACTTCTCAAAAGGTTCGTTGTCGGACAGATCGCTGTCCCAAAACGCCGTCTCGTAATGGGCCATGGTGTGCGCACAGCCAAAGAAGTGATTGCCCGGCCCAACTTCCGCAAAGGCGTCGACGGCCAACTGGTCGTCGTCGATCTTGACGCCGTCCAGATAGGCGTGCAACGCGCCGCACAGATCGGCATCGAGCATGAATTTTTCGTAAGACATGCTCAAAAGCCCGTCCAAGAACCCCGCCGCATGAAGGATGAAATTCGCCCCGCAATGCACGGCGGCCAGCATCGACATGGTGCCTTCCATCATCGCCTGCGCATCGGGCAGTTTGGATGTGGTGAAATTCCCGCTGCAGCGCAGGGGCAAATTCAAGCGCCGCGCCAATTGCCCGATCACCATAGACCCAATCGCAGGTTCCGGTGTGCCGAACGTCGGGCTGCCTGAACGAAGGCTCATCGAGGACAGGAAGTTGCCGAAAATCACCGGCGCGCCCTTCCTTTCCAGCTGGGTCAAGGCACACCCCACCATCGTTTCGGCCAAAGACTGCACAATCCCCCCCGCCGAGGTGACAGGACCCATCGCCCCGCCCAAGATAAATGGCACAATCACCGCCGCCTGATTGGCCCGCGCATAGGCGCGCAGCGATTTGGTCATCGTGCCGTCCCACACCAGCGGCGAGTTCACGTTCACATTGCCCAAGATCACGCAGTTTTGGTCAACAAAGTCCGGCCCAAACAGAATGCGGCACATGTCGATATTGTCTTCTGACCGGTTCTCTGCCGTCACAGACCCCATGAATGGCCTGTCGGACAACGTCATATGCGCCAAAACCATGTCCAGATGGCGCTTGTTCACCGCAACATCGGTCGGCTCGCAGATCGTGCCGCCCGAATGGTGGAAGTTGGGGCTCGATTGCGCCAGCTTGATGAAATTGCGAAAATCCTCGATCGTCCCAAAGCGGCGCCCACGGTCAAGGTCCATCACAAATGGGCTGCCGTAAGCGGGCGAAAAGACCACCGACTTGCCGCCGATCTCGACCGATTTGGCGGGGTTGCGCGCGTGCTGGGTAAAGGTTGCAGGGGCAGATTTCAAAATCTCGCGCAGCATGCCGGGTTCAAATTTTACCAACAGCCCGTCAACTTTAGCGCCCGCCTTGCGCCACATCTGCAAGGAGTCGGGATCATCGCGAAATTCGATGCCCGTTTCTGCCAGCACGCGGTCAGCAGCGCGTTCGATCTTGACCAAGTTCTCTTCCGACAAAACGTCATAGGTCGGAATGTTGCGCATGATAAAAGGCCGCCCCAGCCCCGTGCCCTTCTTGGACCGTTCGGCCTGTCGTGCCTGCCGTCCGGATCTTTTTGCGTCGCTCATGGTACATCCCCCGCTCTTCGCCCCAGCAAAGACGATGCAGCCCCAAAGACTTGGCCGAAACCGACCTGCCTTGGTCGCATCTTCCCCATTCGCCCTGTACCGAAATACTCGCCTAAGGGGCAAGCAATCCCCCCCGCTTACCTCAGGTGATCACATCAGGTGCTTGCCGCCCAGTATGGGCCGCAATCTTGGCCAAAATATGCGCCACCCGAATGACGGGGGCCAAGGCCTTTTGCGCGTCATGGTCCAGCCCCTCGGGGCCAGCGACATAGCGTTCCAGATACAGCCGCAAGGTCGCCCCTTGGGTACCTGTGCCTGACAGGCGCAGCACGATGCGGCTGCCGTCTGCAAACAAAATCCGCACCCCTTGGTTGTGGCTGACCGATCCATCCACCGGGTCAGTATAGGAAAAGTCATCCGCGGCACTGATCGTCATACCCTCGACCGTTTTGCCCACCAGCCCCGTCAGGCCCGCGCGTAGCTCTGCCATCATCGCATCAGCCTTGGCCGTTTCAACGCTGTCGAAATCGTGGCGCGAGTAGTAGTTGCGCCCGAATCTCTGCCAATGGTCGGCCAAAATCTGCGCCACAGATTGGCTGCGCACCGCCAGAATGTTCAGCCACAAAAGCACGGCCCAAAGCCCATCTTTCTCGCGCACATGATCTGATCCGGTCCCGAAACTTTCCTCACCACAGATCGTAGCAGCTCCAGCGTCCAGCAGATTGCCGAAGAATTTCCAGCCCGTGGGGGTTTCAAAACAGGCGATCCCCAAAGACGCCGCCACACGGTCCGCCGCAGCCGAAGTTGGCATCGACCGCGCGATGCCCTTCAGCCCGCCAATGTAGCCTTTGGCCAGATGCGCATTGGCCGCCAGCACTGCCAAACTGTCGGAAGGCGAGACATAAATCCCCCGCCCCACAACCATATTGCGATCTCCGTCCCCGTCCGAGGCCGCGCCAAAATCAGGCGCATTCGGCCCAAACATTTCGTCCATCAAGGCCTTGGCCCAAGTGGGGTTGGGGTCGGGGTGCATGCCGCCGAAATCGGGCAAAGGGGTGGCATTCACGCAAGTGCCCGCCACCGCCCCCAAACGGCGTTCCAGAATTTCCACCGCATAAGGGCCGGTGATGGCGCACATGGAATCCATCCGCATCGCAAAGCCCTTGGCAAACATCGCCCTGATGGCGGGGAAATCGAACAGCGTTTCCATCAGGTCGGCATAGTCGGCCACGGGATCGACGATATCAACGATCATCCCCCCCAACGCGGTGCGCCCAAGGATCGACAGATCAACATCCGGCGTTGTGACAATTTTATAGGCGCTGATCGTGGCGGTGCGTTGATACATGGCCTCGGTCACCGATTCTGGCGCAGGACCGCCATTGGCCATGTTGAATTTAACGCCAAAATCCTCTTCCGGGCCGCCGGGGTTGTGCGAGGCGGACATGATAATCCCGCCGTCGGTTTTATTAAGCCTGATCAGATGGCTGGCCGCCGGCGTTGACAGCAAAGCCCCCTGCCCCACAATCACCCGTGCCACACCATTGGCCGCAGCCATCTTCAAAATCACCTGTGCCGCACAGTCGTTAAAATAGCGCCCATCCCCGCCCAGAACAAAGGTTTTTCCCGCAGCCCCCACCACATCAAAAATCGACTGGATGAAGTTTTCCAGATAATCCTTGCCCATAAACACTGGCGTTTTCTTACGCAGGCCCGAAGTGCCGGGTTTTTGGCCTGCAATAGGTTGGGTGGCAACAGTTGTCATAGCAGCACTCCTTCGGGGGCGGCGGTAAAGACGAGAACGGCATTGGCGGGGGCGGTCAGCCCATTTTGGGCAAGGCTGGGCGCGGCGGTGGGGCGGGAGGTATCAAGGATCAACTGCCAGCTTGTCTGGCTTTTGGGCAAGACTAACGCCTGTTCTGGCCCTGCGTTAAAGACAGCAAAAATGACATCGGGCAGGTCAGGCCCTTCAGCTGCGGCGCGCAGTTCGACGCCTAGGCAGCGAAAGGCTGGGTCGTGCCAATCATAAGCCTCGGGCCGCGAGCCATCAGCGCGGTGCCAAAGCACATCGGGCACATCTTCGCCCGCCCGGTAGCGCCCATGCAGAAACCGGCGTTGGCGCAGCACGGGGTGCGATGCACGCAGCGCCGTCAGGCGGGCGACAAAGGCCACAAGGTCGCCGTCTGCCTTGGACCAGTCGATCCATGTCGTGTCATTGTCTTGGGCATATGCGTTGTTGTTGCCACCTTGGCTATGGCCCATCTCGTCTCCGGCCAGCAGCATCGGGGTGCCTTGGGATAGCATCAGCGTGGCCAACAGGTTGCGCTTGCGTTGGGCGCGGGCGGCGGTGATGCGCGTGTCGTGCGTGGGACCTTCGACCCCTAAGTTACCGGAATAATTGTCAGAATGACCATCACGGTTGTCTTCGCCATTGGCCAGATTGCGCTTGGTGGTAAAGCTGACAAGGTCTTGCAGCGTAAAGCCATCATGCGCGGTGATGAAATTGACCGAGGACGTGGCCGCCCGCCCGCCCCAATCAAAAAGATCGGCGCTGCCCAAAAGCCGCTTGGCCAGATCGCGCGACATCCCCGCATCGCCCCGCCAAAACCGGCGCACACCATCGCGGAACTGGTCATTCCATTCGGCAAATGGATGGGGAAAGCGGCCCAGCTGATAGCCATCCGGTCCAATATCCCAAGGCTCGGCAATCAACTTCACCCCTGCCAAGATGGGATCTTGTCGCAAGATTGAAAAAAACGCTGCATTATCCGAAAATGAAAGTTCTTGTCGCCCCAAAATTGGTGCAAGATCAAAGCGAAAGCCGTCGATGCCAAACTGGGTGACCCAATGACGCAGGCTGTCGGTGACCAAGCACTGCACCATAGGATGGGACAAGTTCACCGTATTGCCCGTGCCTGACCAATTGGCATAAAATCGGCCGCCATCGCGCAAGTGGTAGTAGCTTTGATTGTCAAAGCCGCGAAAAGACAGAGTCGGCCCGCTTTCGTCGCTTTCGCCGGTATGGTTATAGACCACATCCAAAATCACCTCGATCCCCGCCTCGTGCAAGGCCGCGACCATGGCGCGAAACTCGGCGCGCGGGGATCCTTGGGCATAACGCGCCGCGGGCGCAAAAAAGCCCATCGTGTTATAGCCCCAATAATTGCGCAGTGATTTGGCGGCCAAGACCTTGTCATCAAAAAAGGCCTGCACCGGCAAAAGTTCAATCGCTGTCACCCCCAATGCAACCAAATGGTTGAGAATGGCCGGATGGGCCAATCCGGCATAGGTGCCGCGCAAAGGCTCTGGCACGGCAGGATGGCGCATGGTCAGACCTTTGACATGGGCCTCATAGATCACAGTCTGCGATAGGGTGCGCCGCGGGCCTGCCGCCATCGCGGGCAGATCACTTTGCCCCACCACAACCGATTTGGGCACAGCAAAGGCGCTGTCGCGCGGATCAAACGACAAGTCGTTTTGCCCAGATCCAACTTGATACCCCATCACCTCATCGGCCCAGATCAAGCGGCCTGACCACGCTTTGGCATAGGGATCTATCAGCAATTTGTTGGGGTTAAAGCGCTGACCTTGACGGGGATTATAGGGGCCATAGGCGCGAAAGCCGTAAAGTTGGCCTGCGTTAAGCCCCGCGACCAAACCATGCCAAATATCACCGTCGCGTTCTGGCAAAGCGATGCGGGCGGTTTCGCGCAGCCCATCGGGACTAAACAGGCATAGATCTATGGCCGTTGCGTGAGCGGAAAAGACGGCAAAGTTCACCCCTGCCCCTTCCACTGTCGCCCCCATAGGCCAAGACCGGCCCGGTCCAACGCAAAGCCCCCCTCTAGCACCGGCCAAGGGCCCGGATCGCAAAGTCACCCCCGCAAACTTTCGTAAAGTGCTGCATATTTGGCGGCAGAGGCTGACCAACTGACATCTTGCGCCATGGCGCATTGCTGCAGTTTGGCCCACTTTGGCTTATCCCAGTAAAGGTCGGTCAGGTGCCGCAAGGCGATGCGAAAGGCCGGCACGTCGGTGGGGTGAAAGGTGATGCCCGTCGCAACCCCTGCCGCCAGCGCCGCCGGATTGGCGGTGATCACGGTATCTGCCAAACCGCCCACGGCCGACACAACGGGTATGGTTCCATACCGCAGCCCATACAACTGTGTCAGCCCACAGGGTTCAAACCGCGAGGGCACAAGCACGGCATCCCCCCCCGCAAACATCCGATGGCTCATCGCCTCATCATAGCCGACCCGTAAGCCGACCCTACCGGGAAACTTCCAAGCCAGATCGTGCATCTGTTGTTCCAAGGCGCCATCGCCTGAACCAAGAACGATCACCCCACCGCCATTGGCGATGAATTCAGGTATCACATGGGGCAACAGATCAATGCCTTTTTGATCTGTCATCCGACTAACAACAATCGCCAAGGGGCCCGGTACATCCAGGTTAAACTCGGCGCACAGGTTCGCGCGGTTGACGGCCTTACCACGAAGATCGGTAGATTTATACGCAATTGGTTCTAATTCGGGCGACCAGATGTCCGTATCAACCCCGTTCAAGATGCCCGACACAATGGACGACCGCGCGCGGATCACCCCGTCCAGTCCCATGCCCGTTTCGGCGCGCACCAGATCAGCCGCGTAGGTTGGCGAGACGGCGGTGATCCTGTCACAGGTCACAAGACCTGCTTTCAGGCTGGATAAATTACCATAGTATTCCAAAGCGCCGGGGTAAAACT
>CANIKY010000094.1 GCA_947468085.1 Paracoccaceae bacterium | reverse complement strand
ATCTTGTTCATCGCCGATGAGGTGGTGACGGCCTTTGGCCGGCTTGGCCATTGGTTCGCAAGCTTGTCAGAGTTTGGCGTGCAGCCCGATATGATCACCTCGGCCAAGGGGCTGACCTCGGGGTACCAACCCCTTGGCGCGGTGATCTTTTCGGACCGCATCTGGGCGGCGATGGCGCAGGGTGGGCAACGCTGGTTCACCTCTGGCTTGACCTATTCGGGCCATCCGGTCGCCTGTGCTGCGGCCTTGAAGAACATCGAGATCATCGAACGCGAAGACCTTTTGGCCCATGCCACCAAGGTTGGCACCTATTTCGAAACACGCATGGCGGCCCTGTCAGCCTTGCCCTTGGTGGGCGATGTGCGCGGCCGCAAGCTGATGCTGTGTGTCGAGAATGTGGCGAATAAGGAAACAAAGGAACTGCTCCCGGATGAGGTAAACGAATCCAAACGCATCTCGAATGTCTGCGAAAGCCTTGGCCTGCTGGTGCGCCCGATCGGCCACCTCAACGTGATGTCGCCGCCCTTGGTGATCACTGAGGCCCAAATTGATTTCATCGCCGAGACGTTAGAGGTGGCGATCAGGCAGGTGACGGATGATCTGGTGCGCGAAGGGGTCAGGGTGGGCTAAGCCCCCGTTGACCAACCGCGCCCCACAACCTACCTTGCGCCCACCGGATCCACGGCGTCTCCGGCCTAAATGACCCGCGCGTGCGTTAGCCCGAGAAGCCCATGCCCTTAGAAGACGCCAAATCCCAAGTCGACACCGCCTTCACCCGCACCAGCCAGCGTGGCTATGCGTTTGAGAATGCCTTTGGCGGGGCGACCTCATTCTTGCGCCGCAGCTATACCAAAGACCTTAGCGGTGTTGATCTGGCCATCACCGGCGTGCCCTTTGACCAAGCCGTCACCCACCGTGCGGGCACGCGCTTTGGCCCCCGCGCCATCCGCGAGGCGTCGACCCTGATGCCCTACGATCCCCCCACCGGTTGGCCCACCAACCCGCTGGAGGATCTGAACATCATCGACTACGGCGATCTGGCCTTTGACTATGCCAAGACCCAAGATTTTCCCCAGACCCTGACCGACCATACCCGCACCATCTTGGCCGCAGGGGCGGGGTCGATCACGTTGGGCGGGGATCATTTCATCACCTTCCCCATCCTGCGCGCCTATGCCGAACGCTTTGGGCCTCTTTCACTGATCCACTTTGACGCCCATTCCGACCTTTGGCCCGATGACGACTATGCCCGCATCGACCATGGCACGATGTTTTACAAGGCGGTGAAATCGGGGCTGGTTGACCCCAAGCGTTCCGTGCAGATCGGTATTCGCACCACGACCGAAGATTATCTGGGCGTCAACGTCATCACCGCGCGCGAGGTGCATGAAAAGGGCACGGCTTGGGCTGTGGCCAAGGCCAAGGACATTGTGGGCGATGCCAGCACCTATGTGACCTTTGACATCGACGCGCTTGATCCGGCCTTTGCACCGGGCACGGGCACGCCGGTTTGGGGGGGGCTTGCCTCATGGCAGGCAGCGGCGATGCTGCGCGATCTGGCGGGGATCAATATGGTGGGCGGTGATGTCGTCGAAGTTTCGCCGCCCTATGACACCACGGGGGCCACGGCGATAGCGGGGGCGCATGTGGCTTATGAGTTGGTGTGCCTGTATCATTGGGCGCGGACACAAAGGGGATGATCATGTCGTGGAAAACGCTCGTTTTGGTGGTGATTTTGGCGGGCGTGGTGCTGATGGCCTATATCCGCCTTGCCCCCAGCGACCCCAAGCATTGGCACATCGCGCTCGCATCCTCTGACCCTATCGCCTTTGGTCCTTGCGCCGATCATATCGTGATTGTGCCCAAAGGCGCACGCGCCGCTTGTCTGCTGGCGCTGACCCCAAGCGAGGTGCTGGATAAGCTGGAATCTATAGCCCTGACTTCGCCCCGCACCCAGCACTTGGCAGGCAGCCCCGCCGAAGGGCGCATCACATGGACCTCGCGGTCTTTTCTGATGGGTTATCCCGACTACATCACGGCCGAAGTTTCCCAAACGCCCCAAGGCACCCGCCTTGATATTTTTGCGCGCCAACGCTTTGGTGAGGCGGATTTGGGTGTGAATGCAGCCCGTCTGAGGGACTGGCTGAGTCAAATTTAAACTAAACTATTGATAAATATTCTTTTATTGGAGCTAAATATGAATTCAATGATTTATATTCGTACCCATTACGTGAACCATACGATTGAAGAATTATTTGATCTTTGGTCGCAGGTTCTGCCGGGGCGCGTGCGACTGCTGATTGATGAAACTGCGGGCGTTCATGACGCGGGCACCATGCCCAAAGTGTCCTACAGCCTTGATACTTTGGCGGCAATGGGTTTGCCAGACCTGCCAAAGGGCAAAGCGATGTGGCATGCAGGCGACTATACGATGGCCGCCTTGGCACCGATCATGGAGCCTGACGAATTCGCGATCGTCGTCGAAAATGATGCTGTGCCTGTGTTGCATGATATTGAAGGTTGGCGCGACATAGTGTCACAACTCGCTGAAGGAGAAATTGCGTTCTTGAATTTCAACAGGCGCAATCCAGAGTGGTTTTGGCGAAATAACTTGGATGCTATCTATCACAAAGACGAAATCTGGGGATGTTTTATGATGGTGATGGGGTTCACCCAATTGACTGCTAAGCGGATGACGGCGCGCCGCCGCCAAATTGCGGATGAAATAGCCAAAGGGCTACACACACAATGGCCACATGTCGAACCCTTCGTGGCGACTGAGGCTAAGCGGATGGCGCTTCGGTTGGTAGATTTAGACCGCTTGATCCCAGATTTGAATCAAACGTGCAAAGTGAGTGACCCCTATTGGTGGTACGCGCAGCCAAAAGGCATCGCGCGCAACACGATACTGCATCCGGTTATGCAAGACCGTGGGAGGTTTCTTAACAAGATAGAAAATATGATCGGTCGAAAATTGAAAGTAGAGTATATTGCATCGCGTTTGGCGCCGGTCCTGCCCCTTTCACCGGCAGAGCACACGCGCTTCACGGGTCTGGTAAAAGAGCACCTTTTGTTAGACTCCCTAGACCCAATCCTGAAGCCCGCAAACACTGCTTCTTCGACGAACTGATTGTATGGTTCTTGGGCATACCCGCTTGACCAACCCACCGTTCCACGCCACACCGCCCCCATGGTGCCCTTAGACAAACTTGCCCAAATCACCCAACGCTTCGACTATGTCGAGGCGCGGTTGAATGCGGGCGGGGCTCCGGCGGACATCGTGGCGCTCAGCCGCGAATATTCCGACCTTGGGCCGGTGATTGGCGAAATCAACGCTTACCGCCAAGCGCTGGACGATCTGGCCGAGGCCGAGTTGATGCTGGCCGATCCCGAAATGCGCGCCTTGGCGGAAGACGAATTGCCGCATCTCAAAGCGCGTATCCCCCAGATGGAACAAGCGCTGCGCCTTGCCCTTCTGCCCAAAGATGCCGCCGACGCCCGCCCTGCCATTTTAGAGATCCGCCCCGGCACCGGCGGTGATGAGGCCAGCCTGTTTGCCGCCGACCTGTTGCGGATGTACCAGCGCTATTGCGAGCGCATGGGCTGGAAGTTTGAAATCCTCGAAGAGCAGTTTTCCGACCTTGGTGGCATCAAAGAACTCACCGCCCATGTCCAAGGCGAAGGCGTCTTTGCGCGGCTGAAATACGAATCCGGTGTACACCGCGTCCAGCGCGTGCCCACGACCGAGGCTGGCGGGCGCATCCACACTTCGGCCGCCACTGTGGCCGTTTTGCCCGAGGCGGAAGATGTCGATATCGACATCCCCGCCTCGGATATCCGTATCGACACCATGCGCTCTTCGGGGGCGGGCGGGCAGCACGTCAATACCACCGATTCCGCTGTGCGCATCACCCATTTGCCAACCGGTATGATTGTCACGTCGTCCGAAAAGTCCCAACACCAAAACCGCGCCAATGCCATGGCCGTGCTGCGCGCGCGGTTGTACGAGTTGGAACGCGAGCGGATATCGTCCGAACGCTCGGCCGACCGCAAGGCGCAGATCGGCTCGGGCGACCGGTCTGAACGCATTCGAACCTATAACTTTCCCCAAGGTCGTATGACCGACCACCGCATCAACCTTACATTGTATTCGCTGGGCCAGATCATGGAAGGCAACCTGACCGACGTGATAGACGCCCTCACCGCGCATGACCACGCCACCCGCTTGGCTGACGCGGAATGACTGCCAACCTGACGCTGCGCGATGCCATTGCTACCCTGCGCGTGGCAGGGATCGAAGATGCCCCGCGCGATGCCCGTCTGTTGCTGGCCAAAGCCATGGGGGTTCCCGCTGACCGTTTGACCTTGCACCTGCAAGACCCGCTTTCGGCGCAGGCCGCCCAAGCCTTTGCCGCCCTGATCACGACCCGCAGCGCCCGCCAGCCCATGGCGCAGATTTTGGGCGAACGCCTGTTCTGGGGCCGCAGCTTTGAAGTGACGCGCGACACGCTGGACCCGCGGCCTGAAACCGAGGTGCTGGTGCAACGGGCCATCAAACAGCCCTTTGCCAATATGCTTGATCTTGGCACCGGATCGGGCTGCATTCTGATTTCGTGCCTTTTGGCCATGCCCATGGCCACGGGCCTTGGCGTTGATATCTCGGATGCGGCCTTGCGCGTGGCCGCCCGCAATGCCGCGCGCCACGGTGTGACGGGGGCCAGCTTTCTCGCCTCGGATTGGCTGCGTGGGGTGACGGGCAGCTTTGATCTGATCGTCTCGAACCCGCCCTATATTGCGCAGGCCGAAATGGCCGCCCTTGCCCCCGAAGTGCGCGATTGGGAACCGTCCCGCGCCCTCACCCCCGGTGGCGATGGTTTGGATGCCTACCGCCGCATCACCGCTGCTGCCCCCGCGCGGCTTATGGCAGGCGGGCGGATATTGCTGGAGATCGGGCCAACCCAAGCGGCTGTTGTGACAGCCTTGTTGGTGGCCCAAGGTTTGGAAGACACCCATATTCTGCACGACCTTGATGGCCGTGATAGGGTTGTTTGCGCGAGTAAACCGGTAAGCGAACCGCGTGATGGGTTGCTTTGCTAGAAGCTGGGCAAGATTTCTGCACTTTCTTCTTGCCCACTCGTCGCACCTATGGTTAGTGCGTTTCATGCAGGCTGACGCGGAAGACCATTCTGGTCGCCACGAAGCCTGCGGATGCCCGCCTCTTGCTGATGGTACTGCTGGTCGTTTTGATCAAGGCGATGGGGCGCAGGACAAGTGGATCAAAGGACAACATGCGCTCTTCCAAGTCCCGTTCGCGTTCGAAAACGAACCGCCCGCGCACGCTCGGTAACATTATCAATCGGGTGTTTGACAGTTCCGGCCCCGATGGCAAGGTGCGTGGCACCCCGGCCCAGTTGATCGAAAAATATCAGTTTCTCGCGCGCGATGCGCAACTGTCCAATGACCGAGTCGCGGCCGAAAACTTTCTGCAACATGCCGAGCATTACACAAGGCTTCTGGCGGAAGCCAACCGTGAACTTGCCGCCGAACAGGAAAGCCGCCAGCAAACCTATCCGCAAAACGGCCAACCGCGCGAGCGTGGCCAAGGCGAATATCGATCTGATTACCGCGATGATCGCGGCGATGAGCAGCCCGATGTCGCCAGCCATGATATGGCCGAAATGGTTGGCTATGATGACGGCGGGTTGGTCGAAACGCCCGAAGCAACTCAGCGTGATCCGCGCCATGATCGTAGCCATGACCAACGCCCACCGCGCAATGACGACTATCGCCGCCCGCAAAACGGCCAACGTAATGATGGCCAACGCACTGACGGCCAACGCACTGACGGGCAACGATATGACGCCCCGCGCAATGACAACCAGCGTAATGACGGGCAACGCAGTGACGGGCAACGCAACGACAACCAGCGCAACGACGCCCCTCGCAACGACGGGCAGCGCAATGACGGGCAGCGCCGTCCCTATCCACCCCGGGTTGACCAAAATCGCGCCGATGGACGGGGCAATGAACAGCCGCGTCAAGATCGTCCTTATCAAGACCGTGCCCCGCAGCAAGACCGTGCCCCGCAACAAGACCGTGCCCCGCAGCAAGACCGTGCCCCGCAGCAAGACCGTGTGCCGCAGCAAGACCGCGCCCCACAGCAAGACCGCGCCCCCCAACAAGAGCGTGCCCCGCAACAAGACCGTGTGCCCTATGACAGGCCGAACCACGATCGCCCTGCCGAAGCGCCGCGCTACGAAGCCCCACAGCCAGAACCGCAGCCCTTGGCCCCTATTGTGTTTGGTGTAACGCCCGCCGCACCGATTGAAGCCGTGGCTGCCCCCAAAAAGCCCCGTGCGCCCTCTACCCGCACAAAAGCTGTCCCCAAAAAGCCAGTGGCCGAAGGTGGAAAAGACGGATCGTCAGAGCCTAGCGCCGACTGAAAATCCAAAACCGAAAGGGTCGCTCAGGCGTCTCTTTCGGCCACGGATCGGGCGAGAGCGCAAAAACGCTCCAACTCGATCTCCTCTGCCCGCGCGGTGGGGGGGATATTTGCCGCCTTCAGCAGGGCTTCCACATCCCCGCCCAAAGGTTTCAGGCTTGACCTTAGCATCTTGCGTCTTTGGCCAAAGGCTGCGGCCACGACGCGTTGCAGGGTCTTGGCGTCTGCGGCAAAACGCGGCGCCTCTAGCCGGGTCAAATGCACCACGGCGGAATGCACCTTCGGGGCTGGCGTAAAGGCTTCGGGGGGCAGATGCATGACAATCTTGGCATCCGAGCGCCATTGGCACAAAATGGCCAGCCGCCCGTAGTGATCGTCGCCGGGCTTTGCTGTGATGCGCAACGCCACCTCGCGCTGGAACATCAACGTCATCGAGGTCCAGAAGGGCGGCCAAATCTTGGGCGTCAACCAGCGGATCAGCAATTCTGTGCCCACGTTATAGGGCAGGTTGGCTGCAATCCGCACCGGGGGCGAAAGAAGGGCTGCCATGTCGATTTGCATCGCATCGCCTTCCACCACATCCAAACGGCCCGGATAGGCGGCGGAAATCTCTTGCAAGGCCGCAATGCAGCGCGGATCCTTTTCCACAGCCACCACGCGCCGCGCGCCTTCCACCAAAAGCCCGCGCGTCAGACCCCCGGGTCCCGGCCCAATCTCTAGCACATCCGACCCCGCCAGATCCCCCGCTAACCGGGCAATCTTGGCCGTCAGGTTCAAATCAAGCAGAAAATTCTGACCCAGTTGACGCTTGGCCACCAGATCATAGGTTGCGATCACCTCGCGCAGTGGCGGCAGTCCGTCAATTGTGGCCAAGGCACTCTCCCAGCAGATGCCCCTACCTGTCGCGGATTGCAGCCCTTAGCAAGCCCGCTTGGCCCATTCATCTTTGCGCAAATACGCGCGGGCGGTCTGGGCGGGGTAGCAGCCCCCCCAGACGGAGCCGCCGTAAGCCCTTAAGGTTTGGCTTAGACGCCCTGCGTAAACGGGGCCACCACAGCAGCCGTTAGGCCCTGCAAGACCGCAGGAGCTATGGCAAAAACATGATGCGGTGTGCCCGCAGCGGCCCAGACCTGCCCAAATGCCAACAGATGGGGGTCCATCCAGATGGGCAGGGGGGTCAAATGGCCCACGGGTGCCACGCCGCCAATGGCAAAGCCCGTCACCTCGCGCACCCTAACCGCATCGGCGCGCTGCAGGGTTTGGCCTGCAAGAGCTGACGCCTTGGCCAGATCGACCTGTTGGCCGCCCGCTGTTAGAAAAAGATACAATGTCCCCTTTTCGCCCTCAAACAGAATGGATTTTACAATCTGGTCCAGCCCCACCCCCACAGCCATGGCAGCCTCGGTTGCGGTGCGGGCCGAGGCAGGAGTTTGTGTGATTTGCACCAATACCCCCGCCGTAGTCAGGGCATTTTGCACACGGGCAAGACTTTTGCTCATCGGGGCCTCCTTGTGCGCCATAAATTCAGCCTGCCGCTGTCTGCACAAGCCCAAGATTGCCATCTTTGACCAGTTGACCGCAGAACTGGGGCAGATCAAAACAGGGCCATGACCCAACCGTTCGCCTCTCGCCTAACGCTTTGCCCCAAGGTCTTTGACCGTGCCGTGGCAAACGAACTTGCCGTGGACTTTACAGATCTGCCCACACCTTTGCGCGACCTTGTGGCAAGCACGGCCTCTTGTGCGCCCTATCTGCGCGATCTTTTGCGGTTGGAAGGGGCATGGGTGCGTCATGAGCTGACGCTGTCGCCCGAATCGGGATTTGCCCAAATTCTGAGTGATATGGCGCAAGGTCTTGATCTGGGCGCTGATCTGGGTTCTGCCCTGCGCCAAGCCAAACGCCGTGCAGCTTTGCTGATCGCTTTGGCTGACCTTGGCGGCGTCTGGGATCTGGCCCAAGTGACTGAGGCTTTGACCACCTTGGCTGACCACGCCGTGCAACTTTGCCTCACCTCCCTTGTGGCTGACGAAATGCGGCGCGGCAAGTTGCCCCAAGGCGATCCTGCTTTGGGGGCGGGCATGGTGGTTTTGGCCATGGGAAAGATGGGCGCGCGCGAGCTGAACTATTCCTCAGATATTGATCTGATCTGTCTGTTTGATGAAACCCTTTATCCCGACACAGCCCACGAGGCGCGCACCGCCTTCATTCGCGTCACCCGCAAGATGACAGCACTCCTCTCGGATCTGACGCCCCAAGGCTATGTTTTTCGCACCGACCTGCGTTTGCGGCCGGATGCCTCGGTCACGCCGGTTTGCCTGTCGATGGCCGCAGCCTCGGCCTATTACGAGGCCGAGGGACGCACTTGGGAGCGTGCGGCCTATATCAAGGCGCGGCCCTGTGCGGGTGATTTAGCGGCGGGCACCCGCTTTTTGGCCAGCCTGACCCCGTTTGTCTGGCGGCGGCATCTGGACTTTGCGGCGATCCAAGACGCCCATGATATGCGCCTGCGTATTCGCGATCATCGTGGCCTGAACGGGCCTTTGGTGGTGGAAGGGCATAATGTGAAACTGGGCGCGGGTGGTATTCGCGAGATCGAGTTTTTTACCCAAACCCGCCAGTTGATTGCCGGGGGCCGCGATCCTGATCTGCGCAGTTCTGGCACCGAATCTGCCATGCAGGCCCTTGCAGCGAAAGGTTGGCTGCCGCCCGATGTGGTGCAAGAACTGATCCAAGCTTACCGCGATCTGCGCCTGATAGAGCATCGCTTGCAGATGGTTTTGGATGAACAAACCCAAATCATGCCCGAAACTCCCAGCGCCATCGCCCGAATCGCGGCCTTTTGTGGGCAGGACGAACCTGCTTTTCGCCGTGTCTTTCTGGACCGGCTGTGCCGTGTGGATCAGTTGACCGAAGGATTCTTTTCGCCCAGAGCTGCCGAAACCCTGCCCGATATTTCCCCCCAAGCGCGCACCGTATTGGACGGCTGGTCGCATTACCCCGCCCTGCGATCTGACCGCGCGCAAACGATTTTCGCGCGCCTAAAGCCGCAATTGCTGCGCAAATTGATGCAAAGCGCCCATCCGCAAGAGGCCTTGATGGCCTTTGACGGCTTCTTGGCGGGCCTGCCTTCGGGCGTGCAGATCTTTAGCTTGTTTGAGGCCAATCCGCCCTTGGTGGATCTGATCATCGACATCGCAGGCACCGCCCCAAAGCTTGCGCTTTACCTGTCGCGCAATGCTGCTGTGCTTGACGGGGTTATCGGCGGGTCGTTTTGGGCCCCATGGCCCGGTGTTGCGGGCCTGCGGCTTGATTTGGACAAGCGTTTGGCGGCGGCTGGCGATTACGAGCGGGTCTTGGGCTTGGCACGGATTTGGCTGAAGGAATGGCACTTTCGTGTCGGTGTGCATCACCTGCGCGGCCTTGGGGATGCGTTTGAAGCCGGAAAATCCTATGCCGATCTGGCCGAGGCCGTGATCACTGGTCTTTGGCCCTTGGTTTTGGCCGAATTCGCCCGCCGCCACGGCCCACCGCCGGGACGGGGCGCTGTTTTACTGGCGCTGGGGTCTTTGGGATCGGGGCGGCTGACGGCGGCGTCTGATCTTGATCTGATCGTGATTTATGATCCGTTGGATCAAGACACCTCTACCGGTCGCCTTCCCTTGGCGACCCGCACCTATTACGCCCGCCTTACCCAGGCGGTGGTCACGGCATTGACGGTGCAAATGGCCGAGGGGCGGCTGTATCAGGTCGATATGCGTCTGCGCCCGTCGGGCCGTCAGGGGCCGGTGGCAACGGCGCTTTCGGCTTTTATAGCCTATCAGGAAAACGACGCCTGGACATGGGAGCATCTGGCCTTAACCCGCGCGCGGGTGATGGCCGGAGATGCGGCCTTGGCGGGCGAAGTGGAAGATTTCCGCCGCGCTCTTTTGGCGCGCAAAGGGCTTGGCGCGCAGCTTAAGGCCGATGTCGCCGATATGCGTGCAAGGCTGGCCAGCGCGAAACCCGGCCTTGGCCTGTGGGAGGCCAAAGACGGCACCGGCAAGCTGATGGACATCGACCTTTGCGCCCAGATGCTGGCCTTGCAAGCGGCAAGCCCCGCCCGCAGCCTTGATCGTCAGCTGGCCGCTGGCCGTTCTGGCGGCAACCTGTCGCAAACGGACGAGACGGTTCTGACCAAGGCGGCGAGGCTTTTTTGGTGCTTGCACGCCAGCGCGCGCCTTTTATCGGACCAAGCCTTGTCGCCACAGGATCTGGGGGCAGGGGCGCGGGCCTTCTTGTTGCGCGAAACCGATGCCGCAGACGAAGCGGCCTTAACCATGGCCGTGCGTCAGGCGGCAGAGGCGGCAGCGGCCGTGATCTTCAAGACGTTGCGCGGAAAGGACTTGATGTGACCAGAACCGAGGCCGACCCCAAGGGGCTTGTGCGCGAAAGCTATGCGATCGAAGGCATCACCAAGTGGGAATGCCGGTCAATCTTTGTCGATTGGGCGTTAAGCTTGCCGGTGGGGGCCGATACATCGGCTGCGATCACCATCCTTTTGGAACAATACGCCACCGCCGCACCAGACCACCCGATGAGCGTAACCTTAACCGAAGGACTGGGGGCGGCCGATGCCCCCAAACGGCGGGGCGGGCGGTTGGGTCGTCAGGCCGGGACTGTGTAAACCCTTGGGTCAGCCCTCTAACCGCCCCAATCGTCCACCGCGCCGTTTGGACAGGCGGGGAGCGCGGTTGGAAAGGTCGGCCATAATCGCCTGCCGTTCGGCCGCGCTTAAGGTTGACCAGCGCCCGATTTCGTCGATGCTACGGTAGCAGCCCACGCAAAGCCGCTCTTGCGGGTGGATCACACAGATCTTGATGCACGGAGATTCAATTTCTGCGCGGGTCCAGATTTCATCGGTCATGGCGCATCCTCTGCCGTCTGGCGGCGCAGCGTATCCATTCTGTCCAACGCCCCTTGCAAGATATAGCCCGCCGCCACCTGATCGATGACGGCGGCGCGCCGCTTGCGCGTGGCATCGGCTTCCAGCAGGGCGCGTTCGGCCGCAACCGTGGACAGGCGTTCATCCCAAAAGGTGATGGGCAGGTCTGTCAGTTTCATCAAGTTGCGCGCGAAAGCTTGGGTGGTTTGCACACGCGGGCCGGATGAGCCATCCATGTTAAGCGGCAGACCTAAGATGATCCCCACAACCCCCCGTTCAGTCAGCAGCCGCAACAAAGCTGCGGCATCCAACGTGAACTTTTCGCGGCGGATCACGGTGATGGGTGTCGCCACCAAACGGCGCAGGTCGGAAATGGCAACGCCAATCGTCTTATCGCCCAGATCAAGCCCACAGATCGGTTTGTTGGGGGTAAGCAGGGGCACGAAGTCTAAGATGTCTTGAACGATCACGGGGCAACCCCTGCCGCTGTCGCCGCAGCCTTCAGCGCCGAAAGCTCTCCGGGTTGGCCCGCAAAACCAGTTTTCGCCTTGGCATAGGCCGCCTTGGCGCGGTCAGCGGCGTTTAAAACACCCAAAGCGTTGATCAGCTTGACCCAATCCTCGATCGCGCCACCTTCGGCCATCAGGCGGCTTTCCAGCCCGCCGACCATGCCTTCAATCATCTTCTGGCGGTCCTCGGCGCTCATCTGGGCGGCGTTGGCCATATCGCCTGCGGTGGGGCCTTT
>CANIKY010000093.1 GCA_947468085.1 Paracoccaceae bacterium | reverse complement strand
GGGGTTGTCCTTGGCTTCACCCACCCGTTTGCCGGATGACACCTGCGACGTAACAGCGTCCAGATTGGAATGGATTGACTTAAGGGTTTGAAGCGCACTCATGGCACTATTGTTGGTCAAAATTGACGACATTCTATGTTCCTTTTGCGGTCTTCCGTCGCTTTGCGATCGGGCTTTTGCACCATCTGGCAAGATGGCCTGAAAGACTTTCTGTGCAATGCGATTGGGGACCCAAACCGCGCCACCCCACCTAGGATGCCCCTTCATTAGGGGCCGAAAGTCTTAATAGGCCCCTAAATGCTTGAGTTTCGTTGCGCAGGATTTTAGTGAAATCTTACAGTCTTTGCGCCACGCCAAAGGACAAGGTATCTTGGCGCAGTCCGGATTTGTCATACGTTGTTAGGCCGGTTGAAACCGACCGGATTTCTGCCACACGCCGCAGCGCCGCCCGGATGCCGCGTTGCACCGCCGTCAGGGTCGCGGCATTGCGCGCAGCCCTGGTCTGTATCAGTGCCAGCGCCGCCGAATCGAGGTTTTTTGCGCGACTTAGGGCATCCTCTAACGCCAAAGTCAGGGGTGAAAGCCTGTCATAGTGGCGGGCCAGAAGTGTCTGATGGATCTCATCCAGCAGGCTGGCGACAGTGGGTTCAGGATTTTGCGGCATCACGGCGCACCAAACTTTGGAAGATGCTTTGTGCAAGCCCAAGGCCGCCGTGTTCGACCATGGCTTTGGCCTGCGCCTCGCGTAGGAAGGACGCGAACTGATCTTCGCCAATCCCACCGCTGAAGGCGCCCGTTTGGCCATCTAGCCCGGAATGGGACAGCATTTCAGCTAGAAAGCGCGTCTCAAGCTCTTGGGCTTTTTGCATCAACTGGGCTGATCGGGGGGAAAGGGTGGCCGAAATGGGGGGGGTCATATACGTCTCCAACAGATAAGATTTTCGGCAGTATCGGGTCCAGCGGTAAAGAACTGGTAAGTTTTTTAGCGGAAAGATCAGTCGTCCTCGGCAGGAGTCGGTGCGGAATGAATAGTGTAAGTTTGCTCACATCTTTGACGCTGGCGCGCGGTGATCAGTGGCAAGAGGATGTGGCCCTCCAGCCATTGGGGGCGGAGTTTGCAGCCATTATGGCGCCGCTTGATACCCCTGCGCCTGTGCCAAACCCCAAGCAGCCCTTGGCCAAGGTGCCTGACGTGAATGACCTGATTGCGCAGGCGGGTATCATCACGGCCGAGGGCGAGGCTGCTCTGCCATTTTTCTGGCAAGCCATCGTGTCTGATCTTGTGGGCCTGCCCCCTATCAGCGCTGATCTCAGCAAAGGCCAACCGCCAGAGCCTGACGATGGCGTTTCTATTGACGCTGCGATGGCCTATTGTCTTACCCCACCCGCTGTGCTGCCGCTTGATCTCAATGCCAGTGCTGATGTTCGCAGGGAGGGGGACATCATTGCTGCGCAGAGTGTTTTCGCCCCGACAGACCAGCCTACGCCTGACCGACTGGGGGGACTTGTTTTGCCGCAGGTTGCGGCAAACGGTGTGCTGCCCGATCGCGCGCCTGCCCCGCCGGACAAACCTGATACAGAGCCGACGGTGCTGGCGACGACCCCTGAAAACCCACCACTTGGGCTTGACAGTCCGCAAGCCATTTTTGATGCGGCGCAGTTGACAGCCGCTGCTAGACTTGACCCCACAAGCCGAACTCAGGGCCGTCAAGGCGAACGCATCATGGAAAAGAATAGCGGCCAAGGGGGCGTGGTAGAAGGTACAGATCAGCCCCGCAGCCCAGATTTTGACGGCGCGTCGCCGGTTCGGATGGTGCAAGTTTCAAGTGCTGGGACTCAAGGCGCTGGCCCACGCCTTGAAGTCTTCAGCCCTGCTGCCCCACAGGCCGCAGAGAGTGGTACTGTCGGGCAGGCTCTGGCGGCGCAAGCCCAGAATGCTGGGACTAAGGGAGTGGTGCAAGGCCTTGAAGAGGGTCGTGGTGGCGCAACGCGGGGCGAAGATTTGGCGGCCAAGGTGGACGGTTGGATTGGCCTAAAGGGAGAGGTCGTCACTACGGCTGACGTCCAGCAAACAAAGCCAGATAAGCGGGATCAGGCCCCTTTGGCGGCCCCGATCGCCGGCTTGCAGAATGCACCGCCACTGCCCCCGCCGCAGGCCCTGACCGAGCCTAAGCCCGGCCGCGTGATAGCCCGCGACCCGGCGCTGCGGTTGGAGGTAAAGCGTAGTTCTGGTGTGCACCCATCTGCCGAATCCGCTAAGCACCCGTCTGCCGAACCCGCTGTGCTATTGCAGCCGGCAGTTCAACCTTCGGACACAAGGCCGGCGCAGCCAGATCTGCCTTTGCGTCCTGCTCAGCCCCCGTCTGAAGCCCCGCCGAAGGGTGAGCGCGGCGCCACTGACGTCGTCATCGCCTTGACGGCCGCGCCAGAAGCCGCCTCGGGTGGCGCACTGCTGCCAAGTGGCAGTGGGATGGTGGTGGCCTCTCCTTTGCCAGTCTCAACTCCATTGGCGCAACCAAATCCTCTGCCAACTTTGCAAGCCAACATGCCCGCCTTGATCGCGCATTTGCATCACCCCACCCCGCGTGAGGGGCATAGCCATGCAGAAGTGTCGATGAACCCGGCCGAGTTGGGCCGCATCCGCTTTGAGATGATAACTCAGGGTGATCAGGTGCAGGTGACCCTATCGGTCGAGCGGCCCGAAACTTTGGACCTGCTGCGCACCAATGCCGAAGCCTTGCGGCAAGAGTTTCGCGAGGCCGGCTTGAACGCCGATACGCTGACCTTTGGCCAATGGGCCCAACGCGCGCCCCCGCGCGATCAAGCCGAAGCACCGCCGGAACCGGCGGCATCTGCCGCCCCGCCGCTGGCCATACCCACGCCTTATGTCAAACCTGTGTCCACCTCTGGGCTGGACCTTCGCCTTTGAAAGGAAAGCTTATGGAAGTCTTCTCTGCCTATCAAACCCCGGTCAAGTCGGCGGCTTTGCCCGACAAGCAGAACAACGACAAGAATTATGATACATTCTTGAAAATGATGACGACCCAGATCAAGAACCAAGATCCCCTCAACCCGATGAGTGCAGATCAATTGGCCGTGCAATTGGCCACGTTTTCAGGTGTGGAACAACAGACCAAGACCAATGACCTGTTGACCCAGCTTTTGGGGCAAAGTGCTTTGACGGGAATGGGGCAAATGGTGGGCTGGGTCGGGAAAGAGGCGCGTATCGCGGCCCCCACTTATTTTGATGGATCCACACCTGTCATCTTGTCGCCCAATCCGGCAGAGGTGGCGACCAAAGCTGTCTTGGTCGCCACCGATCAAAACGGCACGGAAGTGTCGCGCACCGAACTGCCCCTTGGCACCAGAGATTATGCGTGGCAAGGCAGCGATGCACAGGGCAATTCGCTGCCCAAAGGCGTTTACAACCTGACTTTGGAAAGTTGGCAGGACGGTAAGGTGATCGATAAATCCACTGTCGAATACTACGGCAGAATCACTGAAATTCGCAGCACAGCCGAGGGCGTTTCTGCCCTGTTGCCCGGCGGGGTTGAGGCGTTGGTAGCCTCGATCACCGCAATCCGAGAGCGTGGCACCCCTTAAGCCGCGCCCTTGAAGGTTTTGGTGCAAAACGGGTCTGGATGTTGGCCGCGCAAAGTTCCACATTGGGCCAAAGAAAAGGGCTGTTATGTTCGAATATGCCAGCAACCGTGTGCCGTTAAAGCGTCTGTGCGAAACAGGTGGCGTTTTGGCCGTGATCACGCAGATTGTTGGCACATCGTACCGCAACCTTGGCACGATGATGGCCTTTGGCCCGCAGGGCCAGCGGACAGGGTCACTGTCGTCGGGGTGTATCGAAGATGATATTGCTGAACATGCTGCCACTGCGCTGAAAACCGGACAGGTGCGGTCGCTGCGTTATGGCCAAGGCTCGCCGTTTTTTGATCTGCAGTTGCCCTGTGGTGGGGGTCTGTCGATCTTGTTGATCCCAAACCCTGACATGGGCGTTTTGCAAGCGATCCTTGCCTGCAGCGATGCGCGGGCGGCAGCAGCCTTGCGCATCACCTTGTCCAGCGGCGCGCTGGCGCTGTTGCCTGCTGGGCAAACAGGGGATGGGCCAGATGCGTTGATCATCGTGCTGGAACCAGAGCTGCGGTTTTGGGTTTACGGCCATGGGATCGAGGCCATGTCCTTTGCAATGATGGCGCAGGCGGCGGGCTATGATGTTACGCTTTTTGGGCAAGAGGGTTTGCAAACCGACCTTTCGCGCGTGGGGCCCTTGAACATCGTCCTTGTACCCAGTTTTCGCAGTTACATTTGCCCCCAGCCCGATCGTCGCACGGCTGTGACCCTGTTCTTTCACGACCACGAAAATGAGGCCCGTCTCTTGGCGCAATTTCTGCCAAGCGAGTCGTTGTTCATCGGCGCGCAGGGCAGTCTAAAGGCGCGTCAGCGCCTGCTGACCGAATTGCGTGGGCAAGGTGTTTCGCAGGCCAATATCGACCGGCTTTGCCCCACCTTTGGCCTGATCGGATCCTGCCGTGACCCGCGGACCTTGGCGGTTTCGGTCTTGGCCCATATTTTATCGCTTGCCGGGCCCGCCGTGCAGGCTTATTTACACGACACTTAAGGTTTAAAGTTTCGTTCGCTAATTTTTTTGACCTGTTTTGTTTAATTTTAGGAAGCAAATTGGCATTTCCGCAAACCTCTTTCTTCACCTGTGTTCAAAAGCTACAGGCTGCTTTGCAGCGCTGGGCGGGCCAAACCGTTCCGCTGAACTGCGGCGATAGCTTTCGGCTGCACGGGATCGATCAGTCCAACACGGTTGTGGGCTTGGATGATCTGTTCTTTGTCGTGCAAGATGACCATTTCCGCCCCAAGGACGAGGTGGGAATGCAGTTGCTAAATCAAGAGCTGATCAACACCGGTACGCTGCGCAACTCTTTCTTCCCCCAGATCCTGATGACCCACGGCGAAAATCTCGACTTGTCGCTGAAATTTCTGTTTCAGGGCCGGTTTCAGGTGACCGTCTATCAAAGTAGGGCTGATCACGATCCCGTTGCGTTGATCGAAAAAATCCTCGGCTCGGACGAAATGGCCGCCGTGAATGTGCCCATCGGCGCAATAAGCGCCCTGCCGCGCGGTGTACGCTTGTTCTGGGTGGCGCGGGCCTTATCAGATGCCTGCGTTTTGTTTGATGCCACTTGGCAGGCGCAGGCCCCCGTGGCGACGGAAGGCCGCATGGTCGTGGTGATCCGCACGTTTGGCGGCGCCGCAGAGGTGCAGCGCCTGTTGGCCAGCTTCAACAACCAGTCTCAGACCGGCGACTATGGCCAAATGCTCAAGAACACGTTCTTTATCGTTTATGATGCTTTGGCGGCCAAAAAGACGCCACCTTACATCCCATCAGGGCAAGATTATCCACTGAATGTTTTTGTGCTATCTGGTCCCAATATGGGTGGGGCTGGCAATCTAAGTTTGGAACTTCTGGCCCTACAAAAGGCCGCGGCAGGGGCGGGCATCGCCGTAAACGAGTTGGTTGTGGCGGATGACGATGTCTCTCTTTCATTGGAAAGTTTGGCACGCCATTGGGCGACAACTTTGTTTCGCACGGATCAAGCGTTTTATACCTGCCCAATTTTTCTGAAGTCTGAACCCCGGATGATGTGGGAAGATGGCGGCCTTTGGGGGCGCTATACCCAAGAAAACCCAAGCGGACAGCGCCGCGCGGTGGCACCGCGCCTGCTGCGCCATGCCAAGATCTTTCACGGATCTGATCACTTGGGCGATATGGCCCGCCTGCACCACCCGGAATACTCGGCCTTCATTTTTCTGTCGTTGCCCTTTGACCGACTGGCGCAGTTGGGCTTGCCTTGCGCGATGTTTCTACGTGGGGATGATATTGAATATAGCCTGCGCAATATCGCGGCCGGCGGGGTTACCGTATCAAACCCAAATCTTGCCGCATGGCATGAGCCGGCCCATTCCTATGCCCAAGAATACATGAGCATAGCGCATGGTGTGATCATCAACATGGCCTATGGCCAGCGCAAGCCTGACGATCTGGCAACGTTCTTTCACCGCCGTGCTGCGGCACATCTGTCGTTGTCTGATGTGGCAGGCCTGACCGTTTATGCCGAAGCTTTGGCAGATCTGGTCGCTTGCGATCGGTTGCTGCAGCCAAATTTTGCGCCGCACTATCTGTCGGTTATAGCGCGGTTCAAAAGCTTTGATGCGGCCTTTTCTGTGATGGCGGATGAACTGGTGGCCTCGTTGACAGCCTCCTCGGCCCGTGAGGGGAAAGTCACTGTCACGGCCCCGTTTTTGTACATGGACGCGTATTCCGGCACTGATCCGCTGGATCATGTTGTGCTGACCAACTCGCACACGGACCGACGGTGTATTTATGACCCGTTTGAGCCCGACCGTTTGGCGGCTTTGTCCAGCGTTGCCGCGCGGCTTTATGCCAGCCTAAGTGTGTTCATCCAGAACTTTGACACGTTGCGCGCCCATTATCGTCAAAAAATCGCGGCCTCTGCTGACCCTGCCTTTTGGTTGGCCGAAGCTGAAGGCAAGTCGTTCGAGGTGCTGCATGGCGAATGATCACAGCCCTTCAAGTTTGCGCCTAACCACGCGGCAAGATCTTTGCCGCTTGACCTTGCCATTTCTGGTCGACGGGCAAATCATCGCAAGCGGCAGTGCCATCGCCATCGCCCGCAGTGGAGAGGCGGCGCAGCCCTATCTGGATGGCGACGTCTTTTCTACCCACATCGCCCTCGCCCCCTTGGCCGCAGAGCCTTATACAGGTACGCGCTGGGTCATCCGGCAAGACGAGGACGGCACTTGGGGGTTTTTGAACCAAGGCCAGTCCGACAAAATGCTGGTAGCCTCGGCCGGATCCGTCGCTTTGGGGCGGCCTTTGGCGGCGGCTGGTATGGCGCGGTTTGTCACCTCGCGGTGGCTTTTGTACCGCGACCTGATGGGCTTTCGGCTGCGCCCTGTCATGGCCGTTAGTGGCTGGCTTGGGGTGCGCGGCGGCAATTTGATTTTGTCAGAACCCGGCGATCCAACAGGTCGCTGGATTTATTGGGACATTATCCCCCTGCAAGATGACCGTGCCAAGCTGCGACCTTAAGCCCCACCCAAAGAGGTGGTTTGCTTGGCGAATTCCCTTCCGTGTGAAAATCGGCTAGACGTTGCCCATCCCAATGGAGCGATCCTGACTTTGGCCAATCACCTGCACAAAAATGACCTGCCCGCCGGGCTGAAGCTAGGGCCTATCGTGGCCATTGATACCGAAACCATGGGCCTTGACCCGCGCCGCGACCGGCTTTGCGTGGTGCAGCTATCGTCGGGTGACGGCCATGCCCATATCGTGCAGATCGATAAGGGTCAGACCAGCGCCCCCAATTTGCAGCGCTTATTGGCCGATCCTGCCACGCTGAAACTGTTCCACTTCGGCCGTTTTGATATTGCGATGCTGCACCAAGCCTTCGGTACGCCCACATCACCCGTTTGGTGCACCAAGATCGCCGCCAAACTGGTCCGAACCTTTACTGATCGGCATGGGCTAAAATATTTGCTCAACGAATTGGTCGGCGTTGATGTCTCTAAGGCACAACAAACCTCTGACTGGGGTCAAGCCACCTTGACCGAGGCGCAAAAGGATTATGCTGCATCAGATGTTCTTTATCTGCACAGGTTGAAAGATGCGCTGGAAGCCATTTTGATCCGTGAAGACCGTTTGGCGCTGGCCCAGCGCTGCTTTGATTTCTTGCCCACCCGGGCCGAGCTTGACCTTTTGGGATGGGACGAACCCAATGACATCTTCCACCACTGAGCCGCTGGAAATCGCCCGCCGCGTGATCGGGCTAGAGGCGGAGGCCCTTGGCCTTTTGGCGTCAAGTTTGGATGGCAGCTTTACCAAGGCGGTTGATCTGATTTTGGCGGCTCACGGGCGGGTGATTGTCTCTGGCATGGGTAAATCAGGCCATATCGCGCGCAAAATGGCCGCCACTTTCGCGTCAACCGGAACGCCCGCGCAGTTTGTGCATCCCGCAGAGGCCAGCCACGGCGATCTAGGCATGATGCTGAAGGGCGATGTGGTGCTGATGCTGTCAAATTCTGGCGAAACGCCAGAGCTTGCCGATATTGTGGCCCACACCCGGCGATTTGAAATTCCGCTGATTGGCATCGCCAGCCGCCCTGCTTCTACCCTGTTGCGCGCTGCCGATGTGGCCTTGGTGCTGCCCTCGGCAGAGGAGGCCTGCGGTACGGGCGTTGTGCCCACAACCTCGACCACGATGATGCTGGCCTTAGGCGATGCGTTGGCCGTGGCCTTGATGGAACGGCGCGCGTTTACCCCTGAACATTTTCGCGTTTTTCATCCCGGCGGCAAGCTGGGTGCGCGCCTGACCAAGGTGCGCGATCTGATGCACACCGATCTGCCCCTGATCGCCGCCGATTGTCCGATGTCAGAAGCGCTTTTGGCGATCTCGCGCTATGGGTTTGGTGTGGTGGGGGTGACAGGGTTAAACGGCGCTTTGCAAGGGATCATCACCGACGGCGACTTGCGCCGCCATATGGACGGGTTGCTGTCACTGACGGCGGCCCAAGTGATGACTTCCAACCCCCGAAGCGTAGCCCCCGATGTGCTGGCAGAGGTGGCCTTGGCTATTATGAACGACCGCAAGATTACCTGCGTTTTTGTCAAGCAGGCGCCCGAACCGGGGTTGCCCGCTTTAGGCATTTTGCACATCCATGACCTATTGCGCGCTGGTGTGGTATGATGGCGCTGGCCGGCACTGATAATCTTCACTCGCGCCTCGTCTATTGGCTGAAGATTGTCCTGCCGCTGGCCGCATTGGCGCTTTTGGCCACGCTGTTCCTGTTTGGCCGCCCGATCAGCCCAGAAGACGCTATTCCCTATGCCAGCACTGACATCACCGACCGCGTCAAAGACCCCCGCGTGACCGATCCCGTCTTTGCCGGCATGACTGCAGATGGCGCGGCCCTAACCATCGTCGCCGCCGAGGCGCGGCCAGGAGCGCTAGGTGCCGACAACGCTGGAGAGGCCCGCACCGTGACAGCGTTGATAGAGCTGCCTGACACATCTACCGCGCAGGTCACGGCACCGCTGGTGCAGATGAACCGTGCAACCCAGCTTGCCATTTTGACGGGGGGGGTGAAGATTGTCACCTCAAACGGCTATACGGCTGTAATGTCCGGCCTGTCGGTGGCCACGACCCAAACGGATCTGGTCAGCCTTGGTCCAGTGGATGCCGAAGGTCCGCTGGGAAAATTGCAGGCCCAAGCGATGCATCTTGGCCTTGGGCCTTTGGGAGGTTACCAATTGGATTTCACGGGGGGTGTGACGCTGGTCTATCTGCCCAAGGAAGGTTTGTGATGCTTAAAGCATGGATTCTTGCCGCTGCCCTGATAATGGCGCCCTTTGCGGCGTCGGCTGCGGGAACCAATATCGCCTTTGGTGGGTTTAAAACTGACCCAACCTTGCCCGTGCAAGTCACCGCCGATCAGCTTTCGGTCAATCAGGCGGATGGAACGGCTGTCTTTAGTGGCAATGTGGTAGTGACCCAAGGCACGATGACGCTGCAAGCGGCAAGCCTGCAGGTGCAATACGCAAGCGACCAGAAAAGCATCGCGCGCTTGCTGGCCAAAGGCGGTGTGAAGCTTGCCGCTGGGGGCGAGGTGGCATCGTCTCAAACAGCAGATTATGCGCCTGAAACCGGAGCTTTGATTTTGCAGGGCGATGTTGTGCTGACCCAAGGCAATTCGGCCATTTCGGGGCAGCTTTTGACGATTAGTTTGAAAACTGGTCTTGGCACAATGGAAGGGCGGGTGACGACCACCTTCACCCCGGCCCAACCGAAGAAAAACTGATGGCGCAGGATGTTGGTCTTGAAGCAGTGGGTGGCTTGCAGGTGCGCAATTTGCGCAAAAGCTACAAAAAGCGTCTTGTGATCCGCGATGTGTCGATTTCTCTTGGCCGGGGGGAGGTTGTGGCACTGCTGGGCCCCAACGGATCTGGCAAAACCACCACCTTTTACGCCATTGCCGGCCTGATCACGCCAGAGGCGGGGCAGGTTCTGATCGACGGGCGCGATGTTACATCTTTGCCAATGTACCGCCGCGCGCGGTTGGGGATTGGCTACCTACCGCAAGAGATGTCGATCTTTCGCGGCCTAAGTGTGGAAGACAATATCCTAGCCGTGCTGGAAATTGCCGAACCTGACCGGCATAAGCGACGCGAACGGCTGGAAGAGTTGTTGTCAGAGTTTTCAATCACGCATATTCGCGCCGCCCCGGCCTTGGCCCTGTCGGGCGGGGAACGGCGGCGGGTGGAGATTGCGCGCTGTTTGGCCGCGAATCCGGTTTATCTTTTGCTGGATGAGCCTTTCGCAGGGGTCGACCCGATCGCTGTGGCTGAAATCCGCCACTTGGTGCAAGATCTGAAATCGCGCGGCATTGGTGTGCTGATCACCGACCATAACGTGCGTGAGGCGCTGGAGATCGTGGACCGTGCCTATATTTTGCACGATGGCAAGGTGCTGATGACCGGCACCGCCGATGAAATTGTGCGCGATGAGATGGTCAGACGGGTTTACTTGGGCGAGAATTTCAAGATCGCTTGAAACAGACCCTCAGCCCCGTTGACAAGTGCCCCCCCTCATCCCCAACTAGAAGGGATGCGCGCAAGAGTTCCCCTGCCTTGCCTGACCCATGCGGCCCCAATACGGGGCACCGCCACAGGGCCTGAGTGCGCTGAAAATCCAAGGAAAAAGGTCTCTATCCGCCGGATCGCGTGATCCGGCGGCATTGTCATATTAGGAGGCATCCATGCGGTACCAAATCACTGGCAAGCACATCGACATTGGCGAAGCACTTCAAACCCATGTGAAATCTGAACTGGGCGAGATTGTGGAAAAATATGCCCAAAGGCCCACGGATGCGACGATTGTCTTCTCAAAATCAGGTCATGAACATGTCTGCGAGGTGCTGATTCATCTGTCGACCGGCCTAAACGCCCACGCCAAGGGCCATGCAGCCGAGATTTACGCGGCCTTTGAATCATGTCGCGAAAAAATGGACAAACAGCTGCGCCGCTACAAGCGCCGCCTGCGCAACCACCACGCGCACCGCACAGAGCCGGTTGAATATGGGTTTGGGGCGTCTTATATCCTCGCTCCTACGCAAGAACCGGAAGATACAGACACAGACCCCGTTTCCCATGTTATCATTGCTGAAATGGAAGCGAAGATTGCATCGCTGACAGTGGGCGAGGCTGTGATGCAACTGGAACTCAGCGGACAAAAGTTTCTGGTTTTTCGTAATTTGGGCCATGGCGGGGTCAACGTGGTTTATGTGCGCGATGATGGCAACATTGGCTGGATTGATCCGAAGACTGACAAATAATCCTCGGCTGCGGCCGGAATAAGCAGGTAGGCAAGGCCAATGGAACTTTCGAAACTGCTTATGCCGGGGGCTGTGCGCTTTATTGGCCAGTTGACGGGCAAAAAGCGTCTGTTTCAGGAATTGGGCGAAATTGCAGCGCAGGCCTATGGTCTGAACGCCTCGGTTGCGACCGATGGCTTGCAAGAGCGTGAAAGCCTTGGGGCCACGGGTGTGGGACATGGCATAGCGCTGCCGCATGCCCGTTTGGATGATTTAGACCGGATCGTGGCGGTGTTCTTGCGGATGGAAAAGCCGCTGGATTATGATTCGGTTGATCGCCAGCCGGTGGATCTGATCGTTGGCCTGTTTGCGCCAAAGGAATCGGGGGTTGATCACCTGAAAGCCTTGGCGCTGGTGTCGCGCACCATGCGCGACCCGGGCATCTGCGCCAAACTGCGGGCCAATACAGACTCCGCCAAGTTGCACGCGATCCTGACCGAGGCGCGGGCGGTGCAGGCGGCCTAAAACGGCCCCCTAGCGCAGCGTAAAGCCCGCCCAGACCCCTGCCGCAAGCAACGCCAAAGCCCCTAGGGCTGCCCAAACCAAGGGCACAGCGCGGCGTTTTGGGGGCGACTTGGGGCCTTCAGCTTGGGCGATCAGCAAATCCTCGACCAGTCTTGGCAATCTGGGGCCAAAGCGGGCCAGCACCTCGACCGTGCTAAACAGGTCGCGAATCAGGGCCAAAGGCCCCACATGTTTGCGGATGTAGCTTTCCACCACGGGGCGGGC
>CANIKY010000092.1 GCA_947468085.1 Paracoccaceae bacterium | reverse complement strand
CCTGCATTGTAAATGTCGGCAATCCCGTCTTTGACCGTCACCGCCCCTTCGATCCGGCCAGAGTTGCGCAGCGCCAAATCGCCCGTCACCTCAATCGCTGCTTGTAAGGCCGAGGCGTTAAGGATGTCCCCCGTGTTGGTCAGGGTTGTGCCTCCCCATTGGCCTGATACTTTGATTGTGGCCCCCGTGCCTGCTGTGCTGATCATACCCGTGTTGCTGATCACAGCGGTCGAGCCTTGGTTGAGCGTCAGCGCAATGGCGTGGCCGCCAGCAAAACCCAGGCCTTGCAGGGTGCCATCGTTGCCAATGTTGATCGTGGAAAAGGTCTTGGACGCAGTAAGGTTAACACCCTGCCCCCCGCTGGTCATGCCCAACAAATGAAGCGCAAACTGGCCCGAAAAACTACCCGAGATTGCAGCCAGATCAATGCCGCCTGTCACCACCGAACCGCTGGCCGCGATTGTCACGCTGGTTGAACTGACCGCGTTTAACACCAAAGCGCTGGCGGTTGAGGCCGCCAAGTCGCCGTAAGCCACGAGTGTCGCCGTTCCATTCACCACCACCGCCGACCCGACTGGGGCCAAGATCGACCCATGGGCCGCCACAAACCCAAACTCACCCGCCAACAAGCTTTGACCCGACTGCGTGTCGGTCGTCACCACAAAAGACGCCATGTTAAACCCCATACCCCAGCACCCCCCCGGGCGCTGACCCAAGACCAACTTTGGCACCAACCCCCTAGCAAAAGATTGACACGCCCTTGCTCCCAAACCCCCATTTTGCGGCAATTTGGTTTAACTTAGCGCCATCGCGGGCCCAGCCTTTGATGGGTGCTGCGGCGGATGTCAGATCCGGCGAATTTACGTCGGTTTATGACTTGTGTTGCCCCGAACTTCCGGCATGATCAACTTGAGCCGGAACGATGGCGTCGTTCCAAGGGATAGCCCTGCCGCTTGCGCCGCCTGCGCTTTCGTCCTGTACGCCGGGACCTTTCGGGGTCCGTATGGCATGACCCCTTGTCTGAGGTCTGTTATGACGAACCGTCCAGAACACTACCGTTTCCACCAAGGCGACCGCGTTTTGCCTTTTGCGGCCGAAGAATATGACGCCCGTTTGACGGGCCTGCGCGAGTTGATGGAAATGCAGGGCATCGACGCCTGTGTCTTCACCTCGATGCATTCCATCGCCTACTATTCGGGCTTTCTCTATTGCTCGTTTGGGCGGCCTTACGGCTTGGTCGTCACCCCGACGCAATCGGTGACCATCAGCGCGGGGATTGACGCGGGCCAACCTTGGCGACGCTGCCATGGGGACAATATCACCTACACCGATTGGGCACGCGACAATTACTGGCGCGCGGTCTGCTCTGTCACGGGCGAAGACAAGGTGATTGGCTGTGAGGCGGATCATTTGACACTGGTGCAATCCGAAAAGCTGAACGCTTTCCTGAAGCCCAAGCGCGGGGTGGATATCTCCAAGGGTGCAATGGAACAGCGGATGATGAAATCGGCAGCCGAAATCGCCCTGATCCGGCACGGCGCGGCTGTGGCCGATGTGGGCGGCTTTGCCATCCGCGATGCCGTGAAAGAGGGTTTGCGCGAAATTGACATTGCCATGGCAGGTCGTGATGCGATGGAACTAGAGATCGCCAAGCGCTTTCCAGATGCCGAATACCGCGACACCTGGGTTTGGTTCCAGTCTGGCATCAACACCGACGGCGCACATAACCCGGTGACGGGCCGCAAGCTCAAACGGGGCGATATCTTGTCGCTAAACACCTTCCCCATGATCTCAGGCTATTACACCGCGCTGGAACGCACGATGTTCGTGCAAGAGATCGACGCCGCCTCGCGCAGGATCTGGGATATCAATGTGGCCGCCCATGAATACGGGATCAGCCTTTTGGTGCCGGGTGCTAAGTGTTCCGATGTCACAGCCAAGCTCAACACCTTTTTTGAAGAGCATCAGGTGCTGCAATACCGCACCTTTGGCTATGGCCATTCCTTCGGCGTGCTGTCGCATTACTATGGTCGCGAAGCAGGACTTGAGCTGCGCGAAGACATCGACACGGTGCTGGAACCCGGCATGGTGATTTCGATGGAACCAATGCTGACCATCCCCGAAGATCAACCCGGCGCTGGCGGCTACCGCGAGCATGACATCTTGATCATCACAGAAGATGGCAACGAGGATATCACAAAATATCCCTATGGGCCTGACTTCAACATCGTCGGCTGACAGCCGCAGCGGGGCCCCTGATTTTTCGCAGAAAAATCGTTGGGGCCCCGCATCGCGATTTTTCTGCGAAAAATCACCCGACCCAAGCGCCCATAGAAATAAACCTTATCGCGGCATTTTCGCTGGAAATTCGTCTTCCGGTTTGTCGGCAAAAAATCGTGCGGGCATCAGCCCGCGCAATGCATTGCCCACCCAAAGCTGTACCCTTGGTAATTCGCTGGCCTGCAAAACCTCTTCCGCCACGCCAAGTTCCGCGCGCAAAATCCCCGGCAGCACCCCGCACGCCAAAGGCGGCGTGCGCATGCCGTGGCCTTTGTCAAAGAAGAGTGTGGTGATGGTCCCCTCGCATACCTCATCGCGCTCATTCAGAAAAATCACCTCATCAAGCCCACTGGGCAAGGCCGCCCGTGCCTGATCATAAACCGCCCGCGAGGTGGTTTTGTGCCGCAACCAAGGGTCCGCACTGTTTAGCCTGACGCCCGCAAGCGCCACGCGCCATTCCCCCTTGGCCGCGGGTAAAGGCGCGCATTCCAAAACCAGCGCTCCTGCCCCATCCAGCGTCACGCGCAGCCGCTGCGCCTGTACGGGCAGACCCGCCAAAAGTGCGCTCAGGTCGGCAGGCTCTGCCCATCCCAAAGCCGCAGCCGACCGCGCCAGCCGCACCTGATGCAGTGCCAGACGCGGGCATTTCGCCCCGTCCCACAGCAGCGTTTCGATCAACTTCAGCCCGGGCGCATCAGCCCCGTCACGTAGCGCGCTTTCCAATGCGCCTCCTCCCATTCGCCCTCGCAGGTGGAATCTTGCACCACCCCACCGCCCACGTTCAGCACAATGCCACCATCGTCCGCCAGTGTCAGCGTGCGGATCGCCACCGAAAAGCAGCTTTCCCCATCTGGGGCCATCCAGCCAATCGCCCCGCAATAGGCCCCGCGCGGAAAAGCTTCCACCTCGCGGATAATCTCCATCGCGCGGATCTTGGGCGCACCCGTGATCGACCCGCAGGGGAAAAGAGCGCCCATCAAACCCGCCATCGACGGCCCTTGAACCAAATCGCCTACCACTCGGCTCGTCATTTGATGCAGCGTCGCATAGCTTTCCACCGCAAAAAGCGCTGGCACCTTGACTGAACCCACCTTGGCAATCCGCGCAATGTCATTGCGCAGCAAATCAACGATCATCAGGTTCTCTGCCCGCCCCTTTTCCGATCCGCGCAGCTCTTCGGCCAATTCGGCGTCGCGCACTGGGTCTGGGTCGCGCGGGGCCGTGCCTTTCATCGGGCGGCTTTCAATCCGCCCGCCCGCATCGGTGCGCACGAATAACTCGGGCGAACGTGAGATCAGCACAGGCACCCCTGCCCCCGCCCCATCCGCCGCCAAATCGGCAAAGGCCCCATAGCCCACCGATTGACGCGCCCGCAACGCCCCATAAAGGCCCAAAGCCGTGCCATCGCGCAAATGGCTTTGCATCGGGAAGGTCATGTTGATCTGATAACAATCGCCCGCGGCGATATAGGCTTTGACCTGATCGAAGGCCCTTCCATAGTCGCCCTTAGAAATCATTGGAAGCGCTGGATCAAGCGTTACACCCGCCCGCCCCTCTGCAGCCGCTTGCGCCAAAAGGGAAGTGGCATCTTGCGGGCTATCATAAATGCCAAAGCACAGCAAAG
The DNA here is from genome assembly GCA_947468085.1 of Paracoccaceae bacterium. GTDB lineage: Bacteria > Pseudomonadota > Alphaproteobacteria > Rhodobacterales > Rhodobacteraceae > Stagnihabitans. The sequence goes on along the minus strand of CANIKY010000092.1, from coordinate 8,586 downwards.
GCCCCGTCGTCTTGGGCATCAACCTTGCCAGCCGGGGTTCCAAGGCATAACCCGCCTCATAGGCCATCCAGCCCGCCACCCAGTGGCCCCGCGCCCGTGCTGCGTCAAGATGGGCCAGTGCCTGCCTAAGATCGCCCGCATCCCACACAACGACAGTGCCCAGCGCGCCCGCAAACAAGGCCGCCTGCCCCTTAGGACCATGTTCCACCAAGATCATACCGGCCCCCTTTCCCCACCCCAGACCTAGTGCCCAAAGCATCCGTCCGCCACCCGCCACCCACCGCCTTTTGCTGTCAAAAACGACATGGTCCTACCAAATCTTGCCCCAGCTTTCCCCAAAGCCCACACTCTTTGTCATTCAGTGCTGGACAGACGGCGAAATCAACGCTTGAGTTGTGGGGACCACACCTTGCGTGTCGGTCAACCTAAAAAAGCTCAACAGGGAACCAGGAGGGGTGTCATGGCTGATAAGTCCAGTGACAAAGACCACAACGAGGATCTTAAGATCCTGCACGGCATGGGCTATGCCCAAGAGCTTTCGCGCTCGATGTCCAAATTTTCAAACTTTGCGATTTCATTCTCGATCATCTGCATCTTGTCCGGCGGGATCAACTCTTTCGCCCAAGCGATCGCCTCGGTGGGCGGCGCAGGGGCTGGTATTGGTTGGATCGTGGGCTGCGTGTTGTCGGGGATGTTCGCCCTGTCGATGGCACAAATCGCCTCGGCCTTTCCAACGGCGGGCGGGCTTTACCACTGGGGGTCGATCCTAGGGAACCGATTTGTAGGCTGGCTGACGGCGTGGCTGAACCTGTTGGGCCTGATCACGGTTCTGGGGGCCATCAACATCGGCACGGCTTATTTCTTTGCTGGCACCTTTGGTGGAATGTTCGGTTTTACCGGCACGGATATGCAGGTTGTGGTTTTTGTGGCTGCGATCACCATCCTTCAAGCCATCTTCAATCACGTTGGCATCAAGGCGACAACGTTCCTGACCGATGTGTCAGGCTGGCTCATCTTTGCCACGACAGCCGTTCTGGTTTTGGCCTGCCTGTTTTATGCACCCGCCATCGACATCTCGCGTCTTTGGACCTTTACAAACTACTCGGGCGAGGCGGGTGGCAACGTCTTCCCGCAATCTGGCAACATGGGCTATCTGTTCCTGCTTTGCTTGTTGCTGCCAGTCTACACGATCACCGGCTATGACGCTTCGGCCCACACTTCCGAAGAAACCAAGAATGCTGCACATTCGGTGCCCAAGGGCATCGTCAATGCGGTGATTTGGTCGTCATTGGTGGGTTGGGTCATGATCTGCGCCATCACACTGGCCATTCCTGATCTGGGCGTCGCAGCCAGCCAAGGCTGGGGCATGTTCTACGCCACAATGGACGCGATTGTGCCCGCAGGTCTGAAGAATGTGATCTATCTGGGCATCTTGATCGCCCAGTTGATTTGCGGCCTTGCCACGGTCACCTCGGCCTCGCGCATGCTCTTTGCGTTCGCGCGCGATGACGGAATGCCGCTGGGATCCAAGGCGCTGGCCACTGTCTCGCCCAAGTATCGCACGCCGGTCAATGCGATCTGGACTGCAACAGTGCTGTGCATCCTGTACGTGATCCTTGCGCTCAGCATCAAACTTGATGGCACCTCGATCTATGTGATCGTGGTGAACTCGACGCTGGTGTTCTTGTTCTTGTCTTTCACCGTGCCACTGGTGGCGGGGATGATCGCCTTTGGTGGGCCTAAATGGCCCCGGCCCGGCCCTTGGGCCATGTCGGCGGGCGTTTATAAACTGGTCACCATTTTGTCGGTCGTCGGCATGGGCGTGATCTTGTTTATCGCCGTTGCCCCGCCAAACGAGCGCGTGCTTTACGTCGTGGCAGGCTTTCTTGCCTTGGCGCTGATCCTTTGGGTGGTGGTGGAAAACCGCCGCTTTAAGGGCCCGCCCACTGGAGAGCGCATCGCCGCCCGCAAAGCCGCCATTGCTGCGGCCGAACGTGCTGTGGGCGAAAAGGGCTGATCAAACCACAAAGCTAAGATCAGGGCCGGGGGGAAACCCTCGGCCCTTTTTTTGCATTTCACCCCCCTTTCATATGTGCCCAAATATCCCGCGGGAGGTCCGGAGGGCTGCGCAAGCCCTTCGGGGGCATAAAGCGCTGCGCTTGGAATCCTCTTGCGCCCCCGCTTGCCACGGCTATAACCCGCAAAGTTTTGCCTTATGGGGGCCGTCATGCCAAAAAGAACCGATATCAAATCCATCATGATCATCGGCGCGGGCCCCATCGTCATCGGCCAAGCCTGCGAGTTTGACTACTCGGGCGCGCAAGCCTGCAAGGCGCTGCGCGAAGAAGGCTACCGGGTCATCCTCGTCAACTCTAACCCCGCCACGATCATGACCGATCCGGGGTTGGCCGATGCCACCTATATCGAACCGATTACGCCCGAAGTCGTGGCCAAGATCATCGAAAAAGAGCGTCCAGATGCCTTGTTGCCCACCATGGGCGGGCAAACGGGGTTGAACACCGCACTGGCCTTGGCCGATCTGGGCGTGCTGGCCAAGTTCAATGTCGAACTGATCGGCGCCAAGCGCGAGGCTATTGAGATGGCCGAAGACCGCAAACTCTTTCGCGAGGCGATGGACCGGATCGGCCTTGAAAACCCCAAGGCCACGATCATCGCCGCGCCAAAACTCGCCTCTGGCAAATATGACATCGCAGCCGGTGTGGCTGAAGCCATCGCAGCCCTTGACTATGTGGGCTTGCCCGCCATCATCCGCCCCGCCTTTACCTTGGGCGGTACGGGCGGCGGTGTGGCCTATAACCGCGACGATTATGCCGCCATCGTGCGCTCTGGCCTTGAAGCCTCGCCCATGGCGCAGGTCTTGGTCGACGAATCCTTGCTTGGCTGGAAAGAGTTCGAGATGGAGGTGGTCCGCGACAAAGCCGACAACGCCATCATCGTTTGCACCATCGAAAACATTGACCCTATGGGCGTACACACCGGCGACAGCATCACCGTAGCCCCGGCCCTGACGCTGACTGACAAAGAATACCAGATCATGCGCAACGGCTCGATTGCCGTGCTGCGCGAGATCGGGGTGGAAACCGGCGGGTCGAACGTGCAATGGGCGATAAATCCGGCAGATGGTCGGATGATCGTGATCGAGATGAACCCCCGCGTCAGCCGGTCTTCGGCGCTGGCGTCCAAAGCCACGGGTTTTCCCATTGCCAAGATCGCCGCCAAACTGGCCGTGGGCTATACGCTGGACGAGTTGGACAACGACATCACCAAGGTCACGCCCGCTTCGTTTGAACCCTCGATCGACTATGTCGTCACCAAAATCCCGCGCTTTGCGTTTGAGAAATTCCCCGGCGCCATCCCCAACCTGACCACCGCGATGAAATCGGTCGGCGAAGTGATGGCCATTGGCCGCACCATCCACGAATCGATGCAAAAGGCGCTCGCCAGCCTTGAAACGGGTCTTTCTGGCTTTGACGAGATCGCCATCCCCGTCGCACCCGACCGCGCCGCCATCACCAAAGCCCTGTCCGAAGCCACCCCCGACCGTCTGCGCACCATCGCCCAAGCGATGCGCCATGGCCTGTCCGATGTCGATATCAACGCCATCACCGCCTTTGACCCGTGGTTCCTTGCCCGCATCCGCGAGATCATCGACACCGAGGCCAAGGTTGCGAAATCGGGCCTGCCCATCACAGCCGACGGCATCCGCAAGCTGAAAATGATGGGCTTTACCGATGCCCGCTTGGCCAAATTGACGGGCCGTGACGAGGGCCAAGTGCGCCGCGCCCGCCGCAATCTGGGCGTCAACGCTGTTTTCAAGCGGATCGACACCTGTGCTGCCGAATTCGAAGCGCAAACGCCCTATATGTATTCCACCTACGAATCCCCGGCGATGGGCGATGTGGAATGTGAAGCGCGCCCTACGAACGCCAAAAAGGTTGTCATTCTGGGCGGTGGCCCCAACCGCATAGGTCAGGGGATCGAGTTTGATTATTGCTGCTGCCATGCCTGCTATGCGCTGACGGCGGCGGGCTATGAAACCATCATGGTGAACTGCAACCCAGAAACGGTGTCGACCGACTATGACACCTCTGACCGGCTTTACTTTGAACCACTCACGCTGGAACATGTGCTGGAAATCCTGCGGGTGGAGCAGGAAAATGGCACACTGCACGGGGTCATCGTGCAATTTGGCGGCCAAACGCCCTTGAAGCTGGCGCAAGCGCTGGCCAACGAAGGCATCCCGATCTTGGGCACCACGCCTGATGCCATTGATCTGGCTGAAGACCGCGAACGCTTTCAGCAACTTTTGCACAAGCTGGGCCTGAAACAACCGCACAACGGCACCGCCCGATCGCGCGACGAGGCTTTTGGCGTGGCCAAAAACGTGGGCTACCCGCTGGTCATCCGCCCCTCTTTCGTCTTGGGCGGGCGCGCGATGGAGATCATCCGCGACGATGCCCAGTTGGAACGCTATATCGCCACCGCCGTGCAGGTTTCCGGCTCTAGCCCCGTACTTTTGGACAGCTACCTGTCCAATGCCATCGAGGTTGACGTGGATGCCCTATGTGACGGCACCAATGTGCATGTTGCGGGCATTATGGAGCATATCGAAGAGGCGGGCGTGCATTCAGGCGATTCCGCCTGCTGCCTGCCGCCCCATTCGCTGTCTGCCGCCACTGTCGAAGAACTGAAAAAGCAAACCGTGCAAATGGCCTTGGCGCTGAAAGTCGTGGGCCTGATGAACGTGCAATTCGCCATCAAAGACGGCGTTATCTACGTGCTAGAGGTCAACCCCCGCGCCAGCCGCACCGTGCCCTTTGTCGCCAAGGCGACCGATTCGGCGATTGCGTCCATTGCGGCACGGCTAATGGCGGGCGAAAAGCTGTCCGCCTTTCCGATGCGCGCGCCTTATCCCGAAGGTGTGGGCCCCGACAGCCCGCTGCCCTTGGCCGACCCGTTGACGCTGGCCAACCCGCAAACCCCGTGGTTTAGCGTGAAAGAGGCGGTGCTGCCCTTCGCCCGCTTCCCCGGCGTTGACCCGGTTCTGGGGCCAGAGATGCGTTCCACCGGCGAGGTGATGGGCTGGGATCGCACCTTTGCGTTGGCCTTCCTGAAGGCGCAGATGGGCGCAGGCGTGATCCTGCCCGACACAGGCCGCGCCTTTGTGTCGATCAAGGATATGGACAAAACCCCCGCCTTCGCCGCCGCGATGCAAGACCTAACGGCCCAAGGCTTTGAAATCGTTGCCACCAAAGGCACCGCCGCTTGGCTGACCACCCAAGGCGTGACATCCACCCCCGTCGCCAAAGTCTACGAAGGCCGTCCCAACATCGTCGACCGCCTGAAAAACGACGAAATCGCGCTGGTGATGAACACCACCGAAGGCACCCAAGCGATCTCTGACAGCCGCGACATCCGCCGCGTGGCCCTTATGGACAAAATCCCCTACTTCACCACCGCCGCCGCCAGCATCGCCGCAGTCGCCGCGATGCGGGCACGGGGGGAAGGGTACGGGGTGAGGACGTTGCAGGGGTGATTACAGCGTAATTTCAACTTTGTTTACTCTGTCAATCCCGGAAGAATCGTCCCACGTTATGCATAACCATTCCTTGCGTGGCGACCCCATGTGGACAGCGGTAATGATTTCCACACTTTGGTGCCGCTCCATTCTCGCCATTGGGAACTTGCCTGAAGCGGCACCAAGAGTGACAATTTCGTTTTGCTCATCCAAGATTAGGCGCACATTGTTGGCCTCGGCTGGCCCTTTATTGTACACGCGCAAACGCCAGGTGATCCGATCTACTTTGTAGAGTGTGGCAGAGACATCGGCCTTCTTTTCATTTTCAAAGTCTCTTTGTGCATTTTGCAACTGAAACCGAACCAATTCGATTTCACACTCACTGAGGCGTTCTGAAGCGCGCGTACTTTTCAAAGTTAGAATCATCGAAATTATAGAAACCAGTACGGCGATCAGCGCTATGATGTTTGAGATCATTTGCCCTTGAGTGCCTTTTTTAAGCCATCTGAAATGTCAGAGATTAATTCACTTTTCAATTCTTCAACCGCTTCGCTCAGTCTCTCTGCATTCGAATCCATTATGTCTGCGTGAGAGGCTGCGTTGCCGCAACCGTTGCAAAGGTATACTCTCGTTTCCTTTGGCTGAGTTTCATCAAATGAGAACGCTGTTGCCGCACATGTCGGGCAGAGCAGCGAAACTGAACGATCATAATTGCTTTTCATCTAAGTTTCCTATGCTTGTGGGTCACTTTAACTTTATCGCCAACACTATAAATAAAGTGTACTCTAAGGATTTACCTCAGTCAAGTGAAGCCCAAGATATCCCAGAATTCAGCTTCAAACGATGGGATCTAGGTGCGCCATCAACTGCTCTTAATCATGTCTTCTTCCTGAAAGAAGCGAATGAGCGCGGTTTAATGCCAAACCCGTGACGGGGCGGTCTAAGTGATGCCCCTACCCAACCCGCCCCCTGCACCCTATATTCCCTTCAAACCATTCAGGAGGACACGATGTTTTTGTTCGATCGCCGCAAGATGGACATGGTCACGCCTGACAAGGCCCTGCCCGGTCGCCCCACCCCACTGCCCACGGCAGAGCGGCACTTTTTATCGGGGATTGCGCTGAAATCCCCCGTCCCGGATGGCTTTGACCAAGCCATGTTCGGCATGGGTTGCTTTTGGGGGGTAGAGCGCAAGTTCTACAACCTGCGCGGCGTTTGGCTGACCATGACGGGCTATGCGGCGGGGTTTACACCCAATCCGACCTATCAAGAAACCTGCACCCAACTGACCGGCCATAACGAGGTGGTGCGGGTGATCTTTGACCCTGCGGCGATCAGCTACGAAGCCCTCCTCAAAACCTTTTGGGAGGGGCACGACCCAACCCAAGGCATGCGCCAAGGCAATGATGTGGGATCTACCTATCGCTCGGGGATTTATCCCTATTCGCCCGAACAAGAGGCTGCAGCCAAGGCCAGCAAACTGGCCTATCAAGGGGCCCTGTCGGCCAAAGGGTACGGTGCGATCACCACCGAAATCCTGCCTACTCCGGTGTTTTACTATGCCGAGGATTACCACCAGCAATATCTTGAGAAAAACCCCAACGGCTATTGCGGTGTGGGCGGCACGGGGGTGACCTGTCCGATCGGGCTTAAGGTGCAAGCCTAAGCCTTGACGCTGCAGAGTTAGCGGCCTATCGCCCCCCTAACATCCGCAGCACAAAGGCTTGGCCCATGCCCACGTTCACCGCCCTCACCTCGCTGACCGGCGAGGATACCGCAAATGCCTTGGCCGAAGCCCTTGAAAAGCTAACCCCCGAACCCGTGGGCGTCGGCGTGTTCGAGATTGAAGACGACTCTGGCCTTTGGGAGGTCGGCGCCTATTTCGTCGAGCCGCCGGATATGGTCATGCTGGAAGTGCTGGCCTTGGCCTTTAATGCCAAGCCCTTTGCCGTGTCAGAATTGCCCGAGGTCGACTGGGTCGCCAAGGTGAAGCGCGAGTTGTCACCGGTCGAAGCGGGGCGGTTTTTCGTTTATGGCAGCCATGATGCCGATCTGGTTCCCGCAGTTCTGGCCCAAGGCAACCGCGTGCCCCTGCTGATCGAGGCGACCGTGGCCTTTGGCACGGGGCACCACGGCACCACGCTGGGCTGTTTGCGCGCGTGGGACAGGCTTTACGACGCGGGCCTGCGCCCTGCCAAAGTGGCCGATATCGGCTGCGGCACGGCGGTGCTGGCGATGGCGGCGGCAGCGGTTCTGCCCGATGCGTTGATCATTGCGTCAGACATTGATCAGGTGGCTGTCGATGTCGCCGAGGCGAATGTGTCGGTCAACGGATTAACAGGCCGCATTGCGTGCCTTGAAGCGGCTGGCTTTGCCCATCCGCAGATCAAAGCGGCAGCGCCCTTCAATCTGATCTTCGCCAATATCCTCAAAGGCCCGCTGATCGAACTGGCCCCTGCCATGGCGCAGAACTGTGCGCCCAAGGGCTTGGTGATCTTGTCAGGTCTGTTGGTGGTTCAGGCTGAAGCGATTACCGCGGCCTATGTGGCCGCAGGCTTTACCCCCGTCTCGCGCGAAGATCTGGGCGAATGGTCGGCCTTGGTCTTGCAGCGCGCCTGACAACAAAAGGCCGCTGCAACGCGCAGCGGCCAAACGTCTGGAGTAGGTCGAAGGGCTTAGCGGCCGATCAACTCAATATCGCCACGGCACAGGCCGATGTCGTCAAGCTCGCGGTTTGTCAAGCAGTTCAACGACTTGCGTGTGATGCGGGCCGAATTCCAAGCCTGCACGGCTTCTACAGCCACACCGACAGATTGGACGAAGCGATACAGGGTAACAGCGCCAAACGGCGCTACAGAGGATGTCTCAAAGCTGGACATTGCGGGAGTCCTTTCCAAATTGCACAAGATTGAAGCGTGTTTGCGCTTCCGATGCTTGGGAAATAGTCTTGCTGCAGGTGCAAAGCAACCCAAGCCACTGCAAGGCCGCGTTGCACGGGGCGCATGGCTGGGCGTCATCTCTTTGTATTGTTTTTGTTAAGTAATTTT
>CANIKY010000091.1 GCA_947468085.1 Paracoccaceae bacterium | reverse complement strand
GCGGCATGTAAGCTCCAGTTCTTTAAGCGCATTTCATAGGACGGGCGAAATCTTTCCGCGGCCCGTCCACGAGAGGCTGCGCCGGTTCATGGGAATGCGGAAAGTGGGGGGTGTATAGCGGGTTTTGGCGGGGATGCAAGGGTCGGCGGGTTGGGGTTATTTGGCCGAGTTGGGCAGGCCTAGCAGTTTGTCAAAGACCCAAGTGAAACCCCAAGCGTAAACGAGGAAAAGGCCGATCAATACGGCTTCGTAGGTCAAGGCAAGCCAGATCGTGGTGGACAGCCACCACGCTGTGGCGGGCAGAAGGATGAGAACAAGACCGCCTTCAAACAGCACAGCGTGGACTGTGCGGCGCAGCAAAGAGCGGCCCTTGGTGGTTTGGCGCGTCTCCCACGCCTCGAACGCGGTGTTGAAGGCAAAAGACCAAGACAGGGCTACGGCGGCGCTGAAAACGGCCAGAGAGAAGGATTTGGCGCCTCCGGCATCCGACATCAAGCGCAGCGCCACGGTGGCCACCACAATGCCGCCGGTTTCAAAAGCCACAGCGTAGAGGATTTTTCGAAAGGCGGGGTGCATTGGGTTTTGACCGTTTTGGCCGAGATTGCAGGTCCGGGCGTTGCGCGCAAGGGCTGCATTGGGTAAGCCGTGAGAAAAGCAAGGGAGGATGAGATGAGCCGCGCCTATGTATTTCCGGGCCAAGGCGCCCAAACCATTGGAATGGGCAAGGCCTTGGCCGAGGCTTATCCCGCCGCACGCGCTGTTTTTGACGAGGTGGACGCGGCTTTGGGCGAAAAGCTGTCAGCGGTGATCTGGGACGGTGACATTGAAACGTTGACGCTGACGGCCAATGCACAGCCTGCGCTGATGGCGACATCCATCGCGGCGCTGCGGGCCTTGGACGCGGAAGGGCTGGGGATAGGTCAGGCGTCGTTTGTCGCGGGCCATTCTTTGGGCGAATATTCCGCCCTGTGCGCGGCGGGGGCGATTGGGCTGGCGGATACAGCGCGTTTGCTGCGTATACGCGGGCGCGCGATGCAAGAGGCGGTTCCGGTGGGCTTGGGGGCTATGGCGGCCCTGTTGGGCTTGGATTTTGCAGCGGCGGCCGAAGTGGCGGCTGAGGCGGCGCAGGGTGAGGTGTGTCAGGCGGCCAACGACAACGACCCTGCGCAGGTCGTGGTGTCAGGCCATAGGGGGGCCGTGGAGCGCGCCTTGGAGATTGCCAAGGCTAAGGGGGCCAAGCGGGCGATTTTGTTGCCAGTAAGTGCGCCGTTCCATTGCGCGCTGATGGCGCCCGCGGCGCAGGTGATGGCAGGGGCCTTGGCAGATGTGGCGATTGCGCGGCCTGTGGTGCCTGTTGTGGCCAATGTGCGCGCTGAGGCTGTGAGCGACCCAGACGTGATCCGGCAAATGTTGATTCAGCAGGTTACGGGTTCGGTGCGTTGGCGGGAATCGGTTTTGTGGATGCAAGGGGCGGGTGTTGACGAGTTTTGGGAGATTGGCGCGGGCAAAGCGCTGTCAGGGATGATCAAGCGGACCGCTTCGGGTGCTGTGACGCGGGCGGTGGGGTCGCCTGAGGATATTGCTGCCGTTCAAGGATAAGGGCAGTTTTTCGCAGAAAAACTGTGGCTGTCGATTTTTCTGCGAAAAATCAGGTCACGCCATCGGATAGGGAAAGACTATGTTTGATTTGACGGGAAAGTCGGCGCTGATCACCGGTGCTTCAGGCGGGATCGGGGCGGAAATTGCGCGGGTGTTGCACGCGGCGGGGGCCAATGTGGCGCTGTCGGGCACGCGGGTCGAGCCGTTAGAGGCATTGGCCGCAGAACTTGGCGCGCGCAGTTTTGTGCTGCCTTGCAACTTGGGCGATGCCCAGGCGGTTGAGGCTTTGCCCAAGGCTGCGGTGGCTGCGATGGGGGCGGTGGATGTTTTGGTGAACAATGCGGGCGTCACCAAGGACAATTTGTTCATGCGCATGTCGGATGATGAATGGCAGACGGTGCTGGATATCAACCTGACCTCGACCTTTCGGCTGTGTCGGGGGGTTTTGCGCGGGATGATGAAAGCGCGGTGGGGGCGGATTGTGAATATCTCGTCCATCGTGGGGGCTACGGGCAATCCGGGGCAGGGGAACTATGCGGCCTCTAAGGCGGGGATGGTGGGCCTGTCAAAAAGCCTTGCGGCGGAAGTGGCCAGCCGCAACATCACTGTCAATTGTGTGGCGCCGGGCTTTATCAGCACCGCCATGACGGATAAGTTGAATGACGAGCAAAAGGCCCGCATCTTGACGCAAGTGCCCGCCGGCCGCATGGGCGAGCCTGCAGAGATTGCTACGGCGGTGCTTTATCTGGCCTCGGTTGAGGCGGGATATGTCACAGGGGCCACGCTGCATATCAACGGCGGCATGGCGATGATCTAAAGTGTGACGACTGCTTAGGAAAGAATTTGCCTTGTGCCGTGACCCTTGCTATAGGCGCGTCAGGATTTACCGGGTAGACTAGTCCGGAGCCCCGCAAAGGGGAGCCCGATCCGGGTGAAACGCCCCTTTGGGGTACCGCTAACGGGGGCAACCCCATCGACAGAGGAAGTATTATGAGCGACATCGCTGATCGCGTGAAGAAGATCGTCGTCGAGCATCTGGGTGTAGAAGCCGACAAAGTGACCGAGAATGCCTCGTTCATCGATGATCTGGGGGCTGATAGCCTGGACACCGTTGAACTGGTTATGGCTTTCGAAGAAGAATTCGGGATCGAAATCCCCGATGACGCTGCCGAAACGATCCAGACCTTTGGCGATGCCGTGGGCTTTATCACCAAGGCGTCCTGATCTGAGTTAAGGTGAATTTGACAGGCAGGGGCACCTTTCGGGGTGCCTTTTGCTTTACGCCTTGAAAATGTTTCACGCCTTGCAACTGTGTTAAAAACAAAAGGCCCCGACGCAGCGCTGCGTGGGGCCTTTTTTTGTGTTATATGACGTCGTTATTCTGCGGCAAGACCCGGGTGGAGTTTGCGCACGGGCGGGGTAAGGCTTACGAGTTTTTCGCGCAGATCCGCTTGATCGGCGTTCAAAAGGGCGATGCGTTCTGCCAAAATCTCGGGGGCGGGGGCTTCTGGCTCTTCCTCTTTTTCGCCCAAAAGGCGGCCAAAGACCTTGCCCAAGATCCAACTTAGATCGTCCATGATCAGATAAAACGCTGGTACGACCACAAGGCTTAACACGGTCGACACGATAATTCCGCCGATTACAGCCGTGGCCATCGGCGCGCGAAATGCCCCGCCTTCGCCCACGCCAAGGGCCGAGGGCAGCATCCCCGCCGACATTGCGATCGAGGTCATCACAATCGGTCTTGCCCGCTTGTGGCCGGCCTCGACCACAGCGGCGGCACGGGCAAAGCCGCGCACGCGCATCTCGATCGCAAAGTCGATTAGCAAAATGGCATTTTTGGCCACGATGCCCATCAGCATCAAAAAGCCTATCAGCACGGGCATCGACAGCGCCGAACCCGTCAGCAGCAAAGCCGCTGCAACCCCGCCAACCGCCAAAGGCAGCGACAAAAGGATGGTGAAGGGTTGCAAGACAGAGCGGAACAACAAGATAAGCACCGACAGCATCAACAGCAGCCCCAAAAGCATCGAGCTGACAAAAGATCCCATCAATTCGGCCTGCACCTCGGCATCACCGCCGGCTTGCAGGCGCGCTGTGCCGGGCAGGGTGACGGTGGCCGCGGCCTTCTTGAACGCATCGGTCGCGGTGCCAAGGGCCACGCCTACGGGCAGATTTGCACCAATCTCGGCCAGTTTGGACCGGTTGAGGCGTTTGATTGACGCAGGACCCTCGCCAAGGCGCACGTCTGCCACGGTTGATAAGGGGACCATAGAACCCGTGCTGGTGCGCAGTTGCAAAGCGGCGATGCGGTTAACATTCTCGCGGCTGGTGTCATTCAGGCGCACCCGAATGGGGATCAGGCGGTTATCGATTGAGACCTTGGCCAAGGCCGCGTCAAAATCACCGGTGGTCGCGACACGCAAGGCTGCGGCAATTTCTTGCGCTGTGATGCCAAGGCGTGCGGCTTCGGCCGCGCGGGGGGTGACTTGCACCTCTGGTCGGGGCAAGGCGCCTTCGGCCGATACGTTGGCAAGGTAGGGGTTGCCTTGGGTTGCCACCAAAAGCATCCGGACAGCAGAGTCGAGGTCAGCCTGATTGTCGGCTAACACCGAGAAACTGATATCGCGCGAGCCCCTGTCGCCAAGCTTTAACGCCCGGATGTCGGGGATCGCGGCGAGGCGGGTGAAAATCTCGGTCTCGATCTGGTTTTGCGGTACGGGGCGGCCTTTGTCTGCTACTTCGGGAACGAGCATGCCCAAAAGCGGAATGCTGCGGCCCATTTGGCTAAGCTTGAGCACCAAGCTGCGGTCAAGTCTTTGCAAGGTGACAGTGACAGTGGCGCGGCGGACGTCCAAGTCGCCGGTCGGAGAGGCCCCGCCCAGAATGAAGACTTGGTCAATATAGGGGATGTCTTTGATCTTGTCATAGATCACGGTCGTCACTTTGTCCGTCTCGGCCAAAGTTGTGCCGGGGGGCAGTTCGACCGACACAGTGATGCGGCTGGCATCTTCGGGTGGAATGAACGAGCCGGGCACCTGCATCAGCAGACCTACCGACACGATCACCGCAACGATGGCTGCGACCAAAGTCAGATAGTACCGCCCAAAGGCGAGACGCCCGATGCGCCATGTGCCGGTGCTGGCCGTGACAAACCAGATATAGCCCTTCATAACCCAGCCGTCGCGGTTGCCATGTTCTGACCCTGCATCCGAGGTGCGCATCAGATAGGCAGCCATCATGGGCGTGATTAATCGCGCCACCAGCAAGGAAAAGGCCACGGCGACCGCCACCGTGATGCCGAATTGGCGGAAATACTGCCCGGGAATGCCGGGCATGAAGGAAACGGGCACAAAGACTGCGATGATGGTCGAGGTGGTGGCAATCACCGCCAGACCAATCTCATCGGCGGCATCAATCGCCGCTTTGAAGGGTGTTTTGCCCATGCGGATATGGCGGGCGATGTTTTCAATCTCGACAATGGCATCGTCAACCAAGATCCCAGTGGCCAGTGTCAGCGACAAGAAACTGACCAAGTTCAGCGAAAAGCCCAGCATATCCATGACCCAAAAGGTGGGGATGGCCGAAAGTGGCAGCGCGATGGCCGAGATCAACGTTGCGCGCCAGTTGCGCAAGAAAATCATGACCACGATCACCGCCAAAAGCGCGCCTTCCAACAGGGTATGAATGGCGGCTTCGTAATTGCCTTGGGTGTAAAACACCGTATCGTCGATCATTTTGATGGTGGCTTCGGGGTGATCGGCACGCATCTGGTCTAAAGCTGCATTGACCGTATTGGCCACCGACACTTCGGACGCGCCTTTGGCGCGAAAGACCGAGAAGGTCACGACTGGATCAGCCCCGACGCGCGAGAACGAACGCAGTTCTTCTGAGGTGTCGATCACATTGCCCAAGTCAGACAGAACGACGTGGCGTCCCGAAGGCAGGGCGATGGGCGTGGCGGCCAGTTTGGCGACACTGCTGGCATCCCCAATGGTGCGGATTGCCTGTTCGCCGGCGCCAAATTCGGACCTGCCGCCGCCCAAATTGACGTTGGTCACTTTTAATTGCTGGCTGACCGATTGGGCTGTAACGCCAAAGCTGCCCAGCTTGACGGGATCAAGCAAAATGCGAATCTCGCGGTCGGCCCCGCCGAAACGATCAACCTTGCCAACACCCGGTTTGCCTTGAAGCCCGCGTTTGATGGTGTCGTCGACGAAAAAGGACAGTTCTTCAAAGGTCATGCTTGGCGCATAGACTGCAAAGGTCATGATAGCTTGACCTTCGACATCAATGCGCGACACGGTGGGCGCCTCGACATCGGCGGGCAGGTCGCCGCGGATCCGGTCAATGATGTCTTTGACATCTGTCACGGCCTTGTCGGTAGAGACATCCATCCGAAATTCGATCGCGGTGTTGGATTGGCCGCCTGACACTGTGGAAGTCACGTTCTTAACACCCGTGATGCCTGCAACAGCGTCTTCGATCACTTTGGTGACTTGGGTTTCCATCTCGGCGGGGGCCGCACCCGGTTGGCTGGCCGAGACCAAGACCAAGGGGAAGTCGATATTGGGAAAGCGCGTGATGGGCAGGGCATAGAAACTTTGGTAGCCCAAAACCATCAAGAGTACAAAGGCGAGCAGAGGGGCTACGGGGTTGCGGATGGACCAGGCTGAAAAGTTCATCTTATTCCCCTTAATTCGTGGCGGTTGAAATTGGATTGATCTTGTCGCCGTCTGTCACAAACGCGCCCGCTTTGGCCACAATTTGATCGCCTTCGGCAAGGCCTGTCAACACCTCGACCCAGCCGCCGTCGCGGATGCCCGTGGTGATCACAGTGCGGTGGACCACCCCGTCTTTAACGACCATGACGGTGGTTTCAACGCCTTCTGACCCTACGGCTGTGACGGGAACGGCGATGGCCGTGCGCGAGGTGACAAGGATGTCAGCCTCGGCAAACATGCCCGCGCGGACCTGATCAGATGTGTCCAGCGTGATGCGCGCGCGGCCCAAGCGGGTGGCAAGATCGATGCTGGGTTCCACCAAAGCCAGCTTGCCCGACAGCGGGGCCAAGCCTGCTGCAAGGGTGATGGTGGCGGTTTGGCCCTGCAGCACGCGGGGCAGATCAGCTTCAGACAGATCGGCGCGCAGTTCAAGCGCGCCGTCGCGCATGAGCACAAACATCGGTTGGCCTTGAGCGGACGCAAGCGCACCGATCTGGGCGTTGCGGGCCGTGATCAGGCCTGAGACGGGGCTTTTCACCTCGGTTCGGGCGATTTGCAGGGCCACGGTGTCAAGTTGGGCTTGAACTGACGTCACCTGCGCATCTGCGGCGGTTAGGGCGGCTTGGGCCTGGTCATTGGCAGCGTTGGACGCAGCCCCTTGCACAAGTAGGGCTGCCGTGCGCAGCGCTGTGCGCTTGGCCTCGGCGGCGTTGGATTGGGCGGCGGCGAGGCTGGCTTGCAACTGGCTTTGCTGCAAGGTGAGCGTGGCGGTGGACAGTTTGGCCAAAACTTGGCCCGCTATGACCATATCGCCCACGTCGGCGGCGAGCGTTTCGATCGGTTGACCTTCAATCAAGGGGACGACCGACACCTGTTCAACAGCGGCGATCATGCCGGACGCCAGAATATGGTCTTCTACGGCACGCGTGGCAACTTTTGCCACTGTGATGGCGGGTAAAACCACTTCTGCCGTGGGGGTGGTGGTTTCGGCACGAACCGCCGGCAGCGCAGCGCCGATCAAGGACGTGGCAAGCAGAATGGCTTTGAGGGACAAACGCATGGCGGGTCTTCCTGATGAAACGGGTTGAGCTGTCAAGTTTGGCGCGATGGAATGCGTCATGGGCGCACCTCGTCCAGGGCTAGGTTGATGCTGCGCAAGATCATGGTGCGCACGGCCTGATGGTCGATGGGCGAGGCGCACGATAGGCAGGACGCGGCTTTAATCATGACAAGTAAGAAGGAGGCCGTGTTGGAATAGCGCAGGCGCACCTCTGCCAAGCTAAGGCCCGTGTCAGCGCTGAATACGGACAGAAAGTTGCCAAGAACATCCATCTCCATCCTTTGGGCGGCTTGGGCTATTTCGGCCGAATGGCGCGAGGCGGCCTCGACCTCGGTCCAAAGGGCCAGATCGTCGGCGTCGGCCTCTGCGGTCAAGCGGATTTGGATCACATGGCGCAGGGTGGCCATGGGCTGATCTGACGTAAGGATGGCCGCGAAGTCGCGCTGCACAACATCGGCATCATGATCGATCAGGGCGTGAATGATGGCGGCTTTGGAGGGGAAGTACCGATAGAAATTCCCAACACTCATTCCCGCCGCACGCGCCAGATCTTGCATAGAGGCGCCGTCAAACCCCTTATCAAGAAAGGCTTGACGAACCGATGACAAGATGCCGGCTGACCGGACATCGGCATGCCGTAGGCCTGAAGGTTGTATCGAAACTTGCATCAGCGACGCGAACACCTGTGTGAATGAACGTTCATTCGCGTCAGATAGACTTAATTTCACCCGCGTCAAGGGGCGCACATTCGGTCGAGTGCCCTTGAAAGCCAGCCTGTTGGGGGCAGGGCGGTTGCAGGCTTTAATCGGGGCGTGTATCACTTCACACAAAACCGATGCCGCCGCAGGCGCGCAACAGGGCAGCTTAACGGGTATGGAGGCACGCTTGCGTCGAGTGGTTATCACAGGTTTGGGCATGGTCACACCGCTGGCCTGCGGGGTTGAAGCAACTTGGGCGCGTTTGCTGGCGGGGCAGTCGGGGGCGGGGCGGATCACGCGCTTTGATCCAGCCAATGTGATCACGCAGTACGCCTGTGAGGTTCCGCGCGGCGATGGCAGCGATGGTACGTTCAATCCCGATCAGTGGATGGAGCCGAAGGACCAGCGCAAGGTGGATGATTTTATCATCTACGGCATGACCGCCGCCGTGCAGGCTGTGCAAGATTCGGGCTGGGTGCCTGTGAGTGAAGAGGATCGCTGCCGTACGGGGGTGATGATCGGGTCGGGGATTGGCGGGCTGACATCGATTGCCGAGACGGCGGTGTTGATCAAGGAAAAGGGGCCAAAGCGGGTTTCGCCTTTCTTTATCCCCGGATCGCTGATCAATCTGATTTCGGGGCAGGTGTCGATCCGCTTTGGCTTTAAGGGGCCGAACCACGCGGTTGTGACGGCGTGTTCAACCGGCGCGCACGCCATTGGCGATGCGGCGCGGTTGATCCAATGGGACGATGCGGATGTGATGGTGGCAGGCGGGGCCGAGGCGCCGATTTCAGAGATTGGAATCGCTGGGTTTAATGCTTGCAAGGCCTTGTCGACCAAGCGGGCTGACGATCCGGCCAAGGCCAGCCGTCCTTACGATGCCGACCGTGACGGGTTTGTCATGGGCGAGGGGGCTGGTGTGGTGGTCTTGGAAGAATACGAGCACGCCGTGGCGCGCGGGGCCAAGATTTATGCGGAAGTGCTGGGGTATGGGCTTTCAGGTGACGCCTATCACATCACAGCGCCGTCAGAAGATGGTGATGGTGGGTTTCGGTCCATGCAAATGGCGTTGAAGCGTGCCGGTTTGAAGCCGGCACAAGTGGATTACATCAATGCCCATGGCACATCGACCATGGCCGATACGATTGAATTGGGCGCGGTGGAGCGGCTTTTGGGCGATGCGGCAGAAAAGGCGGTGATGTCGTCGACCAAGTCGTCCATCGGGCATTTGCTGGGCGCTGCGGGGGCGGTGGAGGCGATTTTCTGCGTGTTGGCCATTCGTGATGGGATTGCGCCGCCGACGATCAACTTGGACAACCCCGCCGTGACGCCGAAGTTGAACTTGGCGGCCAATGCGCCGGTGAAGCGCAATATTGATGTGGCTTTGTCGAACTCGTTCGGGTTTGGCGGCACCAATGCCAGTTTGGTTCTGGGCAAGGTTCTGGGCTGATGTGGCGATCCATCGCCTCGAATGCGCTGACGTTGTTCATCGTGCTGTTTGTGCTGGTCGCAGGCCTGATTTCCTGGGGGCAGCGGACTTATGTGGCCGAGGGGCCCTTGGCGCAGACGATTTGCTTTAAGGTGGGCAAGGGGGCGACGATGAGCGCGGTGAGTGCCGCGTTGCAGCAGCAAGGGGCTGTCAGTGATGCGCGGGTGATGCGGATTGGGGCGGAGTATACCGGCAAGAGCGGATCTTTGAAGTTTGGGTCTTATCTGGTCGCCCCTGCGACGTCGATGCAAGATGTGGTGGCGTTGCTGACGACGTCGGGGCAGTCGACCTGTGGGCAGGATGTGAACCTGCGCATTGGGGTGGCAGGGACGGAAATTGTGCTGCGCGGCTATGATGCCAAGGTAGACGGCTATGCTGAGGTGGCGAAGTTTGATCCCGCAGTTGGGCCTGTGCCGCAGGCTTATCTGGAGGCGGCAGGCGATGCGGATTTGCGCTGGCGGGTGACATTGGCCGAGGGCGTGACCTCGTGGCAGGTGGTGGAATCGCTGAAACTGGCTGATTTTCTAAGCGGTGATATCAAGGCTGTCCCGCTGGAGGGGGCGCTGGCGCCCGGTTCTTACGAAGTGGAAAAGGCATTTGATCGCAAGGACTTGGTTGGCGAGATGCAGTCAAGCCAAGCCGAAACGCTGGCGGAGTTGTGGGCCAAGCGGGTGGATGGGTTGCCCTATGCGACACCGGCCGAGGCGATGACCATGGCCTCGATCGTGGAGAAGGAAACGGGGGTGGCGTCGGAGCGGGCCAAGGTGGCTTCGGTGTTTTTGAACCGTTTGGCAAAGGGGATGAAGCTGCAGACGGATCCGACGGTGATTTACGGCGTGACCAAGGGGCAAGGCGTGCTGGGGCGGGGCTTACGGGTGAGTGAGCTTAAGAAGGAAACCCCTTGGAATACCTATGTGATTGCTGGCATGCCGGTAACGCCAATTTGCAATCCGGGGCGTGAGGCGATTGAAGCCGCTTTGCATCCTGACACCACGGATTATCTGTACTTTGTGGCTGATGGGACGGGGGGGCATGCTTTTGCGACCAACTTGGTGGACCACAACAAGAATGTGGCTAAATACCGCGCGTTGGAGGCTGCGAGGGCCAAGGCGACTGGCAACTGAGGGGCTGGTTAAGATTTGGTTAAGGGATCGCACGCTAAGACACTGATACCAAACAATTTTTAGATTGACTTTGCGGCCGGTTGGGTCTAATGATGTGGGCATGCTGGAAGAGGTGGGTAAGCGGTACAGGGCAACTTGTGGCCGCTTTTTCATTTCCCGGCCAACCGGAGGGGCAGGGTTGAGCAGGCATGACCATACCAAACGTGGCCGAAGATAACGGCTCTGTCGATCTGGCAGAGGTGACCGAAAGCCTGCTGCGCGAGGCGGCCGAGGAACTGGCGCGGGTGCTGAAAAAGATCCGCGCGGGGCAGGTGGACGAGGTCAAAGCCACGCCGGCTTTGACCCGCAATGTGAAAGACGCGTTCGAACTGGTTCAACTGGAAAGGGGCCGTTTTGATAAACTCCGCAAACAGGTTGCCGGGACTGTCGGAACCCGAGAGCTGGACTTTGACGCCGCACGCCTTGAAATCGGGCGCAGGCTGGCTCGCCTCCGCGACGCAGGGGCAGGTTGACGACTTTCTGGCGGGGTTAAGCGAGAATGCCTTGCTGGCGCTGCCGTGGATGTTTGAATTCTGGGCGCTGCCGCATCAATTGCCGCCAGAGGGGGTTTGGAAAACCTGGGTGATTATGGGCGGGCGCGGCGCAGGAAAAACGCGGGCCGGGGCGGAATGGGTGCGCGCGCAAGTTGAAGGCGCTTTGCCCGCCGACGCTGGCCGTGCCAAGCGGGTGGCACTGGTGGGCGAGACGGTCGATCAGGTGCGTGAAGTGATGATTTTTGGGGAGAGTGGGATATTGTCGTGCTCTCCACCCGACCGCAGGCCGGAGTGGCAATCCGGACGCAAGCAGTTGGTTTGGCCCAATGGCTCTGTGGCGCAGGTGTTTTCGGCCCATGATCCTGACAGTTTGCGCGGACCGCAGTTTGATGCGGCTTGGGTGGATGAGCTGGCCAAGTGGAAAAAGGGGCAAGAGACCTGGGATATGCTGCAATTTGCGCTGCGTCTGGGGGAAAATCCGCGACAGGTTGTCACCACCACGCCACAGAATGTGGAGGTGTTGAAGGCGATTATGAAGAACCCTTCGACTGTTAGCACTCATGCGCCGACGGCGGCGAATAAGGCCTATCTGGCGAAAAGCTTCCTTGAGGAGGTCACGGCGCGTTATGCTGGCCGGTCTTTGGGGTTGCAAGAGTTGGAGGGGCTGTTGGTGGAGGATCTGGAAGGATCCTTGTGGCAAAGGCTGGCCTTGGATGCGTTTCGGCTGGACGCTTTGCCCGTCACACCCTTTGGCCGGATCGTGGTGGCAGTGGACCCGCCCGTGACGGGGACCAAGGGGTCGGATGCCTGCGGGATTGTGGTGGTGGGGGCTTTTACCGAAGGGCCACCGCAGTCTTGGCGGGCGGTGGTGCTGGAGGATGCCTCGGTCACGGGCGCGTCGCCGGACCAGTGGGCGCGGGCGGCGGTGGCCGCGATGGAGCGGCACGGGGCGGACCGGATGGTCGTGGAAGTGAACCAAGGCGGCGATATGGTGGAAAGTGTCGTGCGCCAGATCGACCCGCTGGTGCCCTTACGCAAGGTGCAGGCGACACGGGGCAAGCATTTGCGCGCCGAACCGGTGGCGGCTTTGTACGAACAGGGGCGGGTGGCGCATGTGCCCGGATTGGGCAAGCTGGAGGACCAGATGTGCCTGATGACGCGGGCGGGCTATCAGGGCAAGGGATCGCCGGACCGGCTGGATGCTTTGGTTTGGGCTTTGACCGATCTGATCTTGGATGCGGCGGCGGCTTATAAGCGCCCGCAGGTGCGCGGGCTTTAAGGGGAAAAGCGGGGGGC
>CANIKY010000090.1 GCA_947468085.1 Paracoccaceae bacterium | reverse complement strand
GCGCCCGAGATGTAGACCGAGCCGGAGGTGCCCGATGCTGCGCCAATCGCATCCGCAGCCCGGAACGAACCGCCAAACGACAAGCCGCCGTCAGTTGTGCCCGAACCGGTGAACTTGATCCGCATCCGCGACGAGAATTCCGACGTGCCATCGGTCGACACAACACCCATACGGCCATCGCCCGAAACCGATACGTCTGCGGCGGCATAGCTGCCTGCCGTCATCAACATGGTCGTCGCCAGAAGAAGTTTTTTCATAATCGCTCCACCGTTTTATTGTCAGGTTCACTCCACCCCGGATCATCCGGTTGGATGGGCAAGACCTATCCTTTCGGCAGCGTAAATCAACTAAAGTTTATCACTTGGGTGTTTTCTTGCAAAAGCGGTGCATAAATGCAACATTAGTGTATGACGACACACTTTAGGATAATTCAACCGATCCGCCCACCCCACGCCAAAGCCTTGCAGCCAACCCCACGGGGAAAGCCCTTGGCAGGCCTGCCGACCTAAGCTAGACAAGATCAAACCTTGGGGGTTTTTGAATGGTCTATCGTCGCCACATCGTCGCCATCACGGCTTTGGCCTGCGTTTTGACCCTTACTGCCTGCGGCGGCGGGGGTGGGTTGTTCGGGCGCAAAGCACCCGTCACGGATGCCGAAGGCCATGTGCTAAACGCCAACGAAGCACAGCGCGCGGCCTTGGCCAAGCTTGAAGGCACCGACCAACCCGGCTCAAAGATTTGGGATTTGTTCAACCAGAACGCCGATGCCAATGTTACTGTGAAAGTTAACAAGTATATCTGGGTCGCCGCGCTGGATGTGCTGAACTTTCTGCCCGTGCAGTCGGTGGATCCGTTTACCGGTGTGATCGTAACGGGCTACGGCACCCCGCCCGGCGGCAACCGCAGCTACCGGGCCACGATTTATGTGCAAGATCCCGCCTTGGATGCGCGCTCTTTGAAGCTGTCGCTGCAAGGGGCCAATGGGGCGGCGGTGGCGCCCGAAACCGTCTCGGCGGTGGAAGATGCCATTTTGAACCGCGCCCGCCAGTTGCGGATTGCCGACGCAGGCCTGTAAACGGCCCCGTCAGGCTGGACCTTGCGCCGCGCGCAGGGTAGGTCATGCCCAAATGACCTTAAGAACATGGGCTGATGATGTCGCGCTATGACCCTTCTGAAATAGAACCGAAATGGCAGCAGGCGTGGGACGAGGCCCGTGTTTTTGAAGCGCGGCGCGATCCGGCCAAGCCCAAGTATTATGTGCTAGAGATGTTCCCCTATCCGTCGGGGCGCATCCATATGGGCCATGTGCGCAACTATACCATGGGCGATGTTGTGGCGCGCACCAAGGCGGCACAGGGCTATTCGGTGCTGCATCCGATGGGCTGGGATGCCTTTGGCATGCCCGCCGAAAACGCCGCGATGGAGCGGGGCGGCCATCCGCGTGATTGGACCGAAGGCAACATCACCGAGATGAAGGCCCAGATGAAGCCCTTGGGCCTGTCGATTGACTGGAGCCGCGAATTGGCCACCTGTCGGCCCGAATACTACGGCCAGCAGCAGGCGATGTTCATCGACATGATGGAAAAGGGTCTGGTTTACCGCAAGGCGGCTGTGGTCAACTGGGATCCGGTCGATATGACGGTTCTGGCCAACGAACAGGTGATCGACGGGCGGGGCTGGCGGTCAAACGCCTTGGTTGAACGGCGCGAGCTGACGCAGTGGTTCTTTAAGATCAGCGATTATTCGGGTGAGCTTTTGGCCGCTTTGGACGGGCTCAAAGACTGGCCCGAAAAGGTGCGCCTGATGCAGGCCAACTGGATCGGCCAAAGCAAGGGCCTGCAGTTTGGCTTTCAAACGGTGGGTGCGCCTGCGGGCTTTGAGACGTTAGAGGTTTATACCACCCGCCCTGACACGCTTCTGGGTGCATCCTTTGCGGCCATTTCTGCCGACCATCCGCTGGCCAAGGCGCTGGAATCTGACCCAAAGGTGGCAGCGTTTACCGCCCCGTGCCGCAAAGGCGGCACCTCGGCGCTAGAAATTGAAACGGCAGAAAAGATCGGGTTTGACACAGGGTTGCGGGTGAAGCACCCACTGGACCCTTCGGTGGAATTGCCCGTCTGGATCGCCAATTTCATCTTGATGGAGTATGGCACGGGGGCCATCTTCGGTTGCCCCGCCCATGACGCACGCGATTTCGAATTTGCCACCAAATACGGGCTGACGATCAAATCGGTCTTCGTGGCCGACGGTGCTGTGGAAGCCCCCCTCACGGAACCCTTCGTTCCGATGAAATCCGAACCCGTCCAGTATATCCGCGGCTTTGCTGGCCCCGCGCTGCAAACCGGCGAGGCGGCTGTCACCGCCGCCATCGCCCATGCCGAGGCGGCAGGCTTTGGCCAAGGGGTCACCAACTACCGCCTGCGCGACTGGGGCATTTCGCGCCAGCGCTATTGGGGCTGCCCGATTCCTGTGGTGCATTGCGATGCCTGCGGCGTGGTGGCGGAAAAGAAGGCGAACCTGCCGGTCGAATTGCCCTATGATGTGACCTTTGACATCCCCGGCAACCCGCTAGACCGCCACCCAACATGGCGCAATTGCGCCTGCCCCTCTTGCGGCGCCCCCGCACGGCGCGAAACCGATACGATGGACACGTTTGTCGATTCGTCGTGGTACTTCGCCCGCTTCACAGCCCCCCACGCCACCACGCCCACAGTGGCCGAGGATGCCGCCTATTGGATGAATGTTGACCAATATATCGGCGGCATCGAACACGCGATCTTGCACCTGCTGTACTCGCGCTTTTTCGCCCGCGCCATGCACAAAACTGGCCATCTGCCGGCAAAAGCCATTGAGCCCTTCAACGCCCTGTTCACCCAAGGCATGGTGACGCACGAGATTTACAAGACCACTGACGCCAACGGCAGGCCTATGTATCATCTGCCCGAGGACATCATCCGCTCGGATACGGGGGCCACCTTGGCGGATGGCTCGGCGGTTGAGGTGATCCCCTCGGCCAAGATGTCCAAGTCGAAAAAGAACGTCGTCGACCCAATGAACATCATCAGCGCCTTTGGGGCTGATACGGCGCGGTGGTTTGTGATGTCTGACTCACCGCCCGAACGGGATGTGGAATGGACAGCTTCGGGCGCTGAGGCCACGTTCAAGCACCTGTCGCGGGTTTGGGCCCTGTCGGTGCGCGTGGCAGAGATGCCTTTGGACCATCAGGGCGAAGGCGACGCTGATCTTTTGCGCGCCACCCACCGCGCCATTGCCGAAGTGACGGCGGGCATTGAAGGGTTTGCGTTTAACAAGGCCATCGCGAAGCTGTACGAATTGACCAACGCGATTGGCCGCGCCTCGGCCTCGACCATCGCCATGAAAGACGCGCTGTGCATCTTGGCGCAGTTGATGCAGCCCATGACCCCTCATATCGCCGAGGCTGTCTGGGCCATCCAAGGCGGTGTCGGCCTATGCGCCCAAGCGCCTTGGCCCAAGGCCGATCCGGCGCTGCTGGAGGATGACACCGTGATCTTGCCCATCCAGATCAACGGCAAGCGGCGGGCTGAAATCAGCGTGCCCAAGGCCATGCCCGCAGCGGAGGTTGAAAAGCTGGCGCTGGCCAACGAAGATGTGGTGCGCTTTTTGGCAGGCCAGCCCATAAAGAAGCTGATCGTGGTTCCGGGGCGTATCATCAATGTCGTGGTCTAGACGCAGCTTGATCTTGTCGCTGCCTTTGGTGCTGGCCGCTTGCGGCTTTCAGCCTGCCTACGGTACCAAAGGCTCAGCTGGGGCCTTGTTGGGCGCGGTGCGCGCCGTCGATCCGACCGACAAGAACAGCTTTGATTTCGTCCAGCATTTTGAAGAACGCCTTGGCCGCCCGACCAAGGCTGCTTACAGCTTGGCCTATACGATAAACACCGATGCCAT
Organism: Paracoccaceae bacterium; assembly: GCA_947468085.1. Lineage (GTDB taxonomy): Bacteria > Pseudomonadota > Alphaproteobacteria > Rhodobacterales > Rhodobacteraceae > Stagnihabitans. The sequence continues at coordinate 8,710 of CANIKY010000090.1, read as the reverse complement.
CGGCGCGGGAATAACGCCGTCTGGCGCGATCACGCGGTATACCATCACAGGCGGGCTGGATTGGACCTTGACGCGGCTGTCGGATCAGATGCGCATGGCTGGCGGGCATATCAAGGCTTTCACCTCTTATTCCGCCACAGGATCAACTGTTGCAGGCCAAACCGCGCAGTCGGATGCCTATTTACGCTTGATGCGGATGTTGGTGGACGACCTTGTGCTGCGGTTGCTCGCCGCCTCGACCAGTTTTGCCCCATGAAAATGGCGGGGGCCGAGGCGCGGCGCTATCTGGCCAAACCTGACCCCGGCAAGGCGGCCCTTGTGATCTTTGGCGAAGATGCGATGCGGGTCGCGCTGAAGCGAGCCGAGGTGGTGCTGGCCTTGGGTGGCCCTGATGCAGATGCTGAAATGCGCTTGACGCGTATCCCCGCAGCCGACCTGCGCAAGGATGGTGCGGCCCTTCTGGACGCCATCAAGGCAAGCAGCTTTTTTCCCGGCGCGCGGGTGGTCGTGGTGGAAGACGCCACCGATGGGCTGTCAGCCACCTTGCAAACCAGTTTTGATGCGTGGCGGCCCGGCGATGCCAATATCGTCGTCACGGCGGGCAATCTAACGGGCAAATCCACCCTGAAAACGCTGGCCGAAAAGCACTTTGCCGTCATGTGCATTGGCCTATACGACGACCCGCCCACCCGTGAAGAAATCGAAGCCGAGTTAAAGCGCGCAGGCCTTTCCCAAGTGCCCAGCGATGCCATGACAGAGCTGTTGACCCTATCGCGTGCCCTTGATCCGGGCGACTTTCGCCAAACCTTGGAAAAGATCGCGCTTTACAAGTTTCAAGACCCACTGCCCCTGACACCTGCCGAAATAGTGGCTCTTGCGCCCGCCACGATGGAAACCGAAGCGGAAGAGTTGTTGGACGCGGTGGCCGAGTTGCAAATGGGTTCCATCGGCCCCACCCTGCGCCGCTTGGAAGGCCAAGGCGTTTTGCCTGTAACGCTGTGTATCGCGGGCCTGCGACACTTTACCACCCTGCATCTGATGTCGACCGACCCCGAAGGCCCCGCCGCAGGCTTTGCCAAAGCGCGCGGCTTTTTCAAAAGGCGGGATCGGATGATGAAACAAGCGGGCAGTTGGACGACGCGGCAGATCGAAAAGGCCCTGTCTTTGTTGGTTGAAACCGACATGGCGCTGCGCTCCTCTTCGCGCGCGCCAGCGATGGCCGTGATGGAGCGCACCTTGATCAGTATCGCGCGGCGGGAACGTTAGGGCGCGGCACAACCGCGGTATTCCACCGCGTTACCTTGGGCCAAAACGGTCATGGTTACAGCCGATCTATCCAGCGTAAAGGGCGCGCCTGAGGAGGGCACAAGGTCGGTGGTTGACGTCAAGACGCCCTCCTGCCGTACTGTCTGCGCCTCGGCGACCCAAACTTGGGGGTCGTTGGTTTCGAACACCACGGTTTCGTCGGGGCCAAGGGCTGGCAGTTTCAGGGTGGCACGAAGGCGCAGGCCATCAGTAATCGGTTCGATCTTGCAGGTGGCTCCCTTGGCTTGCTTGGGCATATCCGCCAATGCCGCCGCAATCTGGCTATCTTTGGCCCCGCCGCCCTGCAAAACGGCGGCAAAGGTCAGGTGTGCTGGCATGCAGATATCATGACAGATGCCCAGATCCATCGTCAGGGCCAGCGTAACAGGTTGGGTGGGATCTTGGGCTACCACCTCGACGGGCAGCACCAGTTTGTCCACATAGCCAATACTCTTCATCCCGTTCAGGGCAATCACCTGCGGGCTAGGCCAATGAAACTGCACGCTTTTGAGGTTGGTCGATCCGGCCCAATCGAACACGGGGGGAATGCCCGCCTCACCGGGGGCGCGCCAGTAGGTCTTCCAATCGGGGGCAAGGTTCAGGTCAAGGGCCGCCATGTAATGGCCGTTCGCCATTTGCCAGCCGGGCAAAAAGCCCGCCTGAACTATGTCAGCCTGATCTTGCGCCAGTGCAGGCGTGGCGAGACAAAAGGCAAGGCGGGCGAAGCGTATCATCGGTCTACTGTAGGCAAGTGCCTGCCACTTAGAAACCCCATGCCGTTCACTTTGCAGCGACTGCTTGTGATTAAGGGTTGAGCCTTCAGCCCCTTCACCGCATCTTCAGGAAAGGAGGATTCGATGAATCTGACAGGCCAGTTGATCATCGCCATGCCCGATATGGGCGATCCGCGCTTTGAACGCGCGGTGATCTTGATCTGCGCGCATTCTTCTAGCGGGGCCATGGGGCTGATCGTCAACCAGCCTGTGCCAGCCCTTCGCTTTGAGGATTTGCTGGTTCAGCTTAAAATCCCGCGCGGTGATCAGGCCCGCGACATTCGTCTGTTGATTGGCGGTCCGGTTGAACGGGGCCGGGGCTTTGTGCTGCATTCAAGCGATTATCAAAGCGCCAAAGCCACCATGTCCGTGGGAGAAACCTATGGCATGACCACCACCTTGGATGTGCTAGAGGCGTTAAGCCACGGCGATGGCCCCCTTCAGGCAGTGATGGCCTTTGGCTATTCTGGCTGGGGCGCTGGCCAGCTAGAGGCTGAGATTGCTCGTAACGATTGGCTGATTGGCACACCCTCTGACGGGCTGATCTTCGGGGGCGAAGCTGCGCGCAAATGGGCCTTGGCCTTAATCGGCATGGGCATTAATCCCATGGCCCTATCGCCCAGCGGCGGGCGCGCGTAAAAGGGCGCTAGCTTTATCGCAAAGGACAGCTTGCCATGGCGCAAGATTGCAGCCGCGCGTCCATGATTGACGCCTTGGTGATCGGGGCAGGGCCCGCTGGCCTGATGGCGGCAGAAGAGTTGGCAAAGGCTGGTCGTCGTGTGGTGATTTGCGACAGTAAATCGTCGCCTGCGCGAAAGTTCTTGATGGCTGGAAAGTCCGGCTTGAACATCACCAAGGCCCAAGCCCTGCCTGCCTTTATCGAAGCATTTCAAAACCCGCTCATGGCCCCTTTTTTAGCTGATTTTGGGCCAGAGGCCGTCATGGATTGGTGCGCTCAGCTTGGAATTGACGTCTTTACAGGCTCATCCGGTCGGGTGTTTCCCAAGGTGATGAAAGCCTCGCCGCTTTTGCGGGCATGGCTTGCGCGGTTGGCGGGCTTGGGCGTGGACCTGCGCAGCCGTTGGCGTTGGTTGGGGATTGAGGATGGATTTTCCTTTGATACCCCAGCGGGCCGCGCCGTTTTGCACCCCAAGGTGACGGTTTTGGCGCTGGGAGGGGCCAGTTGGGCGCGGCTTGGGTCGGACGCGGCTTGGGTGCCGTGGTTGGCGCAGAAGGGGGTCGCCATCACCCCGTTTCAACCCGCCAACATGGGCTTTCATGTCGATTGGTCGCCGCATATGGCCAAGGTCTTCGGGCAAGCTGTCAAAGGTGTGGCGCTGTGCGTTGGACTAAGGCGTGAAAGGGGAGAGTTTGTTATCTCCTCTAAGGGGGTTGAGGGGGGCGGCATCTACGCCGTTTCGCGCGACCTGCGCGCTGGGGCCGCCTTGACGCTGGACCTGATGCCCGACGTAGCCAACGCGGACGTGGCGTTGCGCTTATCGGCCATGCGCCCCAGTGAGACCTTGGCCAACCGCCTGCGCAAACTGGGTCTGTCTGCCACGGCCTTGGCCTTGGTAATGGAATTTGGCCGCGCCTTGCCCGCGGTGCAGGCGATCAAAGCCCTGCCCATTCCACTTGGCCCGCCCCGCCCGATGGACGAGGCGATCTCGGTTGCGGGTGGGGTAGCCTTTGCCAGCCTGACGCAAGACTTGGAATTGCACACCCTGCCCAAAACCTATGTCTGCGGCGAAATGCTGGATTGGGAGGCCCCGACGGGCGGCTATTTGCTGACCGGATGTTTGGCCACTGGCCGCTGGGCTGGACGTGCCGCAGCACGAGGCTAACGGGCCGCGAATCGTTTCGGGTCAGGCTAAGGACAGCGGCCGCGCGATGGCGGTTTTCATAGTGAAGAGCTTGGTTGCCATCTTCAACGCTTGCGCCTTTCGCTTCTTCAAACCTGTCGATGCCCTTTTTCCTAGCCACCGCGCCCGCAACACGCCCACCTGAACCTAAGCAGCAAATCTTGTACCCTCAAATCCGGGACATCGCTGTCAACAGGGCCACATGGCAGCCGTTGATCAGCGCACGATAGGCGGCGAGTTTTTCAGGCGTGAAGTGATGCTCTTCAGCCAGAAGGTTGACGGTTCCCAGCACAGGCCCCGCAGCCGCAAAAAGCGGCACGTTTATGCAAGATCCTAACCCCAGCGACGTAATCAACGCGTGGTCAAAGAAATAGCGTGCAAATTCTGGCGTGGTGTTGGCCACAAAGACCTGACGTGCAGCGATACACTGGGCGTACCATCCATCGCGTGTGATCGGTTTGGTTCCCGAGACGGGGTATTCCAGCGGATGGGACGTATAGGCGCGGTGGGTTAGGTGGGTGGCCTCGTCCATCACCGTGACGGTGAAAAGGCGCGTTCCCAAGGCGGCGCAATCGGCATGCAAGGCGGCGTAGGTGGCGTGGGCTTGGGGCGTGGCGGGCAACATTTTGGCACTTTCTGCAGGTTTGGGGCCTTGGGTTAGGTTTGGTAAGGATAGGGTCGGCCAAATACGCGGTGAAAACCCACACCAAAGCCCACCAGCAGGGTCGAGCCCGCAAAGACCGTCAGCAAAAGCCAGATCAGGCTGGCCTGCAAGCCTAACGGTGCGGCCAGCACTGTCGCCAAGGCCACCGCTCCCCCCGGAGGGTGCAGGCACCGCGCCCAAGCCATCACGCCCAAGCTGGCCAAGGCCGCAAGGCCCAAAGTTGCCACGGGCGGCAAACCCAACTGCAGCGCCATTAGCGCCAAGAGGGCGGCCAGAGTGTTTCCCACCACCACAGACCACGGCTGCGCCAGCGGGCTGGACGGCACGGCATAGATCAGCACCGCCGAGGCCCCCAAGGGGGCCATCACCAGTGGGTGCGCCAAAAGTCCCAGATCGCCCAAGCCCACCAGATGGCCAAGGCTCCAAAGGGCTATCTGCGTGAACAAAAGCCCCGCCATAGCGCCAAAGGCAGCGCGCAAGGTCTGCGTTGGGTTGGGCTGTGGCTGGGCGGGCCCAAAAGCGCGCAGGGTTAGACGGGTCATGAGCAAATCCTACTCATAGCGGGGGGGCACCTTCCCAACGAGCGCTGTCCAAAAGCACCCATCCCTCGGCCGGTGTCGGGGTGGACGGCGGGGTGGTGCCCGCATCCCAGACCATAACCAGCACATGATCGGGATCGCGCCGCCCCTCACCCGCTTCGGCCATCACCTGCCAGATCAGGCCAAACCCCTCAACAAGCAGACCTTCTATGTAAAAAGGGATCTCTTCAGCATCGAGCATGTCGGCGGTGTCGTCTTGCACCTGCCAGCCTTCCTCCACCTCGGCGGCCCAAAGGACCTGCCCCACAATGCCGGGGTGGCGGGCAGCCAACCGCTTCAGCGGGGCAAGAAAGGTTTGAAGGTCTGGGCTTTGGCGCATGCCAAAGGGTGTGGCCCATGACAAAGCCTGTGGCAAGGGGGATGACGAAAGGTCGCGCTGTCCCTTTCCTTTGCCCCTGACCCTTCCCATATTAGCGTCTTAAGCAGGAGGCAGTGATGCAAGTGGTATTGCTTTTGGTGGTAGGGGCCGCGGCAGGCTTTTTGGCCACCCGAATGATGAAAATGCAAACCGACATTCCCACAACCATCGCCATTGGCGTGGGCGGGGCGATTGTGGGGGCACTGGTGATCCGGGGATTGGCCGAACTTGCCGGATGGATGGCAGGCTTTGTGGGCGCTGTCTTGGGCGCCTTGGTGCTGCTTTGGATCTGGAAAACCTATTTCGCGCGCAGGTAAGGGATTAGCCTACTTTTTTCACTAAATCCTTGATACGAAAGCCCTTGCTGTCAAGCCCGTCCCACAGAACCTGCCCCTGCCATGCCGCAAACACCATCGCGGCGGCATCGCGGTCGCGCAGGTGGCGCACAATCATGCCCTCAACCTTGCTCTTCCAAGCAGCGACGCGCGGGCGCAGGTGCGCATGGCGCAGGCTTGCGGCCAATAGGGCGGCCATAGGCAAAGATTTGACCAAGTCCGTCAAGGCCTTCAGCATCACCTGCGCGCCTTTGGCCCCAAATTGTTCGGCGGCCTCTGCGTCATCTTGGGCGGTTGCGGCCATCTGGTCCAACTCGTCCCACCCCCACGTCAGGGCCGCCTCGACCATCTGGGCCAAAGTACCGTAACGCTGCACCAGCGACGCCCCAGCAAGACCCGTCGTGCGGGATATGGATGAAAACGCAACAGATTTCTCGCCTTCAGCCGCAATCCGCTGCAAAATCACAGCGAAAACATCAGAATCGGGCAGGGTTCTTGGGCGCACCATAGGATGATTGTAAACGCCCGGTCACAAACCGCAACCGTCAAACCCTTTTCAACTCGTCCCAAATACGCATCCTCCCCGCAGGGCGAACTGGTTGGCCCTTGGGCCAGAGGTGAGAAAAAACATTGCGCTGAAGGCGCGCATTTGGGTCAAGGTGGGCAAACGAAGCGGCCTTAGACCGCCTTGAACGGTGCCATGCCCGCGCGGGCCAAGGCATCGGCCCGCTCGTTTTCGGCGTGCCCCGCATGGCCCTTGATCCAGCGCCATGTCACAGAATGGGCGGTGCGGGCTGCATCCAGCCTTTGCCACAGATCAACATTCTTCACCGGTGGCCCGGCGGCCGTGCGCCAGCCTTTGCGTTTCCAATTATCCATCCATTCGGTGATGCCATTCTTGACATAGGCCGAATCGGTGATGATCGTGATGGCAACAGGCTTGGCCAGCGCCTCTAGTGCTGAGATAGCGGCCAGCAATTCCATACGGTTGTTGGTGGTCATCGCCTCGCCACCTTGCAGGGTCCGCTCTTTGACCAGTTGGGCCCCGTCGCGGGCAATCATCAAGACGCCCCAGCCACCGGGACCCGGGTTGCCCGAACACGCACCGTCGGTATAGGCGAAAAGATCAGGCATCGGGCGGCTTTCGGTTTGGGACTTGGCCGTCACATATAGATGCCGATGCCCAAAGTTACCATCACAACCGCCGTCAAAGGCAAGCGCAACCGCAGCCACCATGGCGGGGCCAAGCCCGCCCGCCAAAAGTAGAAATCCAGCACCAAAAGCCCATAAAATCCCGGAATAAGCGCCCCCAACGCCTGCGGCGTTGGCCCCACGGTGGTGAAAAAAGCCCAAAGTGCTGGCAGTACCGACACGCCGTAAGCCACCGAGGCTATCCGCCCTGACGCATTGCCGGCAAAACCCCATAAGACCCCCGACATAAAGGCCAAAATGATGATGCCATAGCGCAGCATGATCACATCCTCGGCGCCGCGCAGGATGACTTGGTTGCCCGACAGGCCGACAGCGGCGCATACCAAAAAAGGAATAAGCCCGCCAAGGGCGAGATACAGCGCAGACTTTGGGATCATGCGGTCTCTCGCAACAGGCGGGGGACTTTGAACTCAACATTTTCTTGCGCGGTTTCCACCAGTTCCACGGTCACATCATAGCGGGCGCGGACGGCGTTTATCACTTCGTTCACCAACTCTTCGGGGGCCGAAGCGCCGGCGGTGACGCCCAAACGACCCATGCCTTTTAAAGCACGCCAGTCGATGTCGGCAGCGCGTTGCACCAATTGGGCATAAGCACAGCCCGCCGCCCGCCCCACTTCCACCAAGCGCAGAGAGTTCGACGAATTGGGCGCGCCGATCACCAGCAAAGCATCAATCTTGCCCGCCATGGCCTTGACAGCAGCCTGTCGGTTGGTCGTGGCGTAGCAGATGTCTTCCTTGTGCGGGCCAAGGATGGCGGGAAAGCGGTCTTGCAAGGCTGCAACGATGCCCGCTGTATCATCGACAGACAGGGTGGTTTGGGTGATAAAGGCCAGCTTGGCCGGATCACGCACCTGCAGGCTGACAACATCCGCGACAGTTTCCACCAACAAAACCTCGCCCTCGGGCAGCTGGCCCATGGTGCCGACTGTTTCGGGGTGGCCCGCATGGCCGATCATCACCATTTGCAGGCCTGCTTCCGAATGGCGGGCGGCTTCGTTGTGCACCTTGGTGACCAATGGGCAGGTGGCGTCCACCGCGATCATCTGGCGCGCTTCGGCCGCTGCGGGCACCGATTTGGGCACGCCGTGGGCAGAAAAGATCACAGGCCGGTCAACGGGGCAGTCGTCCAACTCTTCGACAAACACCGCGCCCTTGGCGCGCAGCCCGTCAACGACGAATTTATTATGGACGATCTCATGGCGCACATAGACCGGCGCCCCCCATTTTTGCAGGGCCAGTTCGACAATCTTGATAGCGCGGTCCACGCCTGCACAAAAGCCGCGCGGGGCGGCAAGGTAAAGGGTCAATGGGGTCATGGTGGGCTCCTTCATCAAAGTTTAGCAAAAGTCGCCATCAAAGAAAACCACTCCAATCCTCTGCTTGGGTCAGAAATACAAAAAGCCCAATGCAATGGACTGCATCGGGCTTTTGAAGGGCAGGAAGACGATCTTTGAACTTAGCTGGCTTCGATCGGCGCGTCGATCGGGTCCATCTGGCGCGGGTCGCGCGGCGGGCGCCCGATCACGTCGCGCAGCTCGTCCAACTCGATAAAGTTGTCAGCTTGGCGGCGCAATTCGTCGGCAATCATGGGCGGCTGGCT
>CANIKY010000089.1 GCA_947468085.1 Paracoccaceae bacterium | reverse complement strand
TGGCAGAGCTTACCGCAGAAACCTTGCGCGCGTGACCCAAGCCCTGCAGTACCCCTTTGCGACCCCTCCCACCGAAGGGGAGGCCGTCGAAATAGCGCGCGGCGTTGTGTGGTTGCGCCTGCCGCTGATCGGCGCGCTGGATCATGTGAACGTCTATGCGCTGGACGACGGCGATGGCTGGACGCTAGTTGATACCGGCATCGCCTCGCGCCGCACCAAGGCCCTTTGGCAGTCGATTTTGGCGGGGCCCTTGGGGGGGAAACCGGTCAGGCGACTGATCGTCACCCATCACCACCCTGACCACCTTGGCCTTGCGGGCTGGTTTCAAGACCAAGGGGCCGAACTTTTGATCACCCGCACCGCGTGGCTTTACGCCCGCATGCTGACGCTGGATGAACAGGCCACCCGCCCGCCCGAATCAACCCTGTTCCTAACTCGCGCAGGGGTGCGGGCCGAGATGCTCGCACAAAAAGCGACCGAGCGGCCTTTCAACTTCTGCGACGTTGTCGCCAAAATGCCCTTGGGCTTTTCGCGCATCGACGAAGGCACCACCCTGCACGCCGCCGGACGGCGCTGGCTTGTGCGTTTGGGCCAAGGCCACGCGCCCGATCATGCGACGCTATGGAGCCTTGATGACCATCTGGTTCTGGGCGGCGATCAGTTCTTGGCCACGATCACCCCCAACATCGGCGTCTACGCCACCGAACCCGACGCCGACCCTTTGACCGAGTGGCTGACCAGTTGCCGCCGCTTTCAACAGGTGGCCGAGACCTCCCACCTTGTGCTGACCGGCCACAAACTGCCCTTCATCGGCCTGCCGCTGCGCTTGGGACAAAAAATAACCTCGTACGAGGCGGCCTTGGCGCGGCTTTTGGATCACCTTGCCACCCCCACCCGCGCGGTGGACTGCTTTTCCGCCCTGTACCGCCGCACCCTTGGGCCGGATGACTTTGGCCTCGCTTTGGCCGAAACTTTGGCCCATCTGAATTGCCTGCACAGGCAAGGCCAGATCACGCGCAATCTGTCGGCAGATGGGGCTTGGGCGTGGCAGCGTGCCTAAGCAGGATTGACGCCTTTCAACCCACAAGCACCCGTGACAGGGCGGCACTTATCAGGTATCTCCACGCCAAAGGTCTGCGGACCTTCTGGCTTTACACTCGGGAGACTGGCACGATGAGCGACCACAAACCAGGCAGCATGGACATCCGCGCGCAGGAAAAAACCTTTGCAGGTTTTATCAAGTGGGTGACCTGGGGCGCTTTGATCAGCATTTTGGTTCTGGTCTTCATGGCGTTGTCCAACGCCTGATCTCAAAGGCCGCGCCAATCGGGTGCGGCGCTTTTTTGGCCCATAGGTGACGCGATGCTAACCCGTCTTTGCCTTTGTATCTCGCTGGTTGTTCTGGCCGGCTGTGGGGCCGAGCGCCAAATGGCCGCCCAAGCGCCATTGGCCTATACGCCCTATGTTGCCGAAGGGCCGGCGACGATCATGCTCATCACCTCGATCAACGGGCGCAGCGATGCGGGCGCGCACAGCGCCTTGGTGATCAACGGGTCCGAGCGGGTGCTGTACGACCCGGCGGGGTCTTGGGAACTTAAAAACGGTATGGCACCCGAGCGCGACGATATGCACTACGGCATGTTCCCCGCCGCTTTAGACAATTACATGGCCTTCCAAAGCAACGGCATCTTTTACGCCACCCAGCAGACGCTTGTGGTGCCATTGGCCATCGCCGATCAAGCCATTGCCGAGGCGAAGGCCCAAGGGTCAACGCCCGCCGCCCTTTGCAGCCATTCGGTATCGACCGTTCTGGGCAAACTGCCGGGGTTTGAAGGCCTGAGTGTGGCCTTTTTCCCCAAGGCGATCTCGCAAGCATTTGCCAAACTTCCCGGCGTCGTGGAAACTCGCATCGAAGGGACAACGGTCGAGTAATCGGGCGCGCCCCTTTCCCCTGTCAGCAAAGGCCAAATCTTGCACATTGTCGGTGTCATATTGGCCGGAGGGGCGGGACGGCGCATGGGCGGCGACAAGGCCCTGATGCCTTTGGGGGGCCAGCCTTTGGTGCAATGGGTGGCCGACAGCTTTGGCCCCCAAGTGCAAGACTTGGCCTTGTCTGCCAATGGCGATGCGCAGCGGTTTGCCTTTCTGGGCCTGCCCGTTTTAGCGGATTTGCACAGTCAAGGCCCCCTGTCTGGCGTGCTGGCGGGCCTGCACTGGGCGGCCTTGCAAGGCGCCAGCGCTTTGGTCACAGTGCCCTGCGATGGCCCCTTTGTGCCGCCCGATCTGGTCCCGCGCCTGTGCCTTGCAGCCGAAGGGGGCCACCCCGCCTTGGCGCAAAGCGGGCAGGATTTGCTGCCGACCTATGGATTGTGGCCCACAGCTTGTCTGCCGGCCTTGCAAACCTTCCTAACCTCTGGCGCCGTGGCACGATTGCGCGACTTTGCCCAAACACAGGGCAGCACTTGGGCCACCTTTCCAATGGGCAGCTTTGCCAATGCCAACACCCCAAAAGACCTTGCGGATTTGGCAGACCTTTTGGCCAAGCGCGCATGATCCGCTTTGACCGCGTCGCCGTGGTAGATTGGTCAGCCGCCAGTGCGCCCCCCCGCCTTGCGCCAAAAGCTGATGCGATCTGGATTGGACTGGCCAGCGCCGCAGGTGTCCAGACATCCTACCACCCCAGCCGCCATGGGGCCGAACAGGCCATCGCGGCGCTGATCGCCCAAACCCGCCAAGCAGGGCAAAGCCTGTTGGTGGGGGTCGACTTTGCCTTGGGCTATCCAACGGGCTTTGCCCCGCGCCTGACAGGCCAAGCCCGCGCCGCAGCCGTTTGGCGGTGGATGGCGGCAGAGATCACCGACAGCCCCACCAATGCAAACAACCGCTTCGCCGTGGCAGATAAGATCAATCGCACGTTTGGCGGGCAAGGCCCGTTTTGGGGCCATCCCAACGGCCAAACCTTTGCCCATTTGTCGCCGCGCAAAATGGTCGACTACGCCGCTTTGGGGTTGGCCGAACGTCGCGGGGTCGAACTTGTAATCCCCCGCGCCCAGCCAGTGTGGAAGCTTTTCACCACAGGATCGGTCGGTGGGCAAAGCCTGATGGGCCAGCCCATGATCCACCGATTGCACCAAAACCACGGGGCCAGCGTCTGGCCGTTTGATGCGCCTTCGCCCATAACCTTGGCAGAGGTTTACCCCTCGCTTATTGCCCCCGCTGTCACCGCAGCCCTTGGCATCGGACGTATCAAGGACGAAGTGCAAGTGCGCCTTTTGGCGCAAGCCCTGTGGCGCGTGGGACAAAGCGGCGATCTGGCGCGGCTATTGGCCGATGCCCCTGCCCAAGCGCGGGCAGAGGAGGGTTGGATCCTAGGGGCGAAGGCCGAAGCGACCCTGCTAGCGGCCCTATGACAGGCGACTGGACAGTTTCAGTAGGCCTGCCACTGGGCCTGCGGCCCACGGCTGCACAGCTTTACTGGCACGCCTTTGGCTCCAAACTCGGCGTGGTGCTGGGGCCCGAGCTGCGCGCCTTAGCCTTTTTGGACTGCGTGATGCGCGCCGATCATGTGGTGATCGCCACGGCAAAAGATGGCAGCCTTTTGGGGCTTGCAGGTTTCAAAACGCCTGAGGGCAGTTTTGCCATGGGCAACCGCGCAGCCTTGCGGCAGTTTTACGGCCCTTGGGGGGGCTTTTGGCGCAAATATCTCTTGGGCCTGCTGTCAAACGAGGTGGACAACGTCAATTTCCTGATCGACGGCATCTGTGTGGCGCCGCACGCGCGCGGTCAAGGTATTGGCACGGCCCTGCTGCACGCCTTAAACGACCAAGCCAAAGCGCGCGGTTATGGCGCTGTGCGGTTGGATGTGATTGCCACCAACACCCGCGCCCAAAAGCTTTACCGCCGAGAGGGCTTTGCCCAGACCCAGCTGCACGACATCGGTCTGCTGCGGTTCATATTCGGTTTTTCCCGCTCCATCACCATGGTGCGCGGCGTATAGGGTAGGCTTAGGATGCCATGGCCCCCGCTTGCACCCACCACTCCGCAGACTGGGCGCGCAGGGCGGATGCGGCTGTCTTGGCGGCCAAGGCGCTGGCAAAAAGCCCAAAGCAAGTGGCCCCAGAGCCTGACATCCGCGCCAAAAGACAACCCGTCTGTGCCGATAAAGCCGCAAGGACAGTGCCGATCTGTGGCACAAGCGATAGCGCAGGGGCTTGCAGATCATTGCGGCAGCGGCGCAGGTAACTGGCCAAGGCTGCCACATCCGGCAAAGGTTCGGGCGGCGGAAGCGGTGCGTTATCACGGCGGATCAAGGCGCCAAAAACGGATGCGGTGCCTAACCCCATTCCCGGGTTAACCAGCACAAGATGCGCAGATGGCAGCGCCACAGGGAAAATCTCATCCCCAATCCCCGCCATCCGGCAAGATTGCCCCGCCAAACACACCGGCACATCAGCCCCAAGCGCCAGCACTTTGGCCGCATCGGGTAAATCACAGCCCCAAAGCGCGCAAAGCGCTTGCAAAGCCGCCGCCGCGTCCGCCGACCCGCCACCAATGCCAGACGCCACAGGCAAATGCTTGTCCAACGTGATGGCCGCTCCAAGCGGGCGGCCCAGCGCCAGCGCGGCCTTCATCACAAGGTTGTCCGGGCCCGACGACAGGCCATGGGCCATTGGTCCTGTGATCGAAAGATGCAGCGCGGGCGCATCTTGCACCGTCACCACATCGCCAAAATCGGCAAAGGCCACCAGACTGTCCAGCAGGTGATACCCATCCAAGCGCCTGCCCACCACGTGCAGCGCAAGGTTTACCTTGGCCCTCGCCAAGCGCGTCACGGGGGGCATCGTCGCATGAGCCAACTTAGCCGCCCTGTCGCTTTTCATCCTGCATCACCTGATCTAAACCCTTATTCAACTTCCGCTGAATGCGGGCTGCTTCCTTGGGGTCAGGGTTAAATGACAAGGCGCGGTGCCATTGAAACTGCGCCTCGCGCTTGCGGCCTGTCATCCAATAAACATCACCCAGGTGATCCGTCACGATCGGATCCAGCGGCATCAAAAGCGAGGCTTTCTCCATCGGGGCCACCGCCTCGTCATAACGGCCCAATCGGAAATAGGCCCAAGCCAGACTGTCAACGATATAGCCCTCGTCAGGCGCGGCAGTGACAGCTTGTTGGATCATAGCAAGAGCTTGCGTCAGGTTTTCGCCACGCTCGATATAGCCATAGCTCAATTCGTTCAGAATGCGCGGCTCGCCGGGGGCTAAGGCCAAGGCGCGCTGATAATCAGCCTCGGCAGATGGCCAAGCCTTTTGCATCAGATGGCACCCGCCACGCCGGAAAAACAGCATCCAATTGGCAGGGGCGGGGGTTTTGATCAATGCAATGGCTTGGGTGTAAACGCCAATGGCCACATTACACTTGTCTTGCCAACGCAAACTGTCGCCATAAGCGCTTAGCACGCCTGCATTCTGGGGGTTTTGGGCGGCCAGCGTTTTGAGCAGCACCAGCGCTTGTGCGCCTCTGCCAGCCATTTGGGACGCATTGGCCTGCCCAATCGTGGCCGAAACATAGGCCGGATCACTTTGTGGCACCTGCGCATAGGCACTGATCGCAAGATCATATTGGCCTAGCTTTTCCAATATCCGCGCAGACATCAGCACCGATTCGATATGATCTGGCCGCAAGGCGGCGGCAAGGCGGGTATTTGACAGGGTCAGAATATCATTTGGCTGCTCTTCCAAGAGCAGAGAAAGGCTGAAATATGCCTCGGCCATGCCGTCTTGGGGGGTGCGGGCGATGTCAAAATTGATCTTCTCACCCTGCGCCAGCCTTTGCCTGATCGCGGCCATGCCCGCATCCAACGTCTGGCCACGGACAAAATCTATAACGGTGATGGCATCTTTGCCGCGGCCCAGTTGTGACAGAACCTGCACCTGCGCCAAAACGCCTCGGCGCAGGCCGTGAATCGCGGCCGACTCGGGGCGCATGAACAGCTTGTCTGCCCCGTCAAAATCGCCGCTTTGGGCGAGGGCAAGGGCTTTGTGGTAAACCCCAAACGCCTCCATCCCGGGTGAGGCGATCATTTTGTCGAATGTGGCAGAGGCCTGCGACATTTTCCCACTGCCCACTTGCGCCCAAGCGGTGACCAGAATGTCCATCAGCTTGCCGATCGAAGCGCCGTTGCCCTGATCTTTCAAGATCGCAGCATAGTCGCCATTCAGGGTGTCGTCGGCGACAAGGACCATCCGGGCCAACTGGCTGATCGCGCCTGTTTTGGCCAATGCGCGGGCCCGTTGGGCTGCGGTTTGCATATCGCCCAAGCCGATGCTTGCCACCAAAGCGTTTTGCAACATGTCGGGGTTTTCGGGGTCAGCCTGCAACGCCAAGCCATACCAATGAGCCGCCGAGGCAAAGTCATTTCCGGCCAAGGCGGCCCGCGCCGAAAGGTAGGCCCCCGCCGTGTCACGCAGGACCACGGCATCGGCGCTGGTGTTTTTGGCAGTGGTTGCAGCCAAAGCGGACCAGCTAAGGGTCGCAAGCCCAAAGATCAGCGCAATTTTCACGATCAACCGCGGCATTCAAAGCTCCTTTGGCGTAAAGCGTAAGCTAAAGCGCAGCGCTGTGAAGAGCAATGCGCGGCTGTCAGAAACAGCCCCGCATGCCACACGCTTTTCCTAAGTTGCCCGCCCTTACATATTTGGATAATTCGGTCCGCCCCCGCCCTGCGGCGTGGTCCAGGTGATGTTCTGGCTGGGGTCCTTGATATCGCAGGTTTTGCAATGGACGCAGTTTTGGAAGTTGATCTGAAAACGCGGGTCTTTGCCGGCTTCGGTGATCACCTCGTACACGCCCGCCGGACAATAGCGCTGCGCGGGTTCGTCATAATCGCGCAGGTTTATGGCAATCGGCACCGAAGGATCGCGCAGTTTCAGATGTGCAGGTTGGTCGGGGTCGTGGTTGGTGGCCGAGAAGGAAATGTTGGTCAAGCGGTCAAAGGACAAAACGCCGTCCGGTTTGGGGTAGTCGATGGGTTTGAATTTCGAGGCAAGCCCCGTGGCCGCCGCATCCGACTTGCGGTGCTTAAGCGTGCCAAAGGCTGTCATGCCAAAGGTGTTCAGCCACATATCCAACCCGCCACCCAACAGGGATGCCATCAGCCCATAGTTTGACCACAAGGGCTTCACATTGCGCACCTTTTTCAGATCACGCCCGATGGCCCCGCCGCGCACATCTGCCTCATAGGTTGACAGCTCATCCCCCCTGCGCCCCGCGCTGATCGCCGCATAAGCCGCCTCTGCCGCAGCTTTGCCTGACAACATGGCGTTGTGATTGCCCTTGATGCGCGGCACGTTCACCAAGCCCGCCGTGCAGCCCAAAAGTGCCACACCCGGCGCGACCATCTTTGGGATCGACTGCCACCCGCCTTCCGAAATCGCCCGCGCGCCGTAAGCCACCCGCTTGCCGCCTTTCAACAGATCGGCAACCATCGGGTGGTGCTTGAAGCGCTGGAATTCCATATAGGGGTAAAGATGCGGATTTTCGTAGTTCAGGTGGACGACAAAGCCGACATAGACCTGATTGTTCTCCAAATGGTAGATGAACGATCCGCCGCCCGCGTTTGACCCCAAAGGCCAACCCATCGTATGGGTAACACGGCCCTCGTGGTGCTTGGCGGGGTCGATCTGCCAGATTTCTTTCATGCCAAGGCCGAACTTCTGCGGGGACTTGCCCGCCGACAGGTTGTATTTGGCGATGACTTCTTTGGCCAAACTGCCGCGCACGCCTTCGGACAGGAAGACATATTTGCCCGCCAAGACCATGCCCGGTTCATAAGAGGGGCCGGGGGTGCCATCGGCGGATTTGCCAAACTCGCCCGCCACAACGCCGCGCACCTCGCCATCTGCGCCGTAAACCAGTTCCGAGCACGACATTCCCGGGAAAATCTCGACCCCCAAGGCTTCGGCCTGCTGCGCCATCCAGCGGCATACATTTGCCATCGAGACGATGTAATTGCCGTGGTTGCCCATCAAGGGCGGCATGGGCCAATTGGGGATGCGCAACTGACCGGCAGGGCCGAGGATGTAAAAGTTGTCCTCTTTGACCTCTGTCTTGATGGGGGCACCCATGCTGCGCCAATCGGGCAGTAAGGCATCCAACCCCGAAGGGTCCAGCACCGCACCCGACAAGATATGCGCCCCCACCTCCGAGCCCTTTTCCAAAACCACCACCGACAGATTGGCATCCAACTGCTTCAACCGGATCGCCGCTGACAGGCCAGAGGGGCCAGCCCCCACGATGACCACATCATATTCCATCTCTTCGCGCGCGATGCTCTGTGCCATGCTGATCCCCTCAAAACCCTTTGCTTGTCCTTGCCCCAACTGCGGCCAAGCGTCAACGTCACCATCGGGGCTTGGCGCAACGAAAGGCCGCATTCTGGCCCTGTGGCGGCAAGATTCTATCGCAGGGGTGGCTATGCTGAGATTATTCGCAGCCTAATGTATAGCGTGCCTCTTGCAATTTGGCCCCCGCCGCGCTTTGACTAGGGTGTAAGCGAGGTCATGGTCCGCCAAGGGCCATGACCTTGTTGTTTGGCAGAGTGAGGCTATGGAAAAGATTCCGTTGACGCGCGCAGGGTTCACCCTGCTGGATGACGAGTTGAAGCAGCTAAAGTCGGTGGAACGCCCCGCCGTGATCCGCGCCATTGCGGAAGCCCGCGAACATGGCGACCTGTCCGAAAACGCCGAATACCACGCCGCCCGCGAAAAGCAGAGTTTCATCGAGGGCCGTGTCAAAGAGTTGGAAGCCGTTTTGTCGCGGGCCGAGGTGATTGATCCGTCGAAATTCACAGGCTCGATCAAGTTTGGCGCCCATGTCGTGGTGGCCGAGGAAGACACAGGCGAACAGAAAACCTATCAGATTGTGGGCGAGGTCGAGGCTGATCTGGAGCGTGGGCTTTTGAACATCCGTTCCCCGTTGGCCCGTGCCATGATCGGCAAGGATGAAGGCGACACAGTCGAAGTGCGCACCCCCGGCGGGCAGAAAAGCTACGAAATTATCAGCGTCCGGTTTATCTGACCGAACGTTTTGCGCAGCGCGCTCAGGTTGGGGGCACCATGCCACGAAACGCATCGACATCGACTGGCACTCTGCCTCTGGCCGAGGACGGGGCGCAAGACAGCGTGGCGCGCCTGTCGGCCTTGGCATTTAGCGCAGTGTGGCTTGGGGCTTTTGGCCTTTACGCCTTTGCCGGATGGAGAACCGAGGGGGCTTTGGGCTGGGGCGTATTGGCCTTGGGGGCGGCCCTCCCTTTGATGTTGGCTTGGGTCTTGGTGGGCACAATTGTGACCATCCGCCGCCTGAACGCTCAAACGGCCGCTCTGCAACGCACGATCGAAGGCCTGCGCACTGCCCAATTGCGCGCGCCCCTTGCACGTCCCGGCACCACCTCAATGACCCATGCGGCCCCTGAAACTGGCCTGCCCTTTGCCCAAGGCCAAAGCGCAGCCCCCTTAGCCCTAACGGCACAAACCTTTGAAACAGATGCCCAGCCCGGCTTGGCGCTCGGCCCCCAGATGTCTGAACCCACAGCGGTGGTTGCCGTGGGCGATGTGCTGCGCGCCCTGCATTTTCCGGATGGGCCGGACGATACCGAAGGCTTTCGTGCCCTGCGCATGGCGCTGACAGATCATGGCCTGGCCAAACTGATCCGTGCGGCACAAGATGTGCTGAACCTTCTTGCGGAAGACGGCATTTATGTGGATGCCTTGACCGCTGACCACCCAAGGCCAGAGCTTTGGCGCAAGTTTGCGGCTGGAGAGCGGGGCGGGATCATTGCAGGCTTGGGCGGGGTGCGCGATCGATCGTCTCTGGCGCTGACGGCAGCGCGGATGCGCGGCGACGATGTGTTTCGCGATGCAGCCCACCATTTCCTGCGCAGCTTTGACAAGGCCATCATCACGCTAGAGCCGCGCGCCACTGACACAGACCTTTCGGCCCTGTCCGACACACGCACCGCCCGCGCCTTTATGCTGTTTGGGCGGGTGACGGGCACCTTTGACTAGGGCTGCCCCTAGCTGACGCGACTGACCACATAATGCGTTAAATCTGACAAGGTTTGGCGCAACGGATGGTCAGGTACAGCCGAAAGTGCCAAACGGGCCTTTTGGGCCCAAGCAAAGGCCTCGTCCCGCGCAGCATTCAGGGCACCGGTTTTGGTCAAAAGCGCCATGGCATGGTCCAAATCGCCGTCCTGCTGCTGGCCTTTTTCGATCACGCGCTGCCAAAATGCCCGTCCTTCAGCGTCCGCCGCCGCATAAGCGCGGATCACCGGCAGCGTCACCTTGCGTTCGCGAAAATCATCGCCAGTGTTCTTGCCGATCTGGGCCGAAGATCCGCCGTAATCCAGCAGATCATCGGCAATCTGAAAAGCAATCCCCAAGGCATCGCCATACTCAAAAAGCGCGCGCACCTGATCTTCGGGCACGCCGGCAATCACCGCGCCCACCTCGGTTGCGGCCGAAAAAAGGGCGGCGGTTTTACCGCGCACCACTTGCAGATAAATCGCCTCATCAGTTTTTAAATCCTGCGCTGCCGTCAATTGCAGCACTTCGCCCTCGGCAATCGTGGCGCTGGCATTGGCCAGAATATCCATGACGCGCAGCGACCCCGTTTCCACCATCAACTGAAAGCTGCGCGAAAAAAGGTAGTCGCCGACCAGAACCGAGGATTTATTGTCCCACAGCAAATTCGCCGTGGGCCGCCCGCGCCGCTGGCTGCTTTCATCGACCACATCATCATGCAGCAAGGTGGCCGTGTGGATAAACTCTACCGTAGCGGCCAATTTGATATGGTGCTTCCCGTCATATCCGCAAAGCCGCGCTGCGGCCAAGGTCAGCAAGGGCCGCAAACGCTTGCCCCCCGCCTCGACCAGATGGGCCGTCACTTGCGGAATGCGCGGTGCGTAGCGTGAGGCCATGCGTTCACGGATCAACACATTCACCGCCGCCATATCGCTGGCCAAGGCCAAGGCCAGCGTATCTTGCGGCTTGGCGTCGATGGGGGGGGGTCCTAATGGCATTCCAATTCCTGCGTCTCGACATGGGGCCGATGGCACCGTAAATCAGACCAATGCGCTTGTTACTTCGCACCACCGACCCGACCTTGATCGCCTTCGCCCAAGCCTTGCTTTCGGGGGAGGGTATAGCCGCCTTTGAAATGGACGTCCACATGAGCATCTTGGGCGGATCCAGCTTTCTGCTACCCCGCCGCCTGATGGTGGCCGACAGAGATCATTTTATCGCAAGGGCGGTTTTGGTCGACAACGATTTTCCGCCCGATTGCTTGCCACAATGACTGTGGAATTGACCCACGACGCCTTTTTGTGTGGCAAGCTGCACCTGTGGCAGCCCAAGCAGGGCTACCGCGCCGCAACGGACGCTGTGCTGTTGGCTGCGGCCTGTCCGGCCATGGCGGGGCACAGCGTGCTTGATCTGGGCTGCGGCGTCGGGGCGGCCAGCTTGTGCTTGGCGTCCCGTGTGGCGGGTTTGGTGCAAACGGGACTGGAGCTGCAAGAGGATTACGCCGCCTTAGCGCGCCAGAATGCGGCGGAAAACGGCGTGGTGTTCAACGTGGTCACGGGCAATTTAACCGCCATGCCCACCGCTTTGCGAGTGGGGTTTGACCATGTGATCGCCAACCCGCCGTGGTATCCGCGTGGCGGATCACCTTCGCCCATCGCGGGGCGGGATACGGCGTTGCGGGCAGAACTTCCCTTGGCGGAATGGGTCGCTGCGGCGTCCAAACGCTTGCAACCGGGCGGATGGCTGACGATGATCTTTGGCACAGATGGCTTGCCAGAGGTTCTGTCGGCCCTTGGCCCGCGCCTTGGGTCAGCGGTCGTGCTGCCACTATCCGCGCGGCAGGGGCGGCCTGCGCTGCGGGTGATCTTGCGCGCGCGCAAGGGCGGGCGGGCGGCGTTTCGCTTGCTGGCCCCTTTGGTGACGCATCAAGGAGAAGCGCATGACGGCGACCGCGAAAGCTACACGCCGCGCGCCAATGCTGTGCTGCGCGAAGGCGCCGATCTATCGGCCGAATTTGGCTGACTTACCTAAAATGCCGTGCAATTTTCCATGAAGATTTAGTGACAGACCCACCAATCCATGCTTCCCTGAAGATCCTTGAAACTATCTTATGAGGGTTAAGATGAGCATTTCTTCGCATGTCACCGCCTTGCAGCGCAAGCACGAACACCTCTCTGCCGTGGTCGAGGCGGCACAGCGCCAGCCCGCCGCCGACGATCTGGAAATTGCAGCCCTGAAAAAGCAAAAGCTGCGGCTTAAGGAAGAAATCGCCCGCCTTACGCAATAAGCGATTTGCGGCTGGCGCGGGCGGCTAGGGCCGCCCCGCCAGTGATGGCAAGGGCTGCGACGGCCAGCAGGGGGCTGGCCTTGGCTTGGCCTGTGGAAATCAGCGCCAGTGTTGACAGCAAAGGCGCTGCATAAGACAGCGTGCCCAGCATCTGGATATCGCCGCGCTTCATGCCAATATCCCAAGTGAAAAACGCCAAGCCCACCGGCCCCACCCCCAAGAGCGCCACGCTGGCCCAGCCGATCAGGCCCGAAGGCCACAAGGTGGTCTCAAACCCCAGATGGGTCAGGGCCGACAGCGCCGCCGTGGCCAAGCAAAACACTGTGACAGCCTCGGTCGGGACATCGCCCATCCAGCGCGACAGCACGGAATAAATGGCCCATGTCAGCGCACAAGCAAAGGCCAGCGCCAACCCCGCCGCAGCCCCCGGCCCG
>CANIKY010000088.1 GCA_947468085.1 Paracoccaceae bacterium | reverse complement strand
CGCTCGCTCAGGACCTCAAGGCCGAGGCAACAAGGTTGGGCAAGACACCCCAAGTGTTGGGCTTGGGCGTGGCGGAATTGGTGAACCCTCAAGGCCAGATTTTCAGCGACCACCGCATCCAATGGACGGGACTGGACGTCGTGGGCACCCTAGGCGTCGTTCTGCCCACCGTGATTTCCGCCGATGTCCGTGCCGCAGCCTTGGCCGAGGCCCGTTTTGGGGTTGGGCGGGGCCTGTCATCTTTCTACTTTGTAACCATCGGCACCGGTGTGTCGGGGGTTTTGGTGCTGGACGGCGTGCCCTATGCCGGATCGCGCGGCGCGGCCCTTGTTATCGCCAACAGCATGGAGCGCCATACCTGCGCCGACTGCGGCCACGTCACAATCGGCATGGTGGAAGACGCAGCCTCCGGCCCCGGTCTGGTTGCGGCCTATGGTCAGGGGGCGGGGGCCGAGGATGTTTTGGCGGCCGCCCGCGCCGGCGATATCCGCGCGCTGCATGTCGTTGACCACGCCACCGCCCAACTTGGCCGGATCTTGGCCCTGCTGGCCGATGGTCTGGACCCGCAGGCCATGGTCATCGGCGGGGGCTTGGGCTCCTCTGCCGGCCCCTATTTCGACGCCCTAAAAGGCGCCATACGCCGCGGCCTTTGGGACGGCGTGCCAAACCCGTTGATCGTTACCCAAGCGGCCCTCGGCCCCGATGCCGGCCTTATCGGGGCGGCCTGCGCGACACGACCCAAAACAAGAGCCGATCACCCAACATTCACATGACCACCAACACTCAAGGGAGAAGACTGATGTCCATCATGACTTATGCTACCCCCAAAGCCCTCAGCCGGCGATCGTTCCTGCAAAGCAGTGCCGCCGCCGGGGCTGCCCTGGCTATGCCAGGGGCTGCTTGGTCCCAAGCCGAGGGTCAATTGCTGCTTTGGCTACCTGGCGGATCGGACCTGTTTTGCAAGATCCACACCGGCCTTCTGGATAGTTTCAGCGCCAAGGCAGGTCTTGGGGCCGCCAGCACGGTCTGCGGTTTGGGTCAGGATACAGAGTTCACGCAAGCCCTTATCGGTTCGATCACCGCGGGCAATCCGCCCGACATCTCGATGCTGTGGGACAGCCCGGTTTCTTTGGGGGCCCAAGGGGCCTTTATGCCGCTGGACGAGATGATGAAAGGCTCGCAAATCCCGATCGAAACTTGGCCGGCCGGACTGCTTTCGTCCTGCCAGTTCAAGGGTGCCACTTATGGCCTGCCCGTCACCGCAGGCGTCTATTCCATGTGGTACAACGAAGAATTGTTCGAAGCCAAGGGCATTCCATCTGACCGCGCTTCCTTCCCCAAGACTTGGGCAGACCTGCGCAAACTGTCCAAGGAATTCACCGAATGGGATGGCGACACGCTAAAGGTCGCAGGCTTCATGCCCAACCGCGTGTCCGAGACCATGGCGATCTGGTCGGCCCTGAACGGCGGGATGCTGTTTGACGAGGCCAACCTGAAATACGTCCTTGATAGTGAACAAAACATCGAGATGATGAATTTCTTCGTCGATTGGTTCGAAGAGGAATACAAGGGCGACGTCAACTTGATCGACCGTTCCGGCAACTTCCGCGACGGCTATGCTGATGGCAACACGGGCATGGGTCCGGCCTTCCGCGAGGGGCGTCAGGCCGGTATGCAGTCGGGCTCTTGGCTGATGGGCGACATCTATGCCGATCCGGTTCCGGTGTTCACGCGCTGGAACTTGGCCCCCAACCCCTATGGCCCCTCTGGCACTGCCTCGGTTTCGGGGACATGGCCCAACTGGTTCGTGATCCCGGTAGGATCCAAAAATGCCCAGGCAGCGTTTGACTACCTTTCCTTCCTTGCCGTCGAAGGCTCGGTCGAATGGTATCAGCAGATCCCCGACGTTCCGACCAATTCGCAAGTTAAGCTCAAGGCCCCCACCGGTCTGGTCGAAAACCGCGGTCAGGAATTTGCTGATGATCTGTCGACGTTCCTTGGCACGCAGGCGGCGATTGTGACGCCGATGTGGAACTCTCCCGTGCAAAGCTTTGGCAACGATCAGGTCGCGCGCGCGATCGAAAAGATCTACACCAAGGCCCAGCCCGTCAAAGAGGCTTTGGCCGAGGCGCAAGCCGCCTCGCAGGCGGAACTGGAACGGGTTCTGGCCGGCTGATGGCCATCTTGGCAAAAGAAAACACTGCCGGGGCGAGTTCACCGCCCCGGCGCCTTGGCCTTGCTGGCCGGGGTGAGGCGCGGGCAGGTTTTTTGTTTGCGCTGCCGTGGATGGTGGGTCTGACGGTTTTCACCATCATCCCCTTGCTGTTGACCTTTTATATCGCGCAAACCAAGTTTCAGATCGTGGGCCCACCGAAATACGTGGGCTTGGCCAACTATGCTGCGATGTGGATTGATCCGGCCATGTGGACCTCGGCCCGCAATACGATGTTTTTTGCCGTAGTGTCGGTGCCCATCAAACTCGTGATAGCGCTGGGACTGGCGCTGCTTTTGAACCGTGTCACGGCGCTGTCGGGCTTTTACCGCACAGTGTTTTACCTACCCTTTTTGATGCCTGCTGTTGCGGGCTCTATCGTCTTTATGCTGCTTTTGACCCCCGATGCCGGGCCTGTGAACATCGCGCTCAAGGCGCTGGGGTTCAGCCCGCCCGACTGGCTGCTTGACCCCAAGGCCGCCCTTTGGACGATCATATTGCTCAGCCTTTGGCCCCTTGGGGTCGAGACGCTGGTCTTTTTGGGAGGGTTGCAGAACATCCCTCAGGATGTCTCAGAAGCCGCCGATCTTGACAGCCCGCGCGGGTGGCACAAGCTGGTCTGGATCACCATTCCCCTGATCAGCCCGATGATCCTGTTCAACCTGGTCATCGGCATTATCTATTCCTTTCAGGTTTTTACCCAAGCGCTGGTGGTGGGCGGCACGACCGGAAAACCGGCCGAGGCGACGCTGATGTATATGGTGGTTTTGTACCGCGCAGCCTTTCGCTATTTCAACGTGGGCTATGCGGCGGCGATGGCCACCGTTCTTTTCGTGGGGGTCTTGCTGCTGACATTGCTGATCTTTCGCACCGCAAGGTCTTGGGTCCATTACGAAGGAGACAGCCGTTGACCGCCGTCCCAACCCGCCGCACACCGCCGCGCAAGACAGTGCAAACTGTGATCTATCACGCCGCCATGCTGTTGATCGCGGGCATATTCCTGCTGCCCTTCTATTGGATGACCATTTCAGCCTTTAAGAACAACGCCGAAATCTTCGCCCGCCCAGTCACGTGGTTTCCCGATCCTATCCGTTGGTCCAACATTGCGGAATTGTTCCACCGCGACGATTTTCCCTTTCTGATCCAGTTTGGCAATTCGGTCTTCTATGCGGGCTCTGTCGCGCTTGCCGTGTGTTTTTCCTGCTCGCTTGCGGCATACAGTTTTGGATGCCTGCGCTGGCGCTGGCGCGATCTGGTCTTTGGCTTGACCGTCTGCGCCTTGCTGCTGCCGGGGATTGTGACTTTTCTGCCCGTCTACCTTGGCTGGTCGCGCCTTGGCTTGAACGGAACCTATTGGCCGCTGATCACGCCTTTCTTGTTCGGGGATGCCTTTTTCATCTTCATGCTGCGGCAGTTTTACATGGGTATCCCGCGGGAATTGCTGGATGCCGCGCGCCTTGATGGGGCGTCAGAATTTCGGATCTGGTGGCAGATAGCCCTGCCGCAGGTTTGGACAGCACTGGTGATCGTGGGTCTGTTCGCGGTGGTCTACACTTGGAATGAATTCTTTAACCCGCTGATCTATCTGCAAGATCGCGAGGATTTTCCGCTATCGGTGGGCTTGTTTACCTTTCAGGCCAACCGGGCGCGCGAATGGTCGATCTCGATGGCGGGTGCCTTTTTGACAGCACTTCCGATGGTGGTTTTGTTCTTGCTGACCCAGCGCCTGTTCCGGCAGGGTTTGGCATCGTCTAGCTTGAAATAGGGGGCGGCATGGGGGCGGTTCAACTGACAGGGGTGCGCAAGCTGTTCGGCGCGCTGGAGGTGATCAAGGGCGTTGACCTGTCCATTGCGGATGGTGAGCTTGTGGTCTTCGTCGGCCCCTCAGGGTGCGGCAAGTCGACCCTGCTGCGCATGATCGCGGGGCTGGAAGATGTGGACTATGGCGATATCCGCATCGCAGGCGCCGATGTGACCGAACTGGCCCCTGCGCGGCGCGGCGTGGCGATGGTGTTCCAGAACTATGCGCTTTACCCGCATATGACCGCCTATGACAACCTTGCTTACGGTCTGCGCCGTGCTGGCATGGCCCGCGCCGAGGTGGACGTGCGCGTGCGCGACACCGCCGCCCTGTTGCAGATCACCGAGCTTTTGCCGCGCCGCCCCAAGGCCATGTCGGGCGGCCAAAGGCAACGGGTCGCCATTGGCCGTGCCATCGTGCGCAAGCCTGAGGTGTTCTTGTTTGACGAACCCTTATCGAACCTTGACGCTGCGCTGCGCGTTGAAATGCGCAGCCAGATCGCGCGCCTGCATCAAGAGTTGCAAGCCACGATGATTTTCGTAACCCATGATCAGGTCGAGGCGATGACCCTTGCCGACCGCATCGTCGTTTTGAACGCGGGCCGCGTCGAACAAGTAGGCACGCCGCGCGAGGTTTATCATAACCCCGCCAACCTGTTCGTTGCGGGCTTCATCGGCAGTCCGGCCATGAACCTGTTGCCCGCGACCGTGGGGCAAGGCGGCCGGTTGACCCTTGCTTGGGGCACCGCCGTGGCGGGGCCTGCGGGCATCTCTGGCATGGCAGGGCAATCCCTCACTTTGGGGCTACGCCCGGACCGTCTGTCACTGGTGCCCCAAGCGCAGGCGCAGGCCAGCGGTCAGGTGACGCTGGCAGAGCACTTGGGCGACGAATCGATCCTGCATGTGCGGCTGCCAATCGGCCAATCGCTGACCGTGAAAGTCTCGGGTGACGTTGCGGCCCGTCTGGGCGACACGGTGCACCTCGGCTTTGACATGACCCACGCAGCCGTGTTCGGTGCTGATGGTCAGGCGATGCGCGAAGCATGATCGTCACACAGGATTACGGCTGGTCGCAACTTGCAAAGCGCGCCGGACGCTCTTGGCCTGAGGCGACCGATTGGGCCATGGCTCAGGCTGTCATGGCTGGCTTTCAAGGGTGGGAACCCTTTGTGGCCACCCCTGACGACCTTACCCGCATCGCAGCTTTGGCGGCCCGACATGGATTACGCCTGCCCTCGATCTTTGTCTCGGGCCCCCTGCACGACCCCAGCCTGACAGGCGAAACCGAGGCTCGGATAGTTGCCATCTGCCAAATAGCCGCCCACCTCGGCACGCGTCTTGTGATGATCTATCCGGCCGGTGCAACGAAATCCGACGCGGCATTGACCCTGCAGGCACAGACCCTGAACCGGATTGGCGCGGCGCTGAGCATACTTGGTCTTAAGCTTTGCTATCACCCTGAAGAGCCTGAATTGCTGCTTGCCGCGCACGAGTTTCACCACATGATGCTGGCGACGGACCACAGTTTGGTCAGCCTTTGCCTAGACCCCGACACTATTTGGCGCGGGACAGGGGGAAGTATGATCGGGCTAATCGACATTCTGGCCCTTTATGCCAACCGGATCGCCGCCCTGCATCTTAGGCAGTTTCAATCCGGCATTTGGTCTGAAACCGTGGGTGAGGGCGATATCATCTATCCTCTCTTCGTTGAGGCACTCGTTAAAGCAAAGATCTGCCCCTTGCTGGTGGTGGAACATGCCTATGAACCGTTGACCCCCTCAACGCTCGATCCGGTAACTGCCCACCAACGCAGTTGCGTATATATCACAGCCACCTTCGCGCCCCTCATGCAGCCCTGATCAGAGTGCCTTTCCCGCCATAACTTTTGGAACTGGGGGCTTGATCCTAGTAAACTTCCTGAAACACTACAAAAGAGGCCTTTATGCCCCCCTACACCCCCCAAGAGTATTGCGGCAAAGGGTACGAAAAACGGGGGAAGGGTTTGGGGATAGATTGGGGATAAGCTTGGGTGCGAATCGCATTTATGGCGATTTTGTGGCGCGGACCTGCAAAATATGGTAGGGTTGAGGCGCGCAAGACATAGGCTTGGCGCGGTTGTGCGCCTTATCCACAGAGATATCCTTGGTTTGCTTGGGCGCCAAAGTGGAGTTTAATGAAGCCATTCGGGAAACAGGGGAAGACTATGAACGAAGTGGCCACGATGCGGCAAATGCTGCCCGCCCTGCCCGAAACCGAAGCCATGCCCCATAACATCGAGGGCGAGCAGCAGCTTTTGGGCGCGATCTTGACCAATAACGAGGTGTACGACCGCGTGGCGAGTTTGGTGCGCGCCGAGCATTTCTTCGATCCTGTCCATCAGCGGATTTTTGAACGCATGGCCGCGCGGATTCAGAAGAATGCGCTGGTGTCACCTGTGACCTTAAAGCCGTTTTTCGAGGATGACCCGGGGCTAAAGGAACTGGGCGGGACCTCGTATCTGGTGCGTTTGGCGGGGGCTGCGATCTCGGCCTATGCGGCGCGTGATTATGCGCAGATGATCTATGATCTTGCTGTGCGGCGCGAATTGATCGGCCTTGGCCGTGACATTTCGGCCCGTGCTGGCAAGGTCGAGGTTGACAGCGAACCGCGCGACCAGATCACCGAAGCCGAACAGCGCCTGTATAAACTGGGCGAGCAAGGTGTGGCCGAGCGCGGCTTTCAAAGCTTTCTCAAAGCCGTCACCGATGCCGTCAACATGGCCAATGCCGCCTATCAGCGCGATGGCGGCTTGGCGGGGATATCAACCGGCTTGGTCGATCTGGATAAGAAGCTGGGGGGGCTGCATCCTTCGGATTTGCTGATCTTGGCGGGTCGTCCGTCGATGGGCAAAACCTCGCTTGCCACCAACATCGCCTTTAACATCGCCAAGGCCCACAAGCGCGGCCGCCTGCCCGATGGCAGTGAAGGCACAGTAGAGGGTGGGTCGGTCGGCTTTTTCTCGCTGGAGATGAGTGCCGAGCAGCTTGCGGCGCGTATTTTGTCGGAAGCCTCGCAAGTGCCGTCTGAACAAATCCGGCGCGGCGATATGACAGAAGTGGAGTTTCGCCGCTTTGTCGAAGCCGCCAAAGCGTTGGAATCCTGTCCGCTGTATATCGACGACACGCCCGCCCTGCCTATCTCCCAAGTCGCTGCCCGTGCGCGGCGTCTAAAGCGCACGCATGGGTTGGACCTGTTGGTGGTGGACTATTTGCAGCTTCTTAAAGGGTCGAGCAAAGAAAACCGCGTGCAGGAAGTGTCTGAAATCACCCAAGGGTTAAAAGCCATCGCCAAGGAATTGAACATTCCCGTGCTTGCCCTGTCGCAGTTGTCACGTCAGGTGGAAACCCGCGAGGATAAGCGCCCACAATTGTCTGACCTGCGCGAATCCGGCTCGATCGAGCAAGACGCCGATGTGGTGATGTTTGTCTACCGCGACGAATATTACAAAGAGCGCGAAAAGCCCGGCGATCATGAGTTGGAAAAGATGGCGCAATGGCAAACGGTGATGGAAAACGTCCATGGCAAGGCCGAGGTGATTATCGGCAAGCAGCGCCACGGCCCGATTGGCACGGTGGAGTTAAGCTTTGAAGGCCGCTTCACCCGCTTTGGCAATCTGGCGCAGCGCTGGCAACAAGGTGCAGAGGTGGGGTTCTAGGATGGATTTGGGCATAAAGGGCAAGCGGGTCATCGTCACGGGGGGCGGGGCAGGGATCGGGGCTGCAATCAGCCTGACCTTGGCCGAAGAGGGGGCCACGCCCATCGTTCTGGCGCGCCGTGTGCCGGAGGGGGATTTTATGGCGCGGTTGCACGCGCTTGGGCCCGCAGAGTTTATTCAGGTTGATCTTGCACAAGATGAGGAATGTCGCCGCGCCGTGGCGCAGGCGCAGGCGGGGGGGGCGATCTATGGCCTTGTGAACAACGCTGGGCGCAATGACAGCTTGGGGTTGGATGCCAGCCCACAGGCCTTTCGCGCCTCGCTGGATCAGAATTTGCTGCATTACTACGCTTTGGTGCATCTTCTGGCAGATGACCTGCGCGCTGAAGTCGGGGCGATTGTGAATATATCCTCCAAGACGGCGATCACGGGGCAGGGGCATACCTCGGCCTATGTGGCGGCTAAGGCGGCCCAATTGGGGTTGACGCGGGAATGGGCGGCGGCTTTTGCGCCGGACGGCGTGCGCGTTAATGCCGTCATTCCGGCAGAGGTGATGACGCCGATGTATGCCAACTGGATCAAGACGTTTGAGAACCCTGCAGCGCAACTGGCCAAGATCACATCACGCATCCCCTTGGGCCACCGCATGACGCTGGACCGTGAGATTGCGGCGGCTGTCGTTTTTGCCCTGTCGCCGCGTTCGGCCCATACAACGGGGCAGTGGCTGTATGTTGACGGTGGCTATACCCACCTGGACCGCGCTTTGGACAGCTAAGCCAACCAAACGAAAAGGGCGCAGCCGTGCTGCGCCCTTTTTGATCTTATGCACCACGCTTTACTTGGCGCCGATCATCATCACCATTTGGCGACCTTCTAGCCGCGGCATGGATTCAATCTTGCCCGCATCGGCGACATCAGCAGCAACACGGTTCAACAATTCCAGCCCCAGTTCTTGGTGCGCCATTTCGCGGCCGCGAAAGCGCAGGGTGACTTTGACCTTGTCGCCCTCTTCCAAAAACTTCAGAACAGAGCGCATTTTGACATCATAGTCATGCGTATCTGTCCCCGGACGGAACTTGATCTCTTTAATCTCGATGATGTGCTGCTTTTTGCGGGCCTCAGCCTCGCGCTTTTGCTGCTCATATTTGTATTTGCCAAAATCCATGATCTTGCAAACTGGCGGTTCTGCGGTGGGCGAAATCTCTACCAGATCTAGCCCCGCTTCTTCGGCCATAACCATCGCTTGCGCGGGGGTGACGACACCCACATTTTCCCCATCCGCGCCGATGAGGCGGATTTCAGAAGACCGAATCCGGTCATTAATCCGAGGGCCGGTTTCGCGTTGTGGCGGTGCGTTGTGAGGGCGGCGTGCTATGGTTGTTGTCCTTATACCATGGGTGTTGCCGCGCAAGATAACCCTATGGCGCGCACTCTTCAACCGTTAAGCGCAGCACAAATCGCTGCAATGGCGCGCGGGCCTTTCCATTGACCCGAAGAACTGTCATAGGCCCCCATGATTAACCGTCCGATGATGGAGACATAAAATGAACAAAAACGTGATCCTTGCGATTATCTTGGTTGTGGCCGCTGGCGGCTATTACCAATTCAGCTACAAACCCGCCCAAGAGGCCAAGGCCGTGGCTGCCCAAGCCGTTGCTGATGCCGCTGCCGCCGAGCAAGCTGCGGCTGATGCAGCCGCTGCTGAAAAAGCCGCAGCCGACAAGGCCGCTGCTGATGCCGCCGCTGCCGAAAAAGCTGCGATGGATGCGACTATGGCTGCTTTGGACCCGGCTGCTTATGACGCCGCTAAAGTAACCGGCGTGATCGACACCTCGACCCTAGACGATGCCACCAAAGCCAGCCTGAAATCGGCTGTCACCATGGCAGGCACCGATCCGATCAAACAAGCAGACGTGATCGCTCAGGTGAAGAAAGCCTTGGGGATGTGATCTTTTCGGGCGGCTTTGGCTGCTCCGTTGATGAAAAGCGCCGCAGTCCTTAGGATTGCGGCATTTTTTTTTATTGGTTTTGTGCCTTCGGTTTAAATGCCATCGCCCACAAAGGCCTTTTCGATCACAAACTGGCGCGGGTCAGAATTTGCACCTTCGACCAGACCAAAGCCTTCGAGAATGACTTTGACATCGACGTTGAACGCCAGCGATCCGCAAACCATCGCTCGGTCGTGGGCTGGGTCCATCGGGGGCAGGCCAAGGTCAGCGAACACTTTACCCGAGGACAGGTTGTCAGTCACCCGTCCCATGTGATGAAAGGCGTCGCGTGTGGTGGTGGGGTAGTATTTCAACTTGTCGCCCACCATCTCGCCAATCAGCGGATCGTCTTTGAGGCTTTCCACCAAGGCGCGGCCATAGTCCAGCTCTGCCACCTCGCGGCAGGTGTGCATCATGATGACTTGGTCATATTTTTCATAGGTTTCTGGTTCGCGCAGCAGGCTGGCAAAAGGGGCAAAGCCCGTACCGGTTGACAAAAACCAAATCCGCTTGCCCGGCAACAGCGCGTCATGCACCAAGGTGCCCACGGGTTTGGGGCGCAAGATGATCTCGTCGCCGACCTTGATGTGCTGCAAGCGCGAGGTTAGGGGGCCATTGGGCACTTTGATCGAATAAAACTCTAGCTCTTCATCCCACGCGGGCGAGGCGATGGAATAGGCGCGCAGCAAGGGTTTGCCCGTCTCACCCATCAAGCCGATCATCACAAACTCGCCCGAGCGGAACCGCAAAGATTGCGGCCGCGTGACGCGGAACGAAAATAGACGATCCGTCCAGTGGTGCACGGCGGTGACGGTCTGGGCATCGGGCAGGTGGGGTTTGGCGGCGGTTTGGGTCATCACAGGTCGCTTCGCTTTGGGGTCAGACAGGGCCATACGTCAGGGCAGGGGGCTGGGAAAGCCCTCACGTTACGCCTTCAGCCGTGCCAGATAATCATGCGCGCGCCAATCGGCGCGGGCCAGCCATTGGGCCTGCGGTTGGCGCAGTGCCAGATCGTCGGGGATTTCGACATCGTCAAACCCGACTCGCCGCGCCATGGCATATTGGTCGGCAATCACCGGCCCGACAGCGCGCAGATGGCCCTGATAGCCCGCCATGCGCAACCGCCGCGCGATGGTAAAGGCGCGTCCGTCGTTAAAGGCGGGGAAGGCCACGCGGATCAGTTTCAGGTCGGCAAGATAGGGGATCACCAAAGCCGGATCGTCGGTCTGCGCCAGATCCAGCGTGCCTTGATGGGCCGCGATCTGATCCAAGGTCACGGCGGTGTGGGTCGGGGCGGGCTGAAAGCCCTGATCGGTGACGATCACGCTCATGCTGTGGGTTCCTGATAAGGTTGGATGCGGGTGGCTATACCGTTCACAAAGTGAATGCCGCATTCAGTTTTTGCACTGTCACGCCAACGCCCTGCGCGGGGATCCTCACCTTCTTTCACCGGCGTGGTGCAAGGCGCGCAGCCGATGGACGGGTAGCCTTGGGCAACAAGGGGATGGCGGGGCAGGCGGTTGTTGACCATGTAGTCGGCAATATCCTCGCGCCCCCAATGGGCCAAGGGATTGACCTTGATGCGCACATCGCCTTCGGCTTCAAAGAAGTCGACCGTCTCACGACTGGCCCCTTGATAGCGTTTGCGCCCCGTGATCCAGCCGTCAAATTCGTCCAAGGCGCGTTCCAGCGGTGCGATCTTGCGCACACCGCAGCAGGCTCCGGTGGAAAACTGATGCAACGTGCCGTCAGGATCTTCTAGCGCAACGCGCGGTTGGGGGGCGCGGATGGTGCGAATGTCGCACAAAGGCAGGCTTTCGGCCAGTTGGCGCTGATAGTCCAAAGTCTCGGCAAACAGCATCCGCGTGTCGATAAACAGCACGGGCGTTTGCGGGGCAATCACCGACACCAGATGCAACAGCACCACCGATTCCGCCCCGAAAGACGACACCAGCGCCACCCGCCCCAGATCGGCATCGTTTAAAGCGCGTTCCAGCACCGCCGTGGCCCCGTGGTGACGGTAGCGCGCGTTCAGCGCGGCCACCCGTTCCACCACCGGACCATGGTGCAGATCACGCGGCATCCGATGTGCCTTCGCTGCCATACAGCGCCAGCTTAAAGGGCCCCATGCCAACACGGCGATAGGCGTCCAGAAAGGTTTCTTCGGCATGCAGCCGCAAGCCCAGATAGGCGCGCAAAATGCGTTCGATGGCCGGCACAATCTCGTCATAGGCAAAGCCGGGGCCGGTTTTCTCGCCAATGGCTGCCGTTTGGGTGGCATCGCCGCCGAGCGTGATCTGGTAGTTTTCCACCCCCGCGCGGTCCAGGCCCAAAATGCCGATATGACCGACATGGTGGTGACCACAGGCATTGATGCAGCCCGAGATTTTGATCTTCAGCGCACCGATGTCATGTTCCAGCTTAAGTGCTTCAAAGTGCAGCGCAATTTCCTGCGCCACGGGGATAGAACGTGCCGTGGCCAAGGCGCAGTAATCCATGCCGGGGCAGGCGATCATATCCGACAAAAGCCCGACATTGGCCGTGGCCAGCCCCACTTTGGCCAAAGCCGCATGCACGGCGGGCAGATCCGCCTTGTGCACATGCGGCAGGATCACGTTTTGCTCGTGGCTGATGCGCAATTCGCTGTAGCCATAGGTTTGCGACAGATCGGCAATGGCGCGCATCTGATCGGATGTTGCATCGCCGGGCGTTTGCCCATGTGCCTTGACCGAGATCGTCACAATCGCATGGTCGCCCTTGCGATGGGCCGACAGGTTGGTATCGGCCCAAGCGCGAAAGACGGGGTTGGAGCTATAGGCGCTGTCGTACTCAGCAACCGAGCGGCTTTGCAAATCTGGCTGGGCAAAAGCTGCGCGGATATCGGCCAGAAGCGCCTGATCCGCCCCGCCAAACAGCGGGCGCACTTCGGCAAAACGCGCTTCGATCATGCGGGCAATCTCGTCGCGGCCGGTTTCGTGCACGGTAATCTTGATGCGCGCTTTGTACTTATTATCGCGCCGCCCCAGAGTGTTATAAACCGAAAGGACCGATTCCACGTAAGGCAGCAGGTCTTCGATGGGCAAGAAATCCCGCACCAGATGGCCAATCATCGGCGTGCGGCCAAGACCGCCGCCCACAAACACCTCAAACCCCGCATCCCCGCCCGCATTGCGCGTCATGCGCAAGCCGATGTCGTGTGCTGCGGTGACAGCGCGGTCATGGGGCGAGCCGGTGATAGCGATTTTGAATTTGCGCGGCAGGAACTGGAATTCGGGATGGTCGGTGGACCATTGGCGCAACAGTTCGGCATAGGGGCGGGGGTCTTCGATCTCGTCCGCCGCAGCGCCTGCGAAATGATCCGCCGTGACATTGCGCACGCAATTGCCAGAAGTTTGGATGGCATGCATCCCCACATCGGCCAAGGCCTGCAAAATCGCTGGCACATCGGGCAGTTTGGGCCAGTTGAACTGGATGTTCTGGCGCGTGGTAAAGTGGCCATAGCCCTTATCCCAGGTG
>CANIKY010000087.1 GCA_947468085.1 Paracoccaceae bacterium | reverse complement strand
GTGCGCCACATCGGCATCGGCACCGACCAAGGGCGCGATATGGCGCGCAAGGGCCGCGATGCGGGCGATGCGGTCGGCTTGCGAGCCGAGTTTGTTGTGGAAGGTGACTGATTGCAATCCGTCCAGCCATTCGCCCATGCCGGCTTTGGCCACGCGCAGGTCGTTCTCCCAAAAGAAGCGGGCGTCTGACAGGCGGGCGGAGAGGACCTTTTGGTTGCCTTTCAGGATCGTCGCCCCGTGGTCGGCGGTTTCGGTATTGGCCACGGTGACAAAGCCTTCGATCCGGCCCGTGCGGGGGTTGCGCACCGAGAAGAACTTTTGATGTTCGCGCATCGAGGTTTGCAGCACCTCGGGTGGCAGGTGCAAAAAGTCTGCGCCGATGCGGCCCATCAGGGGGACGGGCCATTCGACAAGGCCAGCGACCTCGGCCAACAGGGCTGGGTCGGGGACCAGTTCCAGCCCTGCGGCAAAGGCCAGATTGGTGGCCCCTTGCCAGATGGCGGCCTCGCGTTCGGCACTGTCCAGCACGACATGGGCGCGTTTGAGTTTGACGGCGTAGTCGTCAAACGAGGTGACGGCAAAGCGGGCGGGAGAGAGGAAGCGGTGGCCAGATGTGGTGTTGCCTGCGGTGATGCCGTCGATGGTTAAGGGGACCACGGTGGCACCGGCTTCGTCGATCAGCAGGCACAAGATGGAATGCAAGGGGCGCACCCAACGCAAAGACCCGTTGCCCCAGCGCATGGATTTGGGCCATGGGAAGGCGCGGATGGTGGTTTCCAAGACTTCGGCCACGATCTCGGCGGCGGGACGGCCGGGCTTTTCCAGTACGGCAAAAAGCGTGACGCCGCCCTTTTTGTCTTCGCGCCGTTCCAGTTGATCAAGGGTTAAACCGGTCGAGCGCAAGAACCCCTCCAAAGCCGCAGCGGGCGCATCGGCGCGGGGGCCTTTGCGTTCTTCGCGCACGGGGCGGCTTTCGCCCGTCACCCCGTCAAGCGTCAGGGTCAGGCGGCGGGGGGTAGAAAAGGCACCGGCTGAGGCATAGGTTAGCCCGGCCTGAACCAAGCCTTCGGTCACCAGCTTGCGCAGGTCCTCGCGGGCCTTGGCCTGCATACGGGCGGGGATTTCCTCGGAGAAAAGTTCGATCAGCAGGTCAGGCATCTATGGCGCCACTCCGGGGGCGAGCTGGTTCCAGGCAAAGGCCCGGCCATCGGGGAAAACGGCAATGACGCGGTCAATGCGCGCGTCAGAGGTGTTGGGGACGACATTGGCTTGGCCTAAGAAGGCCACAGCCGCGCCACTGTCCAGCGCTTCTGTGATCTTTCCGGCGTCAAAGCAGGTGAACCACGATGGCGCGTTCAAGGGCGTGGGCTTGTCGTAGACGGTGTAGCCTTCGGTCAGGGTGGCAAGGCTGATCTGCGAGGTAAAGCAGGCGCGAAAGCGCAACGGCGACGAGCTGGCGTCGATGCCTTGCACATCGCTGACAGGGATCGCCACGGGATTGGGCGACGAGAGGGGCGTCAGCACGATTTCCGCGCCCGTTTGAAAGGCCACGGGGGCGTAAAAGGCATATTCTTGCAGCCAATAGCCGCCAACGCCTGCCACAAGCGCGGTTAGCACGATGCCACTTGCCACCAGTTTGCCATTCACGCCGCCACCTCGGCGTCTTTGCCCGCTTCGGTCAAGCGAAACGCATCGGCGCATTTCTTGGCCAAGGCGCGCACGCGGCCGATGTAAGCTTGGCGTTCGGTGACAGAGATTACGCCGCGCGCGTCCAGCAGGTTGAACAGGTGGCTGGCCTTGATGGTTTGGTCATAGGCCGGATGCGCCATTATGATGCGCTTGCCAGACTTGGGGTCTTCGGGTGGAAAATCCAGCAGGCGATGGCATTCGGCCTCGGCATCTTCAAAATGGCGCAGCAGTTGGGCGGTGTCGGCCCCGTCAAAGTTGTGGCGGGAGTATTCTTCCTCGGTCTGGCGGAAGATGTCGCCGTAGGTCAGCGCAATGGGCGATTGCGGATCGTTGAAGGGCATGGTCATGACATGGTCGATGCCCAGCACATACATGGCCAGACGTTCCAGCCCATAGGTCAATTCGCCCGAAACTGGGCGGCAATCATGGCCGCCGACCTGTTGGAAATAGGTGAACTGCGACACTTCCATCCCGTCGCACCAAATCTCCCATCCCAGACCCCAAGCGCCTAGGGTCGGGCTTTCCCAGTCATCCTCGACAAAGCGGATGTCGTGCAGGGCGGGGTCAAGGCCGATGGCGCGCAACGAGCCAAGGTACAGGTCTTGCAGATCGGGGGGCGAGGGTTTGATGATGACTTGGTATTGGTAGTAATGCTGCAAGCGGTTGGGGTTTTCGCCGTAGCGCCCGTCGGTCGGCCGGCGCGAAGGCTGTACATAGGCCGCCGCCCAAGGCTTGGTGCCCAAAGAGCGCAGCGTGGTTGCGGGGTGAAAGGTGCCCGCGCCCACCTCCATATCGTAAGGTTGCAAGATGGCGCAGCCTTGGGCGGCCCAATAGCTTTGCAAACGCAAAAGGATCTCTTGAAAACTGCGGGGCGGGGGAAGGACTGTCAGGGTCATCTTGGGCCTTTTGGCGGTGCGCCTTTCTCTTAAGCACGCAAAGACACAGGGTCAATGGAAGCGTTGGGCTTGGGCATGGGCTTTGCGCGCAAATTGGGGGGATGCATCCGCGCTGCTGCGTGGTATTGTCGCCACAAGTGAAACGGGAAGGGGCCAAAGAGCCTTACCCTAGGAATTGGCAGGCAAAAGGGGCTGGGTTTATGCGGGGTTTGCGGCAAGGGTTGGCGATCGTTTTGGGGGTGGTGCTGTGGGGTCTGGGTGGTGTCGCCCAAGCCCAGCAGCAAAAGGTTTGGGTGCAGATTGCTGCTGAACCCACCTTGTCAGCCGCGATGGAGCGGGCGCGGGCTTACGGCGGGATGTTGGATCAGGTGCAGGGCTATCAACTTCCCTCGGGCGGGTATGCTATTGTGCTGGGGCCGATGGACTCAGATCTTGCGGTGACCACGCTGCAGGGCCTTTTGACGCATAACATCATTACTGCGGACAGTGTATTGGCCGATGGCAAAGCCTTTGGTCAGCAGTTTTGGCCCGTGGGGGCAATCGATCAAACTGCAGCTGCCCAAAGCCTGCCGGTTTCCCCCGCCGGGGCAGAGGTTGGTTTGGACGAAACGGCGCGGCGCGAGGTGCAAACCGCGCTCAAGTGGTTTGGCTATTACGCCGGATTGGTCGATGGCAACATCGGGTCGGGCAGCCGCGCAGCCATTGCCGCTTGGCAAACCGCGCGCGGCTATGATCCGACTGGGGTGCTAAATGCAGACCAAAGCGTCACTCTGATCGATGATTTTCGTGCCGAAGATCTGGCCTTTGGCCTTGAAACCATCACGGATTCCATTGCTGGCATTGAAATAAGCCTGCCCATGGCGATGCTGACGCTTGACAGCACGACGCCGCCCTTTGTGCACTACAAGGCCAAGGACGGATCTGGGGTGACAGCGCTTTTGATCTCGCAGCCGGGGGGCACCAAGGCAAGCCTGTCTGCGCTTTATAACGTGCTGCAAAAGCTGGATATTAT
Source organism: Paracoccaceae bacterium (assembly GCA_947468085.1). Lineage (GTDB taxonomy): Bacteria > Pseudomonadota > Alphaproteobacteria > Rhodobacterales > Rhodobacteraceae > Stagnihabitans. Next base: position 9,665 of record CANIKY010000087.1, on the reverse strand, counting down.
GCCTGTTGTAGGTGATCGGGCGCTGAAGGACAGCTTTTTTACCATCTCTGGCCGCACCGATCTGATCGAAACGCTGGCCTATGCGCAAATCGCGGGTGGGGCGGTGAAGGGCTATGTTTTGTCGTGGGAAGTGGCCAATGGCAATCAGCTGCAGCGCGTGGCGGCGATGATGCAATCCTCGTTTCGCTCCACCGGCGATGTGGTCTTGGACACGGGGTTGGTGCCCTTGGACGAGGCCGCCAAGCGCGGGCTTTTGGCGGGGCTGACTGTCAAAGAGCCCAAAGTGACACGGTCGGGCTTTTTCATTGATCAGGCGGGGTCGGTTTTGACCACGTTAGAGGCGGTAGAAGACTGCGGAACAATCACACTGGACCAAAACCATGGCGCAAAGGTGTCTTTTGCCGACAAAGACAGCGGTGTGGCCGTGTTGATGCCCGAGGCCCCCATCGCGCCGCGCAGTGTTGCGGTTTTTGCGACGTTGATGCCGCAGGTCGGCGCGCCTATTGGCGTGTCGGGCTACAGCTATGGGCCCCGTCTGTCTGCGCCGGTCTTGACCCAAGGCACGCTGGAAGAGACGCAGGGCCTGAACGGCGAGCAGGGCCTGTTGCGACTGGCCTTGCAGGCCATGCCCGGCGATGCGGGTGGGCCGGTGCTGGACAAGGCGGGCGAGGTGATAGGACTGCTGCTGCCTGCGCAGACCAAGGCTGGCAAAGACCTGCCCGCAGGGGTAGCCTTTGCCATCTCGGCCACGGCACTTGCAAGGGTCTTGACCCATCCGCAAGGCCCGGCCCTACAGATTGCGGCACCCACTGCGGCCGCGGCCCCGACGGCCAACGCGTTGCATAGGGCCCTGCGTGATATGACGGTGCTGGTATCATGTTGGGAATAAGGCGGGGGAGCAACAGCTCCCCAGCCGAGATCTTGTCGTATGCGTCAGTCGTCACCGCTTTGGGTATCACTGTCGTGATCTGACCCGTCGTCGTTCGCATCCTCAGAACTGTCGTCGTCGGTGCTGTCGTGCCGGGTATGAAGGGCGGACGTTTCGTGTTCGGCCGCTTCATTTTGGTCAATGCCGTCTGCATCGCTGCCCCCAAATGGGGTAATACTGTTTCCAAGCGCGCCTGTATTGAGGCCAACGCAAAGGGTGCCATCGGCAAGCACATCTCCAATGGCGGCGCCTTCGCAGCCTTCAGGCATTGTGAGAATGGTTTGCGCCGTTGCGGGAACAGCTAGGGCCAATACCAGAGCTGCCGTGCTGAGTTTCAGGTTCATATTAGCCTCTTAAGAAAGGTTTCGCTGGTTTTGGCAAAGTCAGCCTAACCAACTTAAGGATTTGCTTGCGCCCCAAGACTGACATGAACCTGAACCTTGGGACGGTTGGCATCATTTTATCAAAAAGAGGCCGAGGCTTTTGCCCCGGCCTTGGTGTTTTTGCGTAAGGTGGAGTTCCCCGACCCTATGGGTTAGTTGCGGGCGCGGTCGACCATTTTGCCTTTGGAAATCCACGGCATCATCGCACGCAGCTTTTCGCCGACCTTTTCGATCTGGTGTTCGTCGTTGCGGCGGCGGGTGGCTTTGAAATAGGGCTGGCCGACCGAATTTTCCTGCATGAAGTCGGACACGAACTTGCCCGACTGGATGTCTTCCAGAACGGCTTTCATGCGGGCTTTGGTTTCGGCATAGGGCAGAATGCGCGGGCCAGAGACATATTCGCCGTATTCAGCGGTGTTGCTGATCGAATAGTTCATATTGGCAATGCCGCCTTCGTAGATCAGGTCGACGATCAGCTTCACTTCGTGCAGGCATTCGAAATAGGCCATTTCAGGCTCGTAGCCCGCTTCCACCAGCGTTTCAAAGCCCATGCGGATCAGTTCCACCAAGCCACCGCACAAAACGGCCTGTTCGCCGAAGAGGTCGGTTTCGCATTCCTGACGGAAGTTAGTTTCGATAATGCCCGAGCGGCCGCCACCAATGCCCGAGCAGTAAGACAGGCCCAGCTCCATCGCGCGGCCAGAGGCGTCTTGGTGCACGGCCACAAGGCAGGGCACGCCGCCACCTTTGACATATTCGCCGCGCACGGTGTGGCCGGGGCCCTTGGGGGCCATCATGATGACGTCGACGCCGGGCTTGGGCTCGATCAGGCCGAAGTGGATGTTCAAGCCGTGGGCAAAGGCGATGGCCGCACCGTCGCGGATGTTGTCGTGGACGTATTTCTTATAAGTATCGGCCTGCAATTCGTCGGGCATGGTGAACATGATCAGGTCAGCCCAAGCCGCCGCAGCGGCGATGTCCATGACCTTCAAACCCTCGCCTTCGGCCTTTTTGGCCGAGGCTGAACCGGGGCGCAGCGCGACGACAAGGTTCTTGGCCCCGCTGTCGCGCAGGTTCAGCGCATGGGCGTGGCCTTGGCTGCCGTAGCCCAGAATGGCGACCTTTTTGTCTTTGATCAGGTTGATGTCACAGTCACGATCGTAATAGACGCGCATGGCGTTCTCCTTTTATGATGGGGGGAGCATAGGGGTTTTCGGCGTATTGGCCGTGCATTGTTTGACGCGGAACGATTTTTCTGCGAAAAATCATGCGCCCTTTCCTGATATAGCGGAAAAATCATGCTGATTGACGAAACCGATCGCCGCATACTGCGCCATGCTTTGGCAGAGCCAGGCGCAAGCCGTGCGGATTTGGCCGAGCGTGCGGGCGTCACCCCGGCTACCCTGTGGCGGCGAATGGAGCGGTTGCGCGATCAAGGGGCGATCAAGGGATTGCGGGCAGTCATTGACTGGCGGCGGATGGGCTATGAGGTAGAGGTTTCCTTGCGCTTTACGCTGGACAAGACCAACCTGCGTGCCTTTGACGAGTTTATGCAAGCCGCACGGCTGGTGCCTGAAGTGATCGGGATTGAAACCTTTCTGGGCCGTGTCGATGTGCGCTTGAACGTCATCGCCCGCGACATGGCGCAGTATCAAGAGATTTACCGCCACCGCATATTGGCCTTGCCCCATATCGCCGAGGTCGAGGCGTTGATGCTGATCGCCACAATCAAGGATAGCGAAGGATTGCCGTTGTGATCGACCTTGATGATCTGGACCGCGCCATGTTGCGCGCTTTGGCGCTGGAGGGCACGCTATCGGCGGGCGAACTGGGCCGCCGTCTGGGCCTGTCGCAACCGGCCGCTTGGCGCAGGCAAAAGCGGCTGGAGGAGGCCGGCGTGATCAAGGGCCTGCGGCTGGAGGTTGACCGCACGGCGCTGGGCTTTGGGGTGACGGTGTTTTTGGGGGTGAAACTGGCCGCCAAAGGCCGCGTCTCGCTGGAGGATTTTGAGCGCGCGGTGGCGAGCATTCCTGAGGTGCAGGTGGTGCAGCATGTTTTGGGGCTGTTTGACTACCGCCTGCGCGTGGTGGCCCGCGACATCGCCGATTTTGAACGCGTGCTGCGCCGCCGGATCATGACCCTGCCCGGGGTGGGCAATGTCGAGGCCAATGTTTTGCTGACAGAAGAGCGCCGCGCGGGGCCAATTGGATGAAATCTGTCGGAAATGGGTTTTGCCGCGCAGGAAACTTGCGCTAACTTCGGCGCAAAGAGGGAGATTTAGATGACTTTGCCACTTGCCCATATCGACCCGCAGGGATTGCAAGAGTTCTCGGTCGTGTTCACCGACCGGTCTTTGAACCATATGTCGCAGCGCTTTCAAGGGGTGATGCGCGATATCTCGGCCCTGTTGAAAGAGGTTTACCACGGCACGGCCACGGCCCTGATCCCCGGCGGTGGCACCTATGCAATGGAGGCTGTGGCGCGGCAGTTTGGCCAAGGCAAGGTCATGATCGTGCGCAACGGCTGGTTTTCCTACCGCTGGACGCAGATTTTCGAGGCGGGCGGCTTTGCGGGCGAAACCCATGTGATTATGGCCAAACGCGCGGGCAACGCACCCCGCGCGCCCTTTGCGCCGCCGCCGATTGAAGAGGTGGTGGCTAAGATCCACGAGGTCAAGCCTGATGCGGTCTTTGCGCCGCATGTGGAAACCTCGTCCGGGATTATCCTGCCTGATGGCTATATTGCAGCTATGGCCAAGGCCGCACATGAGGTGGGCGCGCTGATGGTACTGGATTGCATCGCCAGTGGTTGTATTTGGGTGGATATGGCCGAGACGGGCGTGGATGTGCTGATCTCGGCCCCGCAAAAAGGGTGGTCGGCTTCGCCTTCGGCGGGTGTTGTGGTGATGTCACCCTTGGCTGAGGCGCGGTTGGCCGAGACGAGTTCGAACTCTTTCGCGGTGGATTTGAAGAAATGGCGCGCCATGATGGCCGCTTATGAGGGTGGCGGGCATGCCTATCATGCCACGATGCCGACCGATGCTTTGGTGGGCTTTCGTGATGCGATGCTGGAAACCAAAGCCATGGGGTTTGAGGCGGCAAAGGCCGCGCAATGGGATTTGGGCCGTCAGGTGCGCGCACTTTTGTCTGGGCGCGGTGTCGCCTCGGTCGCGGCCGAGGGCTTTACCGCGCCGGGTGTGGTGGTCAGCTTTACCGAAGACGCCGATATCCAGACGGGGGCCAAGTTTCGCACCGCAGGCTATCAGATTGCTGCGGGCGTTCCGCTGCAAGTGGGCGAGGGGGCGGATTATCGCAGCTTCCGGCTGGGGCTGTTTGGCTTGGACAAGCTGAAAGACGTGCCCGGAACGATCGCGCGCCTTTCAGCGGCGTTAGAAGCAGCGATGCCTGCCTAAACGCCCGAGCAGTATGCGCGCGGAGGGCTAGACGCTTTGCAGGGAGTATTGCGTCAAAGCGCAAGGCAGGTGGGCGGCCTTGCCGTTTGGCTGCCTTTCTGGCTTTGCCACGACACAACTGGTCAAAGCCCCTCGCTGCCATCTTTTCGGCTTTGACTGTAGCATGGGCCATGTGATCGGGGGCCAGGTTTTCAACGGCCCCCTGATCCGCACGGCGCTTTGCCGCCAAATAATCTGCCCGTTTCTGTGCCTTTTATGATCGGCAAAAGGTGTCGCGACCAAAAAGGGCAGGTTCTGCCGAATAGCCAAGGGCAGGGGCTGCTATAAAGCCAAACTGACCCAAGCCCCGTTGCGCTTGGATGACCGCACGCAGGCGTCGACAAAAGCCACACCCTCTAGCCCTTCTTTCAGCCCCGGAAAGACCACAGCGCTGTCCAAGGCCGTGCCGTCACGCCGCGCGATGATGGCACGCGCAGCTTCGGCGTAGATATTGGCAAATCCTTCCAGATAGCCTTCCGGATGGCCCGAAGGGATGCGCGTCATCCGTGCTGCGGCCTCTCCACTGCCCGGGCCGCCACGGGTCAGGCGGTATTTGGGCTGGCCCAAGGGGGCAACCCATACATAGTTGGGGTTTTCCTGTTCCCATTCGATCCCGCCCTTGGTGCCAAAGATCCGCAACCGCAGGCCGTTTTCTTGGCCTGAGGCGACTTGGCTGCACCACAGCGTGCCCCGCGCACCCGATGTATAGCGCATCATGATATGGCCATTGTCATCAACCCGCCGACCCGCAACAAAGCTTTGCAAATCGGCTGACAGCTCCTGCAAGGTCAATCCTGTGACAAAATTGGCAAGGTTGAAGGCATGGGTGCCGATATCGCCCGTAGCCCCCCCCGCGCCAGAGCGCGCCGGATCGGTGCGCCAATCGGCCTGCTTTTGGCCCGTGGCTTCAATCGGTTCGGCCAGCCAATCTTGGATATATTCCACATTGACCAACCGAATATCGCCCAAAGCACCAGCGGCGATCATCTCGCGCGCTTGGCGGATCATCGGGTAGCCTGTGTAATTATGCGTCAGGGCAAAGACCACGCCCGACGCCTGAGCCGCCTTGGCCAGTTTCTTGGCCTCGGGCAGGGTGGCGGTCAGCGGCTTGTCGCAGATCACATGGATGCCGCGCTTTAGAAACTCCACCGCCACAGGGGCGTGCATGTGGTTGGGGGTGACGATGGCCACAGCCTCGATCCCGTCTTTGCGCCGCGCCTCTTTCTGCGCCATTTCGGCAAAAGACCCATAGCTGCGCGCCACGCCCAAATCGGCGGCCGAGGCGGCAGCGCGTTCGGGGTCGGAAGAAAACGCGCCTGCGACCAGTTCATACTGGTCGTCCAAACGGGCCGCGATGCGGTGCACAGCGCCGATAAAAGCGCCGCGCCCGCCGCCGACCATGCCAAGCCGGATCCGAGGGGCGCGGGCCACGTGGGCAGCGGTGATGGCCATGAAACTCTCCTTTAAGGTTTTGAAGGAACAGCGCAGCATCCAAGAGCCGCGCCGCTTTCCTCTTCATCTTGGTCCAAATACGTCGGGAAGTCCGGGGAGGGGGGCCAGGGGGCTGGCCCCCCGGCTTGAGGCGGTCGGGCGTCTAGCCCAAGCCCAGCATCTTGCGATTGGCCGCGCGGTCGGTTCCGGCATCGGCGAAATCGTCAAAGGCTTTCTCGGTCACGCGAATCATGTGGGCCGCGACAAAATCCGCCCCCTCGCGCGCGCCGTCTTCGGGGTGTTTCAAGCAGCATTCCCATTCCACCACAGCCCAGCCCGAAAAGTCATATTGCGTGAGTTTGGAGAAGATCGAGCCAAAATCCACCTGCCCATCGCCCGGAGAGCGGAACCGTCCCGCGCGGTTGACCCAAGGCTGGAACCCGCCATAAACCCCTTGGCGGCCCGTTGGGTTAAACTCGGCATCCTTGACGTGGAACATCTTGATACGCTCGTGGTAGATGTCGATGTGCTCCAGATAATCCAAGCATTGCAGCACGTAATGGCTGGGATCATACAGCATATTGGCGCGTTTATGGCCTTTGACGCGGTCAAGAAACATCTCGAACGTCACGCCGTCATGCAGGTCTTCGCCGGGGTGGATTTCATAGGCCACATCCACGCCGCACTCATCGGCATGGTTCAGCAAGGGCAACCAGCGGCGGGCGAGTTCGTCAAAGGCTTCCTCAACCAAGCCAGCAGGGCGCTGCGGCCAAGGGTACAGATAAGGCCAAGCCAAGGCACCCGAAAAGGTGGCGTGTTCGGTCAGGCCAAGGTTTCTGCTGGCTGTCAGGGCTTTTTTGACCTGATCCGCGGCCCATTCGGCCCGCGCCTTGGGGTTGGCGCGCACGGCGGGGGCGGCAAAGCCGTCAAACTGGGTGTCATAGGCCGGGTGCACGGCGACCAACTGGCCCTGCAAATGGGTCGACAGTTCGGTGATTTGCACGCCATTGGCAGCAGCAACCCCCTTTAACTCGTCGCAATAGGTTTTAGAGCTTGCAGCCTTGTCCAGATCGATCAGGCGTGCGTCCCAACTGGGCACCTGCACGCCGACATAGCCGCAGTTTGCCGCCCATTTTGTGATGCTGTCCCATGAATTGAAGGGGGCTGCGTCGCCTGCAAATTGCGCCAAGAACAGCGCCGGTCCTTTGATCGTCTTCATAGGGTCTCTCCCTTGGGTAAACCGTCGTCCGCGCGGGTCGGACGTTCCAGAAACTGGCCTTCATCCGGCGCGCGTCGTTCTATCGCAGCGATAAGCGATTGTGCGATAAAAGTGCCAGCATGGCCCACATCTTCTTTTACCACCAAAATCTCGCGGCGAAAGCGGTGCAAAAAGCTGATCGCCTCTTTTGCAACCAGATCAAAATCGCGCCCGATCCTAAGCCCTGTGTTTTCGGCCCCCGCCACAGCGGCCATGGCGGCGGTGGTGGATCCGCACACGATGCCATCGATGCGCGGGCCTTGCGCCATGCGGGCGGTCACCGAAGCCTCGATCACAGCGCCGGGCGAATCACTGTTGAAGTGATCTGCCACTTCAAAACCCACACCGCAGAACTTGGCTTCACTGGAAAAGCCCGCAATCATGTGCCCCGCATAAGAATGCGCCCTCGGCGGTGGGATCAACAGCAACCGCTTGCGCCCGCGTTTGACCAGTTCGCGCACACTCAGGCGCGCATAGCCCTCGTTGTCAAAGTCGAAATAGGGGTGCGTAATGCCCATATTGGTGCGGCCATGGGTGGCGAAGGGCAGGTTATGCGCGGCCAAATAGCGCACGCGCGGATCATCAGGTTGGGTCTGGTTTAGCACCACGCCATCGGCAGAGCCTGTTTCGACGATATAGCGCACAGGATCCATCGGGTCTTGATCGCCAAAAAAGGGCATCACGACCAAATGATAGGCCGACCCGCGCAGGCTTTCGGCGATAGAATAAATCAGTTTGGAGGTGTGGTTCATCACATCAGCCTCGGTTGACAGGACCAAGACAATCACATTGGTCTTGCCGGTGCGCAACCTCACGCCGGCGCGGTTGGGGCGATAGCCCAAACGCTCGGCCGTCTCGCGCACGCGTTTTTTGGTGTCTTCACCAATGTCAGAGGCGTCTTTGAGAGCGCGTGACACAGTCGCAATCGCAAGCCCTGTTTCGGCGGCGATGGTCTTAAGGGTCGGGCGATCCGAATCAGGGGGCAGCAAAGAGATGCCACTCATGACGCACTTTGCCCTGTCAAACGGATCCTTGAACGAATCACCTCAGGCAGTTCATGGGCCCTAACGCCTTTTAAGCCGCACCAATTGGGATCAAACGCCGCGCCGCGCCCGCCATGCTGCGCCGCAGCGCAATCGCTTCTTTGCGCAGCGTTTTGCGGGCTGCGGTACAAAAAACGCCAACCCTCAAAGGGGGTATCCTTGCGTGTTGCAGTGCAGAAACTTAAGGGCATAGTCATGAAGGCTGGTTCTGCTTTTTTCTAAAAACCGCGGGCGCACTTAACGGTTTGACACGCGCATAGAAGGCCCCGAAAAACGGTGTACGCAAGCAAAAAGATAGCTTGATTGAAAAAACTATAACGTTATAGGATCAGCGCACAACGATTTGCAAACGGGGAGGAGACCCTAATGAAAGCGTTTACTATGGCAGCCGTTTTGGCTGCAACTGTGGCTTTGCCGTCTGTTGGCATGGCAACTGATCTGGAAGTCACCCACTGGTGGACCTCTGGTGGTGAAGCTGCCGCTGTGGCAGAATTCGCCAAGGCATTTGATGCCACGGGCAACCACTGGGTTGACGGCGCTATCGCCGGTTCGGGCGACGTTGCACGTCCGATCATCATCAGCCGGATCTTGGGCGGCAACCCGATGGGTGCGACCCAGTTGAACCCCGGCAAGGACGCTGACGATCTGATCGCGGCTGGCCTGATGCAAGACCTGACCGAACTGGCAGCTGCCGAAGATTGGGCAAACATCCTGCGCCCAGCATCGCAACTGGCATCGTGCACTGTTGATGGCAAAGTCTATTGCGTGCCTGTCAACCTGCACTCGGCCCAGTGGATGTGGACCAACCGCAAGGTCTTTACCGACCTTGGAATGGAACCGCCAAAGAACATCGACGAGCTGATCGCGGCTGCCCCCAAGCTGGTCGAAGCTGGCATTCAGCCGCTGTCGATGGCGCAAGGCTGGCCCGTTGGTCTGATGGTCAACGACGTTCTCGTGGCCCAGGCTGGCGTTGAAAACTTCGTCAAGGTCTACAAGGACCGTGACCTGGCGATCGCTGGTGGCCCGGAATTTGGCAAGATCTTCGAAACGCTGGCCAACATTCGCCAGTACACGCCTGCTGACAAAATGGTTCCCCAGTGGGACGAAGCTGTGGGTCTTGTGATCCAAGGCAAAGCTGCTGCCAACATCATGGGTGACTGGGCTGGCGGCG
>CANIKY010000086.1 GCA_947468085.1 Paracoccaceae bacterium | reverse complement strand
GTCATCGCGATTGCCAAGTCGTGCGCCGTAAAGGCCGCGTCTATGTGATCAACAAGACGCAAAAGCGTTACAAGGCCCGTCAGGGTTGAGGATCGCTTTTCAGCACGGTTGATGGGCCGCCAGGGGAACCTCGGCGGCTTTTTCATGTCAGGATCAGGCAAACAATGCACCCCAACCCCGCCTTTCGCAAAACCGCCGCTGACCAAAATTTGGCCTTTGCACGGGCGCGGGGGTTTGGAGTCTTGTCTGTGAACGGGCCTGCGGGGCCGCTGATGGCCCATGTGCCCTTTTTGTTGTCAGACGATGGCGCAACCGCTGATCTGCATCTGGCACGGTCAAACGCCGTGATCGCCGCTGGCCTTCCGGCCCAAGCCGTTTTGGCGGTGATGGGGCCAGACGCCTATATCTCGCCCGATTGGTACGGGGTGCCCGATCAGGTGCCCACGTGGAATTACATCGCCGTGCATCTGCGCGGCACGCTGGTGCAACTGCCCGATGACGCGATGGACGGCCATGTGAACGCCCTATCAGATACGTTCGAGACGCGTCTGGCCCCCAAACCTACCTGGAAATCGTCGAAAATGGGCGAAGGGGTCATGGACCGGATGAAGGGGATGATTCTGCCCTTCCGGTTGCAGATCACCGGCGTGGATGGCACTTGGAAGCTGAACCAGAACAAAACCCCCGCCGCACGAGCAGGCGTGATCGCAGCACTTGAAGCCCAAGGCGGCACGCAGGCCGATATCACGCAGGCTATGCGGGATGTGTTGGATGATTAGATGGCTTTTTGGGTTTCGCTCGCGGTCAAGATGGTTAGGATGCGCCAACTTCTTCTTCCCATAGGGCCATTGTAATGAAACTTTACCACTCTCCCACCACGCCCTTTGGCCGAAAGGTCATGGCGATGATCCTAGAAATAGGTTTTGGCGACAGGGTCGAGATTATGCCCGCCTCTGGCACGCCCCTGGCACCGGGCAGCATGCCGGTGGATCTAAACCCTTTGGGCAAGATCCCCGCCCTTGTGCGCCAAGAAGGCGGCACGATCTACGACAGCCGCGTGATCTGCCGCTATCTGGACGATCTGGCCGGATCAAACCTATACCCCGCATCCAACCTGTGGGAGGTTTTAACCCTAGAAGCCACCGCTGACGGCATTTTAGAGGCGGCTTTGCTAATGATGTACGAAGATCGTCTGCGCCCGGAAGACAAACGCTTTGCAGATTGGGTCGAGGGCCAATGGTCCAAAATCGCCCGCACCCTGAACGCGCTAGAGTCATCTTGGATGGCACACCTGAATGGCCCCTTGGACATGGGCCAGATCGCTTTGGGCTGCGCCTTGGGATATCTTGATTTTCGCCATGCCGCGCGCGACTGGCGCGCAGGCCACCCCAAACTGGCCATATGGGAAGAGAAAATCGTAAAACGGCCAGCTATGCAGGTCACAATCCCCCGCGGCTGAACGTCAAATCAGTCGCGGTCATAGGCCGTGACTGAGGTTTCATTGCAAAACGTTCAGAAAAACGGAAAATGCCGGGGATTTGATCAGTTTGTTCGCTGGACCTTGCGCCAATCCTTGACTAAAAAGCGCTCGTCGAGGGTGCGTGTAACGCGCAGTCTATTTCGAATAAAGGGCTTGCCCGCAGGGCGGCCAGCGGAAGGGAGAAGCATTCGTGTCCCATGCTGAAAATACCGCAGGATCCCGTCGGGATTTCCTGTATTACGCAACCGCCGGGGCGGGCGTTGTTGCCGCTGGTTCAGCGGTTTGGCCGCTGGTCAATCAGATGAACCCCTCTGCCGACGTGCGCGCACTGGCCTCGGTTGAGGTTGACATCAGCGGTATCGCTGAAGGCAGCCAGTTGACTGTGCTATGGCGCGGAAAGCCCGTGTTCGTGCGCTACCGCACGGCAGATGAGATCAAGGCCGCGCAAGACGTGGCTTTGGGTGATCTGGTCGACACGACCTCGAACAACAACAATCAGCCGGGAACAGATGCGTCCGATGCCAACCGCGCCTTGGACAAAGAGGGCAAGTGGCTGGTCATGATGGGCGTGTGCACCCACTTGGGCTGCGTGCCCTTGGGCGACGGCGCAGGCGACTTTGGCGGCTGGTTCTGCCCCTGCCACGGCTCGCAGTACGACACGTCGGGGCGCATCCGCAAAGGGCCAGCACCGCGCAATATGGAAGTGCCGGTTGCGGCCTTCATCAATGAAACCACGATAAAGCTCGGATAAGGAGCGCATCAGATGGCCGGTATTCCGCACGACCACTACGAGCCCAAGCCAGGCTTTCAAACATGGCTTCACAATCGCCTGCCGGTTGCAAGCCTGCTTTATGACACATTGATGTTGCCGACGCCCAAGAACCTGAACTGGATGTGGATCTGGGGCATCGTTCTAACCTTTTGTCTGGCCCTGCAAATCGTAACCGGCATTGTGCTGGCCATGCATTACACGCCCAACACCGACCTGGCCTTTGCCAGCGTTGAACATATCATGCGCGATGTGAACGGCGGCGTGATGCTGCGCTATCTGCACGCCAACGGGGCGTCGCTGTTCTTCTTTGCCGTCTACTGCCACATCTTCCGCAGCCTGTATTACGGCAGCTACAAATCCCCTCGCGAAGTAACGTGGGTGATCGGCATGATCATCTATTTCCTGATGATCGCGACGGCTTTCATGGGCTATGTTCTGCCTTGGGGCCAGATGAGTTTCTGGGGTGCCACAGTGATCACCGGCCTGTTTGGTGCCATACCCGGCGTTGGCACGGCGCTGCAAGAATGGCTCTTGGGCGGCTTTGCCATCGGCAACGCCACGCTCAACCGCTTCTTCAGCCTGCATTACCTGCTGCCCTTCGTCATTGCTGGCTTGGTGGGCTTGCATATCTGGGCCTTCCATACAACGGGCAACAACAACCCCACCGGTGTTGAAGTGCGCCGCACCTCTAAGGCCGAAGTTGAGGCCGACACTGTGCCGTTCTGGCCCTATTATGTGGTCAAAGACCTATTCGCGCTGGCTGTGATTATGACGATCTTCTTTGCCATCGTGGGATTTATGCCAAACTATCTGGGCGACCCTGACAACTACATTCAGGCCAACCCACTGGCGACCCCGGCACATATCGTGCCGGAATGGTACCTGTTGCCATTCTACGCCATCCTGCGGACTTTCGATAACACCGTCTGGGTGGTGCAATTGGTACAATTCGTGACCTTTGGCATCGTCGATTCCAAACTGTTCGGCGTGATCGCCATGGTCGGGGCCATTCTGGCAATGGCGCTGGCACCGTGGCTTGATACATCCTCGGTTCGGTCGGGCCGCTATCGCCCGATGTTCAAGGCGTGGTTTGCCGTGCTGGTCATCGACTTTGTCGTGCTGATGTGGTGCGGCAGCCAAGTGCCGTCGGCCTTTACCGGCTGGGTGGGCTTGATCGCGTCGACCTACTGGTTCGCCTATTTCCTCGTGATCCTGCCGCTGTTGGGTGTGCTTGAAAAGCCGCTGCTGCAACCGGTGTCGATCGAGGCTGACTTCAAGTCGCACTACGCCGAACCGGCAGAGTGAGAGAAAGGAACTGACTGAGATGTTTCGCAAAATCGCAATCAGCGCCGTTTCCGCACTGACCCTGATGACCGGCTCTGCCTGGGCAGCCGAAGGCACAGCGCAGATCACCAACGTGGACTTCAGCTTCCAAGGGCCGTTTGGCAAGTTCGACGAACATCAACTGCAGCGCGGCCTTCAGGTTTACACCGAGGTATGCTCTGCCTGCCACGGGTTGAAATTCCTGCGGATCGGCGCTTTGGCCGAACCGGGCGGTCCGAACCTGCCTGAAGATCAGGTTAAGGCCTACGCCAAAGGCATTACCGTGACCGATGCCGTCACCGGCGAAGATCGCCCTGCAACGCCCGCCGATCACTTCCCGGCCAACCTTGCCGCTGGCGCACCTGATCTGTCGGTGATGGCCAAAGCACGCAAGGGCTTTTCTGGCCCCTATGGTTTGGGCACTAACCAGTTGTTCAAGGGGATGGGCGGGCCAGAATATATCTATTCGATGCTGACCGGTTTCACCGGTGAATCGAAAGAAGTGGCTGGCGTTACCTTGTATGAAAACCACGCCTTCCCCGGTGGTTGGATGGCGATGATGAACGAAGCGCTGGTGGCCGACCAAGTGACCTATGCCGACGGCACCGAGGCCAGCTTGGAAAACGAATCCGAGGATGTTGCAGCCTTCTTGATGTGGGCGGCGGAACCGAAGATGATGACGCGCAAAGAATCCGGCCTTAAAGCCGTGTTGCTGTTGGGTCTGCTGTCGGTTCTGCTATACCTCACCAACAAGCGGCTCTGGTCCAGGGTTAAAGGCAAGAAGTTGGCCCACTAAGGCTTGGTGAATTCAGTTTGAAAGGCCCCGCATCCTCTGCGGGGCCTTTTTCGTTTAGCCCAGATAGGCGCGCAGCGCAGGCGGTGGGTCTGCAAAGATTGCCTGAGTTGCCACAGGCGCATCGGCTACGCCGTCATGCACCATCCCAACCACATCCGCAAAGCGGCGTGCGTCACTGGGATCGTGCGTTACCAACACCACGGTTGTGCCATTTTCTGCGGCAAGCTCGCTGACCAGACCCAACAAATCCGCCTTCAGCGCAGGGCCAAGCGCGGCAAAGGGCTCGTCCAGCAGCAGAATCGGGCGCGCTTGCAGCAGCACCCGGCCCAAGGCAGCGCGGCCCAACTGGCCACCCGACAGGCTGGCAGGTTTGCGCGGCCCATAGCCCGCCAAGCCCAACCGCTTTAGCACCGCCTCCACCCTTGCCCGATCGGCAGTGCTAAGTGCCAAGCGAGGATGCACCGCCAGCCCAAGGTTTTGCGCCAAGGTCAAATGCGCGAACAGGTTTTGGTCTTGAAACAAGATCGACACTGGCCTTTGCGCGGGTGACAAGGTCGCCAAATCCTTCCCTTGCCAAAGCACTCGCCCCGCGCTGGGGGTGATAAAGCCCGCCAACCCCATCAGCAAGGTTGACTTGCCTGCGCCTGAAGGCCCCAGCAAAGCCAGCCGCGCGCCAGCAGCCAAACTCCAGTCAGCGGTGACAGAAAAACCGTCTTGCGTGAGCGTTAAATGGTCAAGGTGCAGCACGGCGGCCTCCTATATCGCACAGGGCAAACAGGGCAAAGCTGCACAGCACCAGCACCAAGGCGGCGGCGGCGGCTTGGTCCATCCGGTAGGCCCCTGACAGACGCTGCACCACCAAGGGCAGCGTGGCTTGATCTTGCCCCGCAAACAACGCCACCACCCCCAGATCGCCCATCGACAATGCCGCCGCCAGCCCAGCCCCCAGCCCCAAGGGTCGGGCCAAGCGCGGCAGGGTCAGCCAGCGAAGGCGCGCCCCCCCACAAAGCCCCAGCGTCTGCGCCAACTGGTCATAGGTGCGGTGCAGATCGCGGGCCTGTGGCAGCAGCACCCGAAATACAAAGGGCAGCGCCATCAGGGCGTTGACCAGCACCGTTACTGGTAAAGCCAACGATTCAGGACGCACAAAAGCCCGCGTCAGCACAAACAGCCCCGTACCCAGCACAAGGCCAGAGGTGGCCAAAGGCAACATCGCAGCCCCCTCGACCCAAGCAGCCCCCGCGACTTTGGCCTGTACCAAGATCAGCGCTGCCGTGACCGACAGTCCCGCCGCAACTAAGGCCATCACCGCCGACCGCAAGGCCGCCTGCCAAACCAGCGCGGGCAGCTGCAACACGGCAGGCGCACCATCTGCCACCACCGCGACCAGCGGCAAGATCAAAAACAGCGCCGCCAAGGCCAGCACCGGCGCATCAACCCAATGCGCCTTTTGTCCCACAGGTGCGCGGTCCAGCCCAAGACCCAAGCCTTCGGCCAAGGTAAAGCGCGCGGCCAAGCTGACGGCCACTGCGCAAATAGCAAACTGCACGCCAGCCAAAAGCGCTGCATGGCCCGGATCAAAATCAAAGCGCAGTGCTTGGTAGATCGCAAGCTCCAGCGTGGTCGCGGCAGGGCCCCCACCCAAGGTCAGCGCCACGACGAAAGAGGTCAGGCAGACCAAAAAGATCGACAAAGCGATCCCCGGCAGAACCGCCGCCAACATAGGGGCTTCGATATGGCGAAAGGGTGACGGCAGACCCAAGGTCTGCGCCAGCCGAAACCGCTCGGCCGGAATGGCGTGCCAACCGTTCAGCAGCATTCTGGTGGCGAGCGGCAGGTTAAAAAAGACATGAGCCAAGACCACGCCGTGCAGGCCATAGATGGTGACTGTGGGCAGGCCCAAGGCCTGCAACGTCTGGTTCAACAGACCGTTGCGGCCGTAAAGGCTTAACAGCCCCAAGACCGCCACGATCACCGGCAACAAAAACGGCGCGCCCATCAGCAAGATCAGTGCCCGCCGCCCACGAAAGGTGCAGCGCGCCAAGGCGCGGGCCACCGGCACAGCCAACAGGCATGACAGCAGGGTCGACAGCGCCGCTTGTGTCAACGTAAAGCGCAGCGCGGCCCAGTCGGCGGGGTGAAGCCCGACTCCCTTGGCCTGCACGGCCAGCGCCAGTGCTGTTCCCAGCACCAGCACCGCAATGCCGCCCGACAGCGCCCAAGCGCTTATTTGGAGAGAACGGTTTGCCATTCTTCCACCGCCGCTTTGCGGCTTTCCTCGGCATCAACCGATGACAAAAGCAGCGATTTTTCGGGCTTGATGAGGGTTTCAAAGCCTACAGGTAAACCAGTCGCGGGGGTCTTGGCGGGATACATCCAGTTGGTGGTGGGGATCACCGATTGCGCCGCATCGCTGGCCAAATAGGCCAAGAACTGATCCGCCAGTGCTTGGTGCTTGGAAGACGCCAATTTCCCCGCCACTTCGATCTGCATATAATGCCCCTCGTCAAAGGTGGCGGCGGATTTGGTGGGGTCTTTTTCAGCGATCAGATGATAGGCGGGCGAGGTGGTGTAGGATAGAACCATATCCGCCTCTCCCTTCAAGAACAGGCCGTAAGCGGCATCCCAAGAGGGCGTGACGGTGACGATATTGTCCGCCAAATCTTGCCAGACCTGCGCCGATTGGTCGCCATAAGCCGCCTTAACCCACATCACCAATCCTAAGCCGGGGGTGGAGGAGCGGGGATCTTGGATCAAGATCTTCAGGTCCGAAGCGGCCAGTTCTTGGAATGATTTGGGCGGCATGGTCAGTTTGGTGTTGTCATAGACAAAAGCAAACCAGCCCCAATCAAAGGGTTCAAAGGTGGCGTCTGAAAAGGGCACGGGCAGGTCGTTAGGGGCTTGGGCGACCAAAGGCGCAAAAAGACCAGTGGCGCGGGCGGTTTCGGTCAAAGACGTATCCAACCCCAGCACGATGTCAGCGGCCGATCCTGCGCCTTCCATCTGCAAGCGCGACAGGACGGCGGCACCATCACCTGCCGTGACATAGGCCACTTTACAAGCACAGGTTTCTTCAAAGCCTTTCGCAATGGCGGGGCCGGGGCCCCAATCGGCGGCAAAGCTGTCATAGGTCAGAACAGTCAGCACAGGGGTTTCAGCCATGGCCATGGGGGCCAAAGACACAAACGCCAGCGCAAGATGGAAGGGTTTCATAGCTTTCTCCATTTTGCGACGGGCGGGAATGGAGTGGACAAATCCAGCACCTTCCCTCCGCCGGTATGATCCGGGTCAGGTTCAACGGGTCCGCTTGCGCATCTCAGCCTGTTGTCAGGCACCCCGAGGTGGGGCGGAAGATAGGGCTTTCAAAGTTGGGCGCAAGGGCGAATGCGTTGGGAAAAGCGGAATTGCAAAAAGGGTGGCACGGCGCGGTTTTTAGCCTATGCTTTTGCAAAGAGGTGGTGAGAGATGGGCAAAATGATGCTGCGGGCGGCACTGTTGTGGGCACTGGCTTCCCCCGCCTTTGGCGGCTGTTTGGATGCGGCAAGCCTGCTGAAGGGCGTGCAAGTTCGGCTGCAAGACGGGTCAAACTGGCATGTGCAAAAGGGCGCGCATGACATGATCCGGGCCGATCAGACAAATGCCGAGGGCAGTTATGCCCGCTATATCGTTGCGCGGTTCGGGGTTTACCCCGCCGAAAGCACCCGCAACGGGAAGGGGGATATGTCGGAATATGCCTATGCCCGCACCCCGCCCGAACCCGTGGCAGGGCTGGATTGGACATCGAACACGCGGGCCACTGTCACGCCCGTGGGCGGCGCGCCAAACGCCAAGTGGCGCGAAAAGGTGCATGTCACAGTGGGCGCGTTGCAACAGACCGAAATCAGCGGCTGCACCTATGGCGTGCTGGAAATGGACATGGGCCACCTTGGCGGCCCCAACCCTACGGTGCAACACTTCACCTACTTCCCCGACCTGCGCTTTGGCATCCAGACACGCATCACCTATCGCGCGGATACAGTGAAGAAATCGGCCATCTTGGCGATGACCGCCGACTAGGGCCGCGATTTTTCTGCGAAAAATCTGTTGCTGGCGCTGTGATTGGCTTAAACGTGCCAAAAAGACTGGAGACGACGATGAGCCTGAACACCTTCGGACATATGTTCCGCTTTACCACTTGGGGCGAAAGCCATGGGCCTGCGATCGGGGCCACGGTAGATGGCTGCCCGCCCGGCATTGTGCTGAGCGAGGCGGATTTGCAGCCTTGGCTGGACAAGCGCAAGCCCGGCACGTCGAAGTTCACCACGCAGCGCAAAGAGGCGGACGAGGTGCGCATTTTATCAGGCACCTTTGAGGGGCGCACGACCGGCACGCCCATTCAGCTGATGATCGAAAACACCGACCAACGATCGAAAGATTACGGCGATATTGCCCAAGCTTTCCGACCCGGTCATGCCGATATCACCTATCACCAGAAATATGGGCTGCGCGATCATCGCGGCGGCGGACGCAGTTCGGCGCGCGAGACGGCCAGCCGTGTGGCGGCGGGCGGTGTGGCGCGGGCGGTTCTGGCGCATCTGGTGCCGGGGCTGACGATCACGGGCTATATGGTGCAAATGGGGCCGCGGGGCATTGACCGCAGCCGGTTTGACTGGGCACAGATTGAGGAGAACCCGTTTTGGTGCCCCGATCCTGTGGCGGCGGTGGAGTGGGCGGAATATCTGGATGGGTTGCGGTTGGCGCATGACTCGGTTGGGGCTGTGATCGAGGTTGTGGCGCGGGGCGTGCCGGCGGGCTTGGGCGCACCGCTTTATGGCAAGCTGGATTCCGATCTGGCCAGTGCGATGATGTCGATCAACGCCGTTAAGGCGGTGGAGATTGGCGATGGCATGGCCGCAGCTTCCTTGACCGGCGTTGAGAATGCCGATGAAATTCGCATGGGGCCGGACGGGCCAGAGTTCTTGTCCAACCATGCGGGGGGCATTTTGGGCGGTATCAGTTCAGGCCAGCCGGTGGTGTGCCGGTTTGCGGTGAAACCGACCTCTAGCATCCTGACCCCGCGCCGCACGATCAACACGCGCGGCGAAGAATTAGACCTGATCACCAAGGGCCGCCATGACCCCTGTGTCGGCATCCGCGCCGTGCCGGTAGGAGAGGCGATGATGGCGTTGGTGCTGGCAGACCATCTGCTGCTGGACAGGGGGCAAACGGGGGGTGTGCGGGGCACGATTGGGTAGTTAGGGCGCTGCCTGACGCGCCATTTGCACGGCCAAGATCCCTGCCATGGCGATGACCACCCCGATCACATCGGTGACAGTGATACGTTCGCCCAAAAGCACGGCGGCGATGACCACTCCGAAGAATGGATTGAGGAAATGGAAGGTGCTGGCGCGAATGGCCCCTACCCTGCCCACCAGCGCGAACCAAACCAGGGTTGCCGTCAATCCAGGGATAAAGATTTGATAGGTCAGGGTTACCATCAGTTGCGGGGTGACATCAAAGCGCGGGGTTTCGAACATCATCGCCACCCCAGCCAACAGCGCTGACCCCACCAGCATTTGCAGCCCGACCACCATTAACAAATTGCCCCCCGCGCTGACCGCTTTGACCTGACGCGTGGCAAAAGCCAAGGCGGTGGCAGCGATAACACATAGCACAACGCCCGTCACATCCGCACCTTGGGTGATGCGTCCAGCCATGATCAGCGCCACGCCCGCAAACCCTGCCATAAGGCCCACAAAGCCCCTGCGCGACAGACGTTCGCCTTGGGCAAAGCCAAGGGCCGCCACGATCAGCGGCATGGCAGATGCAATCACCGAGGCCAGCGCGCCTTCAACCCATTGCAAGGCGACAAAGTTCAGGCCCAGATAAAGACCGTTTTGGCAAAAGCCAAAGATCAAAACGCTGCGCGTGATGGCAGGGCTTAGGTGCCAGCTTTGGCCACGCAGGCGGGCGATCACCACGGCGATCATGCCAGAAATCGCAAAGCGCAGTGCCAGCACCGCCAAGGGCGAAGCGTCAAGCACAATGATCCGCCCCGTCGCAAAGGCTGACGACCACATGACCGAAAAGCAAAGCCCCATCAGCAGGGCAAAAAAGTCCATAGCGCGCCTCAATAAAAAAGGGTCGCCAGACCGGCGACCCCCTACCTAAAATCTGTCTGGATCAGGCGTTAACGCTATCTTTCAGTGCCTTTGCAATGGTGAACTTGACCTGCTTGTCAGCGGCTTTGGTCACGCTTTCGCCTGTGGCGGGGTTGCGAACTTGGCGCTCGGGGCGGGCACGGCACGCCATCTTGCCAAGGCCGGGCAGAGTGATTGCGCCGCCGGCTGCCACTTCGCGCGACACAACAGACGAAATTGCGTCAAGTGCAGAAGAAGCGGTCTTCTTGTCAGAGCCCATGGCTTCCGCCAAGGCGGCGATCAGTTGGGTCTTCGTCATCGGTTTGTTCATGGTCCTGTCCCTTTGATGCGATCCCGGTTCCGGGTATACGAGGTTAACATTACAAGCATTGTTTCTGGCTACACAGGTTTTTAACGCCCAAGGCAAGCTTTTTTGCGACTTTGGTGCAAAAATGGCGTCAAAGGAAAGCAGTTTCGTCAAAGCTGCGCAATTTTCTACTGTGAATTTGGCCCAAAGGCATCTCGCGCAGGTGTTCCATCGCCCGAATGCCAATTTGCAGGTGGCGCGCGACTTGGGTCTTATAAAACTCTGACGCCATGCCGGGCAGTTTCAACTCGCCGTGCAAGGGCTTATCAGACACGCACAGCAAGGTTCCGTAGGGCACGCGAAAACGAAAGCCGTTGGCCGCGATCGTGGCGCTTTCCATGTCCAGCGCAATAGCGCGCGATTGTGACAGGCGGCGCACGGGGCCGGATTGGTCACGCAACTCCCAATTGCGGTTGTCGATCGTGGCCACGGTGCCGGTGCGCATGATGCGTTTAAGCTCGTAGCCCTCTAGCTTAGTCACCTCGGCCACGGCGTCTTGCAGGGCGATCTGGATCTCGGCCAAGGCGGGGATGGGCACCCAGACGGGCAGGTCATCATCCAGCACATGGTCTTCGCGCAGATAAGCGTGGGCCAGACAAAAATCGCCCAAAGACTGGGAATTGCGCAGGCCCGCGCAGTGCCCCAGCATCAACCAGGCGTGCGGCCGAAGCACGGCGATGTGGTCGGTGGCGGTCTTGGCATTGGAGGGGCCCACGCCGATGTTGACCAAGGTGATCCCGTTCCCGTCAGCACGCTTCAAATGATAGGTCGGCATCTGTGGCGTCTTGGCCGAAGGGGTCAGCACGCCGTCCCCCACGGTGATGCTGGCATTGCCGCCGGCCACAAATTCCGTGTAGCCCAAGTCTGGGTTTGACAGGGCGGCGCGGGCCATGAACTCGAACTCGTCCACATAGAACTGGTAGTTGGTGAACAGCACATAGTTCTGAAAATGAATCGGATCGGTCGCCGTGTAATGCGACAGGCGCGACAGCGAGTAATCCACCCGCTGGGCGGTAAAGGGGGCCAAGGGCTCTGATCCGTCGGCATTGTGGCTGCGCTGGCCGTTGACGATATCGTCATTCGTGGTGGACAGGTCCGGCACGTCAAAGACATCGCGCAGGGTAAAGTCTAACTCACCCTGATGGGGCACGGACAGGTCGGGGTTGCCGGCCACGGCAAAGTGCAGCGGAATGGGCGTGCTTGACAGGCCGATCTGCACGGGAACGGCGTGATTTTCCATCAGCAGGCTAAGTTGCTGGATCAGGTAATTGCGAAACAGGTCAGGGCGCGTCACCGTAGTGGCATAGGTGCCCGGATGCGCCACATGACCAAAGGACAGGCGGGAATCGATCTTGTCATGGCTTGTCACGGTCAAGCGGATCTCGGGATAATAGGCACGCAGACGGGCTTTGGGCTTGCCTTGGGCCACGGCTGTGGCAAAGGCCGCGCCCAAGAACTGCGTCGCCTTGGCGTAAAGCCGCTCCAGATGCGCGACGGCGGCTTTGGGATCGCTGAATGTAACATGGGCTGTGGCGGGCGGGGTGAGAAAAAGATCGTCTTGCATCGCGGGCCTTCCCTCGCATTGATCGGCCATCTAAGGGCTTGGCGGTGTTTTGCGCAAGTGAAGTTCTTATGACGCTGCAGAAATCGACTTGCCTTTGCGCGCAGCCCCAGCAGATAAAGCGGCAATGAACACGCTGTTATCCCTAGGTCATGGCTATTCCGCCCAAGCGCTGGCCCGCCGGCTTTTGCCGCAGGGCTGGCATATCATCGGCACCACGCGCAGTGCTGCGGGGGCTGCGGGTTTGCGCGCCACGGGGATCGAGGCGCTGGTCTGGCCGGGAGAAGATATTTCCCCCGCGCTGGCAAGGGCGACGCATGTTCTGACCTCAGTCGCGCCTGTGGATGGCGATCCGGTGTTGCGGGCGCTTGGCCCACAAATCGCAGCAGCCCGGCCCGGTTGGGTCGGGTACCTGTCGACCACGGCGGTTTATGGCCACCACAGCGGCGATTGGGTGGATGAGACCACGCCCTTAGCCCCCACCACTGCGCGGGGTACCGCAAGAGTAAAAGCCGAGGCCGATTGGGCCGCCCTTGGCCTGCCTTTGCACATCTTCCGACTGGCGGGCATCTATGGGCCGGGGCGCGGGCCGTTTGAAAAGGTGCGCGATGGTACCGCGCGGCGTATTCACAAGGCCGGCCAAGTCTTTTCGCGCATCCATGTCGATGACATCGCCAATGTGCTGCACGCAGCCCTTTTGCGACCACATCCGGGCATCTACAACGTCTGCGACGACGACCCCGCCTCGCCCGAGGATATTCTGGGGCTGGCCGCCGAAATGCTGGGCCTGCCGCCCCCGCCCATAGTCCCCTACGAACAGGCCGAGATGACCCCCATGGCGCGGTCGTTTTACGCTGAAAACAAGCGCGTGCGAAATGATCGGATCAAGACGGTTTTGGGGGTTAAGCTTGATTTTCCCACCTACCGCGAAGGACTGGCCGCAATTTTGGCCAGCGGGGGTTGAAGATCGGCCAAGGCTTCCCAAATAGGCAAAGCGGACC
>CANIKY010000085.1 GCA_947468085.1 Paracoccaceae bacterium | reverse complement strand
GGGTTTGGGCCGTATAGGGTGACGGCTTGACCCAAGCGGCTGACCTGATACCGCACCACAGCCTTGTCAGACAGCGTATCGGCCACCGAAAGAAAGGTCGCAAGATCAGGGGTGGCCTGCCCCTCCATCGCGGTGATTGTGTCGCCAAGTTGCAGATGGGGCGCGGCGAAGGGGACAGTTTTTAGCGCGCCGATGGTGGGGATGTCTACCGCCACACCCTTCCACAGAATAACGGCGGCAAATAACACAAAGGCCAACAGAAAATTGGCCAAAGGCCCTGCAACCACTGTGGCGGCCCTTGCCCAAAGCGGCGCTCCGGCCATGGTTTGGCGCGTCTCGGCCGCTGAAAGCCCTTTTACGGTCCCTTGATCAAGGGTCGAGGCGGCATCCCTGTCGCCCTTAAAGCGCACAAAACCGCCCAAGGGCAAAGCCGCAATCTGCCACCTTGTGCCGCGCTTATCCGTCCAAGCATAAAGCCTGCGACCAAAGCCAAGCGAGAAGACCTCGGCCTGAATGCCCGTCCAGCGGCCCACGATGTAATGGCCAAATTCATGGACCGTGACGATCACAACGATGGCCACCAAAAAGCTGCCCAAATTCCACAAAGAGGCGACAAGGTCGGCGACGTAATTTGCGAAATCCATAGCCTGCCCTGCTTTAAGCTGTTTTGGTCATGCTCGCGGCCAATTCCCGCGCCATGACCCTTGCGAGGTGGTCTATCGCCAAGACATCGTCAAGGCTTGTTGCCACCTGCCCCACTTGGGGATCGGCAGAAAGCCGCCCGAGGGTGGATTCCACAAGGTCCGACATTTGCATAAAGCCAATTATGCCCGCGATAAACTGATCCAGCGCCACCTCTTTGGCGGCGTTAAAAACAGCCCCCGCCATGCCGCCGGCCTGCATCACCTCTTGCGCCAAGCGCAGCGCGGGATAGCGGGCAAGGTCGGGCGCGCGAAAGGTCAGTTTGCCAAGCGCTGCAAAATCCAGCCGCGCCACGGGCAAGGGCGCGCGGGTGGGCCAGTTCAAGGCGTAGCCTATGGCATGGCGCATATCAGGCGCGCCCAGATGGGCCATAATGGCCCCATCGTGAAAGGCCACAGCGGAATGGATGATAGATTCAGGGTGGATCACCACTTCGATCTGGGCAGGCGAAACGCCGAAAAACTCTTTGGCTTCAATAACCTCTAAAGCCTTATTAAACATCGAGGCACTGTCGATGGTGATGCGCTGGCCCATGGCCCAGTTGGGATGCGCCATGGCGTCTTGCAGCGTGGCGCTGGCCAGTTTGTTCACCGGCCAATCGCGCAGCGCCCCGCCCGAGGCGGTGAGGATAATCCGTTCCACCGCCGTGATATCTTCACCCGAAAGCGCCTGAAAGATGGCGGAATGTTCCGAATCCACCGGCAAAATGCGCGCGCCGTGCTTTGCTGCAGTGGCCAGCATCAGCGGGCCTGCCGTGACCAAACTTTCCTTGTTGGCAAGGGCCAAGGTGGCCCCTGTTGTCAGCGCCGCAAGGCCGGGGGCAAGGCCCGCGGCCCCCACGATGGCTGACATCACCCAATCTGCAGGGCGCAGTGCGGCCTCGATCAGGGCGTCAGGGCCAGCCGCTGCCTGAACCTCGCTGCCAGCCAGCGCCGCGCGCAGATCGGGCAGCAAGGCTATGTCGGCCACCACCGCCACCTCGGCCTGCAAATCCCGGGCGAGTTGAGCCAAACGCGCAACATTCCGCCCGCCCGAGAGGGCCACAACCTGATACCCTTGGGTACGCTGCAGCAGATCGACCGTGTTTTCACCGATCGAACCCGTGACGCCAAAAATCGAAATACGCCGCGGATTGGTCATAGCCCCCCCCCAAGCGGCAAGGGCACGATCAGTTCCAACACCCAAACCGCCAAAATCGCGCCGATCAACGCATCGAACCGGTCGATCACCCCGCCATGGCCCGGAATAAGCCGCGAGGCGTCTTTCAACCCGGCACGGCGTTTGATCAGACTTTCCAGAATATCGCCCAACTGTCCCGCCAAAGCCACCGCAGGCGAGATGACCACCAAGCCCCACCCCGCCCCTGCAAACAGCACAAACCCCAAGCCCACCAAAGCCGCCCCCACCCAGCCCGCGACCGTGCCAGACCATGTCTTTTTTGGGCTGATCGATGGCCAAACCTTAGGCCCCCCCAGCAAACGCCCTGCGAAATACCCAAAAACATCCGATGCCACAACGATGCACACCAACCAAACCACAATCACCGCCCCCCGTTGATCAAGCGCGATGAAGACATGGGCGGCCATCAAACAAACCAGGCTGTATGCGGCAATGAGGGCTGCATCACGGCGCGGGCTAAGCGCAATTGCCACGGGGGCCAAGACAAGGGCCAGAACGGCCCAGCCCTGCGCTTGGGCCAAGGCCAAGCTTAGGCCTGCAAGACCTGCAATCGCAGCCCGCAGCGCGGGTCGGGCGGGCGTGTCCGTCATGGCTGCCAATTCCCACGCCATAAGCGCAAAGATCAGCACCGTCATGGCCACAAATACCCAACCGCCCAAAGCGACAGACACCCCGCCCAAGCCCGCCAGTACCAAACCCGAAACAAGCCGCACCTTAAGATCTGACCAACGGCCCGAAACCCGGTTGTCTGGTGAGGGCGGCGGATGGCGTGGCGCAGAGGACAAGGTCATACCCGCGCCACGCTGCCAAACCGCCTGTCGCGGTTGCCAAAGCGTTTGAGAATCAGCGCCAGTTCATCCGGCGTGAAATCAGGCCAAAGGGTCTGGGTGAATTCAAACTCGGCATAGGCAGCCTGCCACGGCAGAAAGTTCGAGGTCCGCGTCTCACCAGAGGTGCGGATCACCAGATCGGGATCGGGCAACCCGCCGGTGTCCAGACGCTGCGAGATCAAATCTTCGGTCACATCCGCTGGTTCCAAGCGGCCTTGGGCCACATCAACAGTGATGGCACGAATGGCGCGGGTCAACTCATCTCGCCCGCCGTAGTTGATGGCCACTGTCAGATTGAGGCGGGAATACTGGGCCGTACGCTCTTCGATCCCCGACATCAGACGTTGCAGACGACCATCAAGGCGCGAGCGGTCGCCGATAAAGCGCATCCGCACCGATTCGGCGGCCAAACGATCCGCCTCGCGCTCGATGTAGCGCGCGAAGATCGACATCAGGCCCAAGACTTCTTCGGTGGAGCGTTTCCAGTTCTCGGTCGAAAAGGCATAGATGGTCAGCCATTCGATGCCCAGATCAGGGGCGCAGCGCACGATTTCCTTAACCCGTTCAGCCCCCTTGCGGTGGCCCACCAGCCGCGGCCAGCCCCTTTGGGTGGCCCAACGACCATTGCCGTCCATGATGATGGCCACATGCGACGCGGCAGGCTTTGCGCCCGTCATGGTTGTGTCGTCTGCGCCCAAAGATGCCTCCCGCCCCTGCGCCGCGCCTGCCTGCGGCAAGGGTTAGACTTGCATAATCTCGACTTGTTTGCTTTCAAGCAAGCGGTCAATCAGAGCGATGGCCTTGTCGGTCATCTCTTGCACTTCTTCTTGCCACATCTTTTGATCATCTTCGCCCATGCCGGCCGCTTTGGCCTTTTTGATCATGTCCATCCCGTCGCGCCGCACGTTGCGCACGGCAACCTTGGCCCCTTCGGAATATTGTGCGGCGACCTTGGACAATTCGCGGCGGCGCTGTTCGTTCAATTCAGGGATGGGCAGGCGGATCAAGGGGCCGTCAGAAATGGGGTTGATGCCAATTCCGCTTTCACGAATAGCTTTTTCAACCTTACCGATCAGCCCCTTATCCCAAACGTTGATCACCACCATACGCGGTTCGGGCACGTTGATTGTGCCCAACTGATTGATGGGCGTCATCTGGCCGTAAGCGTCCACCTGAATAGGATCCAGCATCGAGGCCGAGGCCCGCCCCGTGCGCAGCGAGGCGAAGTCACTTTTGAGAGAGGTCAGCGCCCCATCCATCCGGCGTTGCAGGCCGTCGCTGTCGATATCCAGATCATCTTGCGCCATAAGGTCCTCATGTCTTGCGTTGGGCGGGGGCTGGGCCCTGCCGCGTCACCTTTTGTCGCTTGTAGCAGCAAATCCAAAGCCTGCGAAAGACCGCCACAAGGCGAAACTGTGCGCGGTGATCACTGACCCGATTTACCCATGCACCCGCGTATAGGTGCCTTGGCCCGACAGGATGCCTTTAAACCCACCCGGTTCATCCAGCGAAAAGACGATGATGGGCAGGTCGTTGTCGCGGGCCAAGGCTATGGCGCTGGCATCCATGACGCCCAAGTGCTGTTGCAGCACCTCGTCATAGGTGACGGTTTTGTACCGCTTGGCATCGGCGTGTTTCTTGGGGTCTTTGTCGTAAACCCCGTCAACCTTGGTGCCCTTGAAGATCACCTGACAGGCCATTTCATTGGCGCGCAGGGTGGCTGCCGTGTCGGTGGTGAAATAGGGATTGCCCGTACCCGCCGCAAAGATGCAGACGCGCTTTTTTTCCAGGTGGCGCACGGCCCGCCTGCGGATATAGGGCTCGCAGACCTGATCCATCGGAATGGCCGAGATGACGCGGGTGAAGATGCCCACCTCTTCCAGTGCTGCTTGCATCGCAAGGGCGTTCATCACGGTGGCAAGCATGCCCATATAGTCGGCAGTCGTGCGCTCCATCCCCTGCGCGCTGCCTTGCAGCCCGCGAAAGATATTGCCGCCGCCGATAACCATGCAGATCTCGACCCCCAGATCATGCACCGATTTCACCTCTTGGGCGATGCGGGTGACAGTGGGGGGGTGCAACCCATAACCAAGGTCGCCCATCAGCGCCTCGCCTGAAATTTTCAGCATGACGCGGGAGTAGCTGATCTTGGCATCTTTTTTGGACATGGTGGCCCCGCTGTGAGTGGTTGTTGGCATTGCGCCCAAAATGCGGCAAAACGAAGGAAGGTTCAACCAGTCGTCAGCAAAACGGGGGCCAGCCCCCGCACCCCCGGAGTATTTAGACCAAGATGAAGGGGATCGAGAAAATTTCGCGCGACGTGCCCGTACTGATTGCAGGGCCAACGGGCAGCGGGAAGTCAGATTTGGCGATGGCGCTTGCCGCGCGCGATGGGCGGCTGATTGTGAATGCCGATGCTTTGCAGGTTTATGCCTGCTGGCGGGTGTTAAGCGCGAGGCCCTCAGCGGCAGAAGAGGCCGCTTTGCCCCATGCGCTTTACGGCCATGTAGGCCGCGATCAAGTTTATTCTGTAGGGGCTTGGCTGCGCGACGTGATGGGGCTTCTAACGCGCCCTGTGGTGATTGTGGGGGGCACGGGTCTGTATTTTCGCGCCCTGACCGAGGGCTTGGCCGAAATCCCGCCCATTCCTGCCACCATTCGGGCCGAGGCGGACAGTTTGCGCCTATCAGGGCAAACAGACGTGATGCGCGAAGCGTTAGATGCGGTGACAGCGGCGAAAACCGACCTGCTGAACCCCGTCCGTGTGCAGCGCGCTTATGAAGTGCAGCGGGCCACCGGGCGCGGAATGGCGGCGTGGCAGGCCGACACCGCCGCGCCGCTATTGCCCCTTTGCGACGTGCAAGCCCTTGTTTTGCAGCCCGCAGTCCCTTGGCTGGATGTCCGCATCGCGCGACGTTTTTCCGTGATGTTGGACAACGGCGCCTTGGACGAGGTGCGCACGGCCCTGCCCTTTTGGCTGCCAGAAAGCCCTTGGGCCCGTGCCATCGGCGCGCGAGAATTGGTGGCCCATCTGCAAGGCGCGATCCCCTTAAGCCAAGCGTGCGATGCGGCCATCCTTGCGTCGCGCCAATATGCCAAACGCCAGCGCACTTGGTTTCGCGCGCGGATGGCAAACTGGACAAAAATCATACCGGACTGATTGCAATCAGGACGAAAGACGGCCCTGTCCAACCGAAGGTTCAACTTCACTCCCCAAAAGAGAAATTTTTTAATAGCTTCCTTACCCTCGGCACGATATCAAATTCGAAGTGCATCTGTGATGAGATACCCTGAGTTCTATGCCAGAGGCTTCCGCGACCCTTTTCTTGCGCATGACAGCCATTCCGCGATTGTCCGGGGGAGAGCGATGGCGCGTGGAAGGTATGCGCTCATTAGATGAGCCGTGCTTTTTATGGTTCACCAAAGGACAGGGCCGGATCACAATCGCGGGCCAAACGCGGGGCTATACCGCCCACAATGGGATATTCATTCCAAAAGGGGTGATGCACAGCTTTGAGGTTGGAACGCAAGTATTTGGTACGGCGGTGTTTTTCGGGGAGGTTGGCAGCGAATTGCTGCCCAAAAAACCGGTTCACCTGCGCATTCGTGACGTGCATGCCCAGCAAGAGTTAAATGCAACACTCGATGCGATGCAGCGCGAATTGGATGCAACCCAAGCTGGCAGTTTGCGCGCTGCCCAAGCTTATATGGCGCTGCTGTCGGTTTGGATCGAGCGGCAATCCCTGCGCTTGGGCGACGAAGGTCAAAAAAATTCTGCGGCGCGCACCCTTGTGGCCCGCTTTACCGCTTTGATGGAACAAAAGTTCCGATCTGGCGTTGGCGTGGGGGAGTTGGCAGGGGAATTAGGCATCACCCCCACCCATTTGACCCGATGCTGCAGGCATACCAGCGGCAGGTCAGCAATTGATCTGCTGCAAGATCGCCGGATATTTGAGGCGCGCAAGTTATTGACCGAAACAAAAACGCCCATCAACGTGATAGGTGCCAGCATTGGCTTCACCTCTGCGGCCTACTTCACCCGGGCTTTTCAGAACCGTACAGGCACCTCGCCGCGCGCCTTCCGCCGTGGGGTTTAGACGATTCGCTGTCAATTAGATCGCCGAAACCATCCGTTTAAGCGGAAATTCTTGAAGCCACGTGAAGGGTTTTCGCCCCTTGATGGTGCAGCAGAGGACAGTTCCTTTCATGCTGCAACGCAGCATTGCGCCAATGCGGCAGGTACATGTCGCAAACGTTATAGGGGGCGACGAATCCAAGCGTTGACGCAGGCCGTGAAAAGGTGCGCAATAGCAACGTGAGCACGAGCACCGCGCCAGTCACACCGGATTACCGGAATAGCGCGCGCAAGCGGTGCCGCTGACGAACGATAACTAGGGCAATAGCCCGACAGGGAGACGACCATGAACGATATGACAAGGATCGACGCTTTGCATCCGGGTGCCGTTATGCACCTGGCTGAAGTGAAGGCCGGCGAATTGAGCCGCCGTGAGTTTTTGACCCGCACCACCGCTTTGGGTGTGTCGGCAGTGGCTGCCTATGGCCTTTTGGGCCTGGATGCACCGGCGATGGCCGCAGACGTCAAGGTTGGCGGCGTTGTCCGCGTGGCCATGGAAACCAAAGCGCAAAAAGATCCGCGCCTGGCAGATTGGCCGCAGATTGCCAACGTATACCGTGGCTGGCTGGAATATCTTGTCCAGTATAATCCCGACGGCTCTTTCGAAGGCCGCTTGTTGGAAGCTTGGGAAGCCAATGCCGACGCCACGGGTTATACGTTGCATGTGCGCCAGGGCGTGACTTGGAACAATGGCGATGCTTTCACCGCCGATGACGTGATCTTCAATTTCACCCGCTGGGCTGACGGCTCGGTAGATGGCAACGCCATGGCGTCGCGCTTCCCCGGCCTGACCGAAATGGTCGCCAAGATGGATGCGGCCGGTGCAGCCGTTGTGGACGACAAGGGCAACCCTGTCATGGTCACCAAACTGCGCGATGGTTCGGTTGTGAAGATCGACGATCATACAGTAGAGCTGAAAATGTCGACCTCGGACATCGCAGTTGTGGCTGCTATTTCTGACTATCCGGCAGCTTTGGTACACTCGTCTTTCAAAGACGGCGATGATCCTTCGGTTGTTGCCATCGGCACGGGCCCCTATGTTCCGGGCGAAATCTCGGTTGGCCAGAAGATGACGCTGGTGCGCGCACCCGAAAGCCACAAGTGGTGGGGTGGCGTTGCCCCCTTGGACGAAATTCACTACATCGACTTTGGCACCGATCCTTCGGCCATGGTCAGCCTCGCCAACTCGGACGAGATTGACATGAACTATGAGACGACCGGTGAATTCATTGACCAGCTGAACACCTTGGGCTGGACCAAGTACGAAGCCGTCACCGCCTCGACCATCGTGTGCCGCTTCAACTCGGCCACGTCGGATCTGTACAAAGAAAAAGAAGTCCGCTCTGCCCTGCAGCGCGCGATTGATCCGGCTGTTGTGCTGGAACTGGGCTATAAGGGCCTTGGCACCACGGCTGAAAACCACCACGCTTGCCCGGTTCACCCTGAATACGCCAAGATTGATGCGCAGACCTTGGACAAAGCAGGCGTCAAAGACGTTCTGGCGAAGTACAATTTGGCCGATGCCGAGTTTGAATTCATCTCGCTGGATGGCGGCTTTGAACTGGATACGTCTGACGCCGTGGCAGCCCAGCTGCGCGACGCAGGCGTGAATGTGAAGCGCACCGTTATGCCGGGGTCGACCTTCTGGAATGATTGGCAGAAGTATCCCTTCTCGTCGACCACTTGGAACCACCGTCCGCTGGCCGTGCAGAACATGCAGTATGCCTACACGTCCACAGGGTCGTGGAACGAATGTGGCATGGCCAATGCCGACTTTGACGCAGCGATGACCGCAGCTTTGGCCCTTGCAGATGGCGAAAAGCGCCGCGAGCAGGCAGCGATCTTGGAAAAGATCCTGCAGGACGAAGGCTACATCATTCAGCCCTACTGGCGCTCGCTGTACCGCCACACCAAGCCGAATGTCATGGGCGCAGTGATGCACCCCTCGATGGAGCATCACCACTACCTGTGGTCGCTGGCATAAGCGATTAAATCGGGGCGGGGGCGCTGGCAGCAGCGCTCCCGCCTTTTTTCATTCTGGCCCCTTGGGCCTGTCTGGCACGGTAGGAAGCTTTCATGCTCGCATTCGTGATCCGGCGTCTGGGCGTGATGCTGGTGACGGCTTTGGTTTTGACCTTTGTCGTGTTTTTTCTGACCAATTTGCCGCCGAATTTGGAAAAACTGGCGCGCTCGGAAGGGTCGGTCCGGATGACGGATGCGGCCGTGGTGTCGTGGCTGGACGAACATGGCCATAGCGGGTCAGTGTTCTTTCGCTACGCCGAATGGCTTGGCGCGGCCCCAGGTTGGGTGATTACTGACGAAAAGGGTGTAACGCGCGGGCGGTGCATCGGGCAGCGCGATGATCCGGCGCTGGCCCCGAAATATTGCGGGATTTTTCAAGGCAATTGGGGCATTTCGACCGTTTTCAAGAAAACTGTGCTGTTTTCACTGGGCAAATCCATGGCGGCCACGGGTTGGCTGATGCTGGCGGTGATGCTGGTGATGGTGCCCGTGGCGCTGGTGATTGGCGTTTTGGCGGGGATGCGCGAAGGCTCGCGAACAGACCGCGTGCTGTCGACCTTTTCCATCGCCACCAGTGCCACGCCGGAATATGTGTCAGGTGTGA
Organism: Paracoccaceae bacterium; assembly: GCA_947468085.1. Taxonomy (GTDB): domain Bacteria; phylum Pseudomonadota; class Alphaproteobacteria; order Rhodobacterales; family Rhodobacteraceae; genus Stagnihabitans. The sequence continues at coordinate 4,057 of CANIKY010000085.1, read as the reverse complement.
TCTTGGTGGTGCTGCTGGCCTCTCCGGCGACGGGGTTGTCGCCTGTGTTGGCGGAATGGGGCTGGTTGAGTGGCAAGACGCTGTTCATGGGCACGGCGACCTCGGCCATGGATAACATCACCTTTTGGAACTTTGGGTTACCGGTGGCCACGATTGCGCTTTACGGCGTGGGCTATATCGCGCGCATGACCCGCGCCTCGATGACAGAGGTGATGACGCAGCAATATATCCGCACCGCCCGTCTGAAGGGGGTTGGCTTTCGGCAAGTCGTGCTGCGCCACGCTTTGCGCAATGCGATGATTGCGCCCTTTACGGTGATCATGTTGCAGTTTCCCTATCTGCTGAACGGTGTGGTGATCGTTGAAACGCTGTTCAATTACAAAGGCTTCGGCTGGATGCTGGTGACAGCTGCGGGCAATAACGACATCGAGATGTTGTTAGGCGCCTCTGTTGTGGCCGTGATATTCGTGCTTGTGACGCAGTTGATCTCTGACATCGGCTATGTCTTTCTTAACCCCCGAATCCGGCTGGGCTGATATGATCGAACCTTTATCTTGGGCCGCAATTTTCGGGATGATGGCCAAGCAGTTCTGGCCCGTCTGGGTGGCGTTGGTTGTAACCTTTGTGCTGTCGTTCCGTTTCAAACGGCGCTTGGGGCTTTATGGCAAGCTGTTTGACAGCCCTGTTGGCATCATAGGCTTTGCACTTGTGATGTTTTGGGTCTTTACCGCGCTTTTTGCCAATATGATCATGACCTTTGATCCTTTGGCGCAACTGGGATCGGTCAAGAACCCCCTGCCCGGTGCCGTGGTGCCCGAGGGGGCTGAGGTTCAGTACAAGTGGTTCCTGCTGGGCGGCGATCACCTTGCGCGCGATGTGTTTTCCCGCATGGTGATGGGGGCGCGGCAGGTGTTGATCATTGCGCCTGCGGCGACGACCTTTGCGTTTTTGGTGGGCATCACGCTGGGGCTTCCGGCGGGCTATATCGGCGGGCGCTTGGATACCGCACTGTCGTTTTTGGCGAACCTTGTTTTGGCCTTTCCGGTGATCTTGTTGTTCTACCTGCTGGTCACACCCGAAATTCGCAACACCGGCATTCCGGTGGCACTGGCTGCGATTTTGTTCCTGATCCCCATCGCATTTTTCGCCATCCTGTTTCAGTCGCGCTTTCACACCAATCCAAAAAAGCGCAACCTATATGTTGGCATCACACTGGTTTTGGGCCTGTGGGCCTATTCCGGCCTTGCCTTTAACGCCGATCCTTTGGGCGTTTGGGGGATGGAACCGAACCTTCTGAACGTCTTTGTCTCGGTCGTGTTCGTCAATGCGCCTACGGTCTTTCGCATCGTGCGCGGCATCGTGATGGATATCAAATCACGCGACTATGTGGCGGCGGGGCAAACACGCGGCGAAAAAGCGTGGTACATCATGCTGTGGGAGATTTTGCCCAACGCGCGCGGCCCCCTGATCGTGGATTACTGCCTGCGGATTGGCTATACCACGATCCTTTTGGGCACTTTGGGCTTCTTTGGCCTTGGCGTTACCCCCGAAAGCCCTGACTGGGGATCAACGATCAACGCGGGGCGCAAACTGCTGTCGATGGTGCCCCACCCCGCCGTGGTGCCAGCCCTTGCTTTGATGAGCCTTGTTTTGGGCCTGAACCTGTTGGCCGATGGCCTGCGCGAAGAAAGCCTGAAGGATTGAGGATGTGATGACCAACGCTGTCTGGGACCCGTCTCAACCGATCCTTGAAATCGAGAACCTCTCGATTTCGTTCTTCACCCGTATGCGCGAAATTCCCGCCGTGATGGATTTTTCCTGCAAAGTCATGGCGGGCGAAGCCATGGGTTTGGTGGGGGAATCTGGCTGCGGTAAGTCGACCGTGGCCTTGGGCGTGATGCGCGATCTGGGTAAGAACGGGCAGATTGTGGCGGGGTCGATCAAGTTCAAAGGCCGTGATCTGGTGACGATGGGCGAGGAAGAGCTGCGTCACTTGCGCGGGTCTGAAATTGCCATGATCTATCAAGAGCCCATGGCGTCTTTGAACCCTGCTATGAAAATCGGTGCGCAACTGATTGAAGTGCCGATGATTCATCAGGGCATGGCGCGGGCCGAGGCGTTGGCCTTGGCGCGTCAAATCGTGGCCGATGTGCGCCTGCCCGACCCCGACCGCATCCTGAACGCCTTTCCCCACCAGCTTTCCGGCGGCCAGCAGCAGCGCATCGTTATTGCCATGGCCTTGATGTCAAAACCCGCGCTGTTGATTTTGGATGAACCCACCACCGCGCTGGATGTGACGGTCGAGGCGGGGATTGTCGATCTGGTCAAGGATTTGGGCCATAAATACGGCACATCCATGCTGTTTATCAGCCACAATCTGGGCCTGATCATGGATGTCTGTGACCGGCTCTGCGTGATGTATTCGGGTGAGGCGGTCGAAACTGGCGCTGTCGCCCAAGTCTTTGACGATATGCGCCATCCTTATACGCAAGCCCTGTTTCGCTCGATCCCGCTGCCCGGTGCGGATAAGAACGCACGGCCCCTGATTTCCATTCCCGGCAACTTCCCCCTGCCCCATGAACGCCCAAACGGCTGCAACTTTGGCCCGCGCTGCGATTACTTTCAGGCAGGGCGCTGCGATGCGGGCGATGTGGCGATGGCCGATGTGCCAAAAGGCGACCGCCACGCCTCGCGCTGCGTGAAATGGGACGAGGTCGACTGGACGGCTGCGCCTAAAGCGCGGGTGGTCAAAGAAAAGGCCCCCATCGGCAAAGTGGTTTTGCAGATGGCAGATTTGAAGAAATATTATGAAGTTTCCGGCGGTGCCTTTGGTGGTGGCCATGCCAAAGTGGTGAAAGCCAACGAAACCCTGAGTTTTGAAGCCCATGAAGGCGAAACGCTGGCGATTGTGGGCGAAAGTGGCTGTGGCAAATCGACCTTCGCCAAGGTGTTGATGGGGCTGGAAACGGCGACTTCCGGCACAATCACGCTGTTTGACGAACAGGTGCAATCGACGCCCATCCAACGGCGCCGCGTGGATACGGTGTCGTCGGTGCAAATGGTGTTCCAAAACCCGTTTGACACGCTGAATCCTTCTATGACTGTAGGTCGCCAGATCATCCGCGCCTTAGAGGTGTTTCACATCGGCACCTCTGATACCGAGCGCAGCGACCGGATGCTGGAGCTGCTGGACCTTGTCAAACTGCCCCGCGCCTTTGCCGAACGCATGCCGCGCCAGTTGTCTGGCGGGCAAAAGCAGCGGGTGGGGATCGCGCGGGCCTTTGCAGGTGGGGCGAAGGTGGTGGTGGCCGATGAACCTGTCAGCGCCTTGGATGTGTCGGTACAGGCGGCGGTGACCGATCTGTTGATGGATATTCAGCGGCAGAACAAGACGACATTGCTGTTCATCAGCCATGATCTGTCGATTGTGCGCTATCTGTCGGACCGCGTTTTGGTGATGTATCTGGGCCATGTGGTGGAAATGGGGTCGACCGATCAGGTCTTCCAGCCACCCTACCATCCCTATACCGAAGCCCTGCTGTCTGCTGTGCCCGTGGCCGACACCAAGGTGATCCGCAAGCGCATCGTGCTAGAGGGCGACATTCCCTCTGCGATGAACCCACCACCCGGGTGTCCCTTTCAAACGCGGTGTCGGTGGAAATCGCAAGTGGCGGGGGGCTTGTGCGACACCACCATGCCGCCCGTGCAAACCCTGACAGGCGGGCATCAGATCAAATGTCACCTTGGGGCGGATGTTCTGGCAAAGATGGACCCGGTGATCACCTTTGCCGCCGAATAGCTTTTGGTCAGCCTAGCCCAATATTGCCGCGACGTAGTCTTGGGTCTCGCTGTAATCTGGCACACCGCCTGCAGCCTCAACCGCCTCGGGGCCCGCGTTATAGGCCGCGAGGGCCAGTTTCCAGCTGCCAAACCGGGCGTACATCATCGAAAGATAGCGCGCGCCGCCGTCAAGGTTGGATTGGGGGTCTGTCTCGTCCACGCCCAGAAGGTCGGCAGTACTTGGCATCAACTGCGCCAACCCCACGGCACCTTTGGG
>CANIKY010000084.1 GCA_947468085.1 Paracoccaceae bacterium | reverse complement strand
TCAAGACCAGATCATCATCGAAGCGCGCGATTTTCTGCGCGCCATTGAAACCGCAACCCCCGTCTGGCCGACCTTTGCCGACGGGTTGGAAGTGTCGCGTATCATCGCCGCAGCCCGCCATTCGGCGGCTTGCGGCGCTTGGGTCAACTTGGAGGCAACATGATCCGCATCGGCAATGCGCCCTGTTCTTGGGGCGTGGAATTCGCAGACGACCCCCGCAACCCCAGTTGGCGCAAGGTGCTGTCAGACTGTGCGGCGGCGGGGTATAAGGGGATCGAGCTGGGCCCAGTGGGCTTTATGCCCGAAGATCCCGCCGTTCTGGCCGATGGCTTGGCCGAAAACGACCTGACGCTGATCGGCGGCGTGGTCTTTCGCCCCTTTCACGATGCGGCCAAATGGGACGATGTCTGGGACGGTGCCACCCGCACCTGCAAGGCGCTGGTGGCACATGGGGCCAAACATCTGGTGCTGATCGATTCCATCTCGCCCCGCCGCGCCCCCACCGCTGGCCGCGCCACCGAGGCCGAGCAGATGGACACCCCCGAATGGAACGCCTTTGGCGACCGCATCCGCACGGTGGCCAAGCTGGGCGTGGATCACGGGCTGACGGTGTCCATCCATGCCCATGCGGCGGGGTTCATCGACTTTGAGCCTGAACTGGAACGGCTTTTGGACGAAACCGATGAAGCCTTGTTGAAAATCTGCTTTGATACGGGCCATCATTCCTATGCAGGCTTTGACCCCGTGGCCTTTATGCGCCGCCATATCGGGCGGATTTCCTATATGCATTTCAAAGACATAGACCCCGTGGTCAAGGCCCGCGCTGTGGCCAGCCGGATGGGGTTTTATGATGCAACGGGGCAGGGCATCTTTTGCAACTTGGGCAAGGGCGATGTCGATTTCGCAGCCGTCCGCCAAGTGCTGCTGGAGGCCAAGTTCGAAGGCTGGTGCACAGTGGAACAAGACTGTGATCCGGCAGGCACCACCTCGCCTCTTGACGATGCGCGGGCGAACAGGGCCTATCTGGCGGCGAACGGGTTTTAACGGGGGGCGATGCGATGACACGGTTGAATTGGGGCATGATCGGGGGCGGCGATGGCAGCCAGATCGGGCCGGCCCACCGCTTGGCGGCAGGGTTAGACGGGCTTTACACCTTTAGCGCTGGCGCGTTGGACCATAACCCCGCCGCAGGCCGCGCCTTTGGCCAGCGTTTGGGGCTGCCCGCAGACCGCGCTTACGGCGATTGGCGCGAGATGCTAGAGGGCGAGCGTAACCGCCCCGACCGCGTTGATCTGGTCACCGTGGCCACGCCGAACTCCACCCATTACGAAATCACCAAGGCCTTTCTCGCCGCAGGCTTTCACGTCTTGTGCGAAAAACCCCTGACCGTGACCGAGGACGAGGCCGCCGATCTGGTCAACACCGCCCATGCGGCGGGCCGGATTTGTGCGGTGAACTATGGCTACACGGGCTATGCCTTGGTGCGGCATATGCGCGCCATGGTGGCGCGGGGCGATCTTGGCAAGGTGCGGCTGGTCGTGGCAGAATTTGCCCATGGCCACCACGCCAATGCCGCGGATGCCAACAATCCGCGCGTGCGCTGGCGCTATGATCCGGCACAGGCCGGTGTGTCGGCCCAATTCGCCGATTGCGGCATTCATGCGCTGCATATGGCCAGCTTTGTCACCGGCCAAGAGGTTGCCAAACTGTCGGCTGACTTTGCCTCCTGCCTGCCCGAACGCGTGCTGGAAGATGACGCCATGGTCAATTTCCGCATGGACGGTGGGGCTGTTGGGCGGCTTTGGACATCCTCGGTTGCCATTGGTCGCCAGCACGGGCTGACGATACAGGTCTTTGGTGAAACCGGCGGCTTACGCTGGGCGCAAGAGCAGCCCAACCAGTTGCACTATATGCCGCTGGGCCAGCGCTTGCAGATCATCGAGCGCGGCGAGGGCAACCTGTCGCCCGAAGCTGACCGCGCCAGCCGTGTGACCGTGGGCCACGCCGAGGGCATGCCCTTGGCCTTTGGCAATATCTACCGCGATTTGGCCGAAGGCATCATGGCCGCGCGTGACGGGCGCAAGGCCGATCCGGCGATTGACCTATACCCAAGGGTCGAAGACGGCCTTCGCTCCATCGCTGCGATCCATGCGGCGGTGGCCTCAGCTGGGCAAGCGGGGGTTTGGGTTGACGCCCGCCCCAAGATGTTCCGCTAGGGCAGGGGGCGCAGCGTTCCTCTGTCAACGATATGGCAGGGGAACAGGCGCGTTTGCGGGGCGCGGTCGGGGTTGGCGAGGCGGTCCTGCATCAGGTCCATCGCACCGCGCACGATGGCGTCAAAGGGTTGGTGAATGGTGGTTAGGTTGATATTGGCCCAAGCGGCCATGGCCATGTCATTTAGCCCGATCAGGCCCAGATCATCGGGCACCCTTAGCCCCACCGCTTGGGCTGCCGACAAAGCGCCGATGGTCAACACATCGTCGGCGCAAAAGTAGGCCTCGGCCCTTGGGCCAGATAAAAGGCGCGTCATCTCGACCCTCCCCGCCTCAAAGCTGTAAGTGCTTGCAAAACTGTGGCTCACCACCCCGCCCAAGGCCAGTGCCGCTGCCGCAAACCCTGCCAAACGGTCTTGCGTGGTCGACGCCTGCTCTGGCCCGCCCATAAACCCCACATGCCGATAGCCCCGCGCGATCAGCGTTTGGGCGGCCATCTTTCCCGCCGCCACATTGTCGATGCCCACCACATCAGTTTGCCCCGTGGGCCTGCCAAAGGCATGCACCACCGCCACCCCTGCATCGCGAAAGGCGCTGGCAAAGCCTTGGGGCAGGTGGGACGTGGCCAGAATAACACCTTCAACCGCGTATTGCCGCAGCAATTGCACCGAGCGCGCCGGATCAGTTTCGTCCGAAAGGTTCACAAGCAAAGGTCGCAGCCCACGATCCTGCAAACCCTTGGTGAACAAATCAAATATCTGCAAAAATACCGGATTGTGAAAGTTGTTCGACACCAGCCCCACCAGTTGGGTTTTGCGCGTGGTCAGGCTGCGGGCCAAAAGGTTTGGGCTATAGCCCAGATCGCGCGCAGCCGCCTCGACCCGCGCGCGCATCTTGGCCGAGACGGAAGCGCCGTCCGTAAACGTCCGCGACACCGCCGCCCGCGACACGCCGGCCCTTTGCGCCACATCTGACAAGGTTATTCCCAAAGCAGGCTTGCCCCCGTCATGGCGCGGTCAAACGCTGAATGCCTTGCCCCAGCAAATATGCCGCCCACGCGCCGATCTTGCGCTTTTTGTTCAAACGCCCGTTGTGGCGCAGCACCACCGATGACACATGGGCGCGAACTGATGCTAGGAAAGTCCCACCATTTTTGCGCGTGAAAGAGCCGTCCTGCCCCGGGGGGGGCAGATCTTGGCGGATCGTGGCCTTTGGCACTTGAAAGCTATGCATCAAGTCCCGCAAGCGGACAGAGATCGCTTTTTGGATCCACGCTAATGTCCGCAGGCGGCGGGGTTCGGCCAAAAGGGCTGAGAGAGAGTCCGAGGGCGGTTTCACGGGTGATCCTGCTGTTTGGCCAAGCATAGCATTGAGCGTTTTGATTGCAAACGAAGGTGTTCGGGGCGAAGCGATGCTGCGGGACAGCATACCGCTTGAACGGTCGCTTGCCTTTGCGTCCTTCGTCAGATCGCAGCAGGGGTAAAAGACAGCGCAATTTGGCCCAAGCGCGGGTGCCCACTTTGCCTTGCCCCCAGAATCTTTGTAGGGTCAGGGCGAAGGGCCAAGGATAGGCCAAAACTGCAGGGCAAGCATATGGTTTATGAATACTGGGTCGTCCCCGCGCCGCGCAAAGGCGAAAAGGCACGGGGGCTGAAGTCGTCGGAGGAACGGTTTGCCTTCGCTTTAACCACCCTTTTGACCGCCATGGGCGCGCAGGGCTGGGAATACCAACGCGCGGATGCCTTGCCTTGCGATGAACGCAGAGGATTGACGGGCACCAAGACCACCGTTCACAACGTTCTGGTGTTCCGCCGCGCCTTGGAACTGGGGGAAGATCAGTTTGAGGGTAAAAGGGCCGCTGGCCAAACGATGGCCTTTGCGCCATCTGCCCCTGCAGTGCCCAGTTTGGGGGCGGCGGTGCAACCCTTGGGGGCTGCCCCTGCGCTTGGGCCCGCCACGTCAGACGATTAAGGGCGCGACATATCGGCAAGGGCCAAGGGCAGGGCTTTGGCAAAGGCTGCATAGGCCGCATCATCCCCAAGACTGACGCGGATGCACCGGTCTAGGGGGGCCACGCCTGGCATACGCACAAAGATGCCGCGCGCGATCAGCGCCTGCAAAAGGGCGCGGGCATAGGGGCCGCCGTGGCCGCAATCCATCGTGACAAAGTTTGTGGCCGACGGCAATGGGCGCAAGCCGTTGTCCAGCGCAATCTGGCCCAATCGGTGCCGCCCCTCTATGGCCCAGCGGCGCACAGCGTTCAGATGCGCCGTGTCTGCCAAAGCTGCTATGCCGCCAGCTTGGGCAATGCGCCCAACGCCGAAATGGTTGCGCACCTTGTCAAAGGCTAAGGCCAGTTCAGGCGCGGCCAGCGCATATCCCAGTCGCAGGCCCGCCATGCCGTGCGCCTTCGAAAAGGTGCGAAAGCGGATCACACGCGGGTCGTTTGCATCCACCACAGCCTCGGTGCCGTCGGGGGCCAATTCCACATAGGCCTCATCCAGTGCCAAAAGGCACCCTGCGGGCAGGCCCTGGATCAGGGCTGCAATCGTACAGGCGGGGTGGTGGCTGCCCATCGGATTGTCGGGATTGGCAAGGTAGATCAGCTTGGCCCGATGGGCATGGGCTGCCGCCAATAGGGCATCGGGGTCTTCGTAATCGCCCTTGTAAGGCACGCGCATAATCTCGCCGCCAAAGCCCGTCACATGAAAGTTAAAGGTTGGATAGGCCCCCGCCGATGTCACCACGCGGTCGCCTGCCTGTATCATCAGTCGCACCAGCAACCCTAGCAAGCCGTCAATCCCCTCGCCCACCACCACATGGGCGGGCGTTACGGCGTGATGGGCGGCGATGGCGGCTTTCAGGTCGTGACATTCGGGGTCGCCGTACATCCACACCTCATCCGCCGCTTGGCGCATGGCCGCCACGGCGTGCCTTGAGGGACCAAACAGGTTCTCATTCGCCCCCATCCGTGCCGCAAAGGGGCGGCCACGGCCCCGCGTCATCGCTTCGGGGCCGACGAAGGGCACGGTTGAGGGCAGGCTTTGCGCCAAAGGGGTCAGGATTGGGGATGTCATGGGTTAAAGGAAGCGCGAAATCCCCCAAATGGCAAGGGCTACCGCGCAGAAATTGCCCCTGCTGCCCCCGGCTTAATGCGCAGTGTCGCGCAGCATCTTTAGGACATTCCATTCGCGGTAGACCAAGATGATCATGATCGTATCCAAGAAGGACAGGGCAAGGAAAGTATAAGAGCCATGGGTGATAAACTCGGTGGCCTGATAAATCACAAAACCCCCAAGCAAGATCATGGCCCCCGGATAGGCCCACAGGATGCGTCGGGCCAGCATGATGACCATGGTGAATTTCACCGCACCATGGCCCAAGAGATAATACGCATAAAAATGTTGCACTTGGATCGGAAAGATATCCGTCAAATGCTGCACCCAAATCGCCATATCGGCCGTGGGTTGCTGTGTGAGATCGTGCCGCGTCAGCCATGATACAAATGAGATGATCGCCGTATTTGGCGTCAGCAACAGACCCAATCCGCCAAGGCTTTCGGCCGCAGCAAAAAGGCCTTTAAGGATCAAGCTTACCTCAAACAACCAGTGCAGCCACTTGCCAAGCCGACTGGCTGGGTTGATCATAATCTCATCCTTAATCCTGCCCGCGGAAGGGCTGGACATATTGCAGCGCCATGTCCCAAGGGAAGAATATCCACGTATCTTGTGACACTTCCGTGATATAGCTGTCGACCATGGGCTTGCCCGAGGGCTTGGCATAAACAGTGGCAAAATGCGCCTTGGGGTACAAGCGGCGCACCAGTTCCAGCGTTTTGCCGGTATCGACCAGATCGTCGACCACCAAAATCCCCGTCCCATCGCCCATGAGGTCGGCTTGGGGGGATTTGGTCACAATCGCCTCGGCGGCTTGGGCCTGATGGCTGTAGCTTTTCACGCTGATTGTATCGACCACGCGAATGTCCAACTCGCGTGCCACGATCATGGCGGGCACAAGCCCGCCCCGCGTGATGCCGACCACGGCGCGCCATGCGCCACCGTCAGGCCCCTTGCCATCCAAGCGCCACGCCAAGGCGCGGGCATCGCGGTGGATTTGGTCCCAGCTGACGTGGAAGCCTTTTTCATGCGGCAAACGGTCGATCATGCTATCCTCAGAACACGGCGATCTTCAGGCTATGCTGGCCTGTAAGCCCGCCAAAGGGGTGTGTTAACATCGTTACAGGCCCCAAGGGGCCTTTGGAAAGAGCGTTTATGCCCTGCAAAGGGGCCAAGGCAAAAATGGCGCGGCGCCGCGAGGTACACAGACGCAAGCCTTTGGGACCCTGTGCGCGTCATTGCCCCTCTTTGCGCCCAGACACCGCATCGATATCAGGCGCATCGACGGCTTTCATGCCCACGATATGATAGCCTGCATCGACATGCAGATTTTCCCCCGTGGTGCCTGACCCAAGGTCTGACAACAAGAACAGCGCGGCCTTGCCAACCTCTTCTTGATCAACATTGCGGCGCAGGGGCGAATTCAACTCGTTCCATTTCATGATATACCGAAAATCACCAATGCCCGAGGCCGCCAGCGTCTTGATCGGGCCTGCCGAGATTGCGTTGACGCGGATGCCGTCTTTGCCCAAGTCTTCCGCCATATACTTAACCGAAGCCTCCAGCGCTGCTTTGGCGACCCCCATCACGTTATAATGTGGCATGACCTTTTCCGCGCCATAATAGGTCAGCGTCAGCAGGCTGCCGCCTTGGGTCATCATGGCCGCAGCCCTGCGGCTGACCGAGGTAAAGGAGTAAACCGAAATATCCATCGTCATGGCAAAGTTGGCCTTAGACGTGTCAACATAGCGGCCGCGCAGTTCGTTCTTGTCGGAAAAGCCGATGGCATGGACCAGAAAGTCAATCTTGCCCCACGTCTCGCCAATCCGTGCAAACAGCGCGTCAATCGAGGCCTCGTCGCTGACATCGCATTCGATCATCTCGGTCATCCCGATCGAGGTGATCAGCGGATCCACCCGCTTTTTCAGCGCCTCGCCCTGATAGGAAAAGGCCATTTCCGCGCCGTGGTCGGCCAGCGTCTTGGCGATGCCCCAAGCAATAGATTTGTCGTTGGCCAGCCCCATGATAAGGCCGCGCTTGCCTGCCATTAGTCCAGTTGACATTCGCTCTTCCCCAACCACCTTAATCGTCACGGGTTGTGTAGGCGAAAGCCTCGTCTGCATCAAGGGTGGGGCTTAGGTCTTGCGCATTTCAGAGATAAAGGGTGGCCAGATGGACAGAACAGGTATTTTTGCGGGCGATGACCCATTTGTTCTGGCCCGCGCATGGCTGGCCGAGGCTGAGGCTGTCGAGGTCAACGATCCCAACGCCATTGCCCTGTCAACGGTTGACGCCGATGGCATGCCCAATGCGCGTATGGTCTTGCTCAAAGACATCGAAGACGCGGCCTTTGTCTTTTACACCAACTACACATCGAAAAAGGCCCAAGAGGTCGAAGGTGCGGGCAAGGCCGCTTTCGTGATGCATTGGAAATCTTTGCGCCGCCAAATTCGCGTGCGCGGGACTGTCACACGCGAAGAGGGGGCGCAGGCTGATGCCTATTACGCCTCGCGCAGTTTGAAATCGCGCTTGGGTGCTTGGGCGAGTGCGCAGTCCCAACCCCTGTCGTCGCGCGGTGCCTTGATGGCCGAGGTGGCCAAGGTCACCCTGCAACAGGGGGCGAACCCGTCACGCCCGCCGTTTTGGGGTGGCTTTCGCATCACCCCTGTCGAGATTGAGTTTTGGGCCGATGGCCCGTTTCGCCTGCACGACAGGTTCCGCTGGACAAGATCTGATGCAACAGCCCCTTGGGATGTAGAACGGCTTAATCCGTAAGGGGCGCGTTATGAAAAATTTCGCAGCGACGTTGATGCTGGCGCTTTGCGCCGCAAGCGGTGCGCAGGCCGCTTGTGAACCCGGATCGGTTGATCTGCGCTGGGCGGGGGGGCAAGCGCGATTCACAGTGGAAGTCGCCGCCGATCAAGCCGCGCGCGAAAAGGGTCTGATGTTTCGCGAGCACATGGCGTCGTCAGCTGGGATGATCTTTGCTTATGATGCGCCCAACCATGCGCGGTTTTGGATGAAAAACACCCTGATCTCGCTGGATATGATCTTTGCCGACCAATCGGGCCGTGTCACCGTGGTGCATTCTGATGCCGTCCCGCAAGATCTGACGCCGATTGATGGCGGCGAAGGGGTGATGTATGTGATTGAAATCAATGGGGGATTGGCGGCGCGCATTGGCATAGCTGCGGGAGCAGAGCTGCGCTCTGACCTGATTGACCCAACAAAAGCGGTCTGGAGCTGTGCCGACTGACCCAGGACGCCTTTTCATCGCCGCCAAAACCCGCTAATGAGACGTCACGGTCGGAGTGTAGCGCAGTCTGGTAGCGCGCCTGCTTTGGGAGCAGGATGTCGGGAGTTCGAATCTCTCCACTCCGACCAAATTCCCCAAACCTTGTCCGGCTTGTCATCAAGGCCCCTGCGCGCCATATCTGATGGGCAAGGAGATGCCATGGCCCTGACCTTCGATCACAGCTACGCCCGCGATCTGCCCGGAACTTTTCTGGTCCAAACCCCCGCCCGCGCGCCCGCGCCGCGCTTGGTGGCGTTTAACGCGGCTTTGGCGGCCAGTTTGGGCCTTGATTTGGCGCAAGACGATCAGACCTTGGCCAACTGGCTGTCCGGCGCCGCCCCTCCGCCGGGATCACAGCCCATCGCCTTGGCCTATGCCGGCCACCAATTCGGCGGCTTTTCGCCGCAACTGGGCGATGGGCGCGCACATTTGCTGGGCGAACTTGTCACCCCCAAGGGGCGCTTTGATCTGCAACTGAAAGGCTCAGGCCGCACTGCCTTTTCGCGCGGGGGTGATGGCAAAGCGGCTTTGGGGCCGATGCTGCGGGAATATCTGATTTCGGAAGCCATGGCAGCGCTGGGCATTCCCACCACGCGTTCCTTGGCCGTCGTGGCCACGGGCGAGGATATCTTGCGCGACACGGGGATGTTGCCGGGGGCCGTGGTGGCGCGTCTGGCGGCCAGCCATATCCGGGTTGGCACCTTTCAATTCTTTGCCGCCCGCCAAGAGGATGCGCAGATCAAGGTGCTGGTCGCCTATACCATCGCGCGCCATTACCCCCACCTTGCCCCCGATGACGCGCTGGGCCTGTTGGATGCCGTCACCGCGCGGCAGGTCGCTCTGATTGCCCAATGGATGGGCGTTGGTTTTGTGCACGGCGTTATGAACACCGACAACATGGCGTTGTCGGGCGAGACGATTGACTACGGTCCCTGCGCCTTTCTAGACGGCTATGACCCTGCCACCGTCTTTTCTTCGATCGACCGGCAGGGCCGCTATGCCTTTGCCAACCAACCGCTTATTCTGGCGTGGAACCTGTCGCGCTTGGCCCAAGCCTTGCTGCCGCTGATCGACGCGGATGAGGCGCGGGCGGTCGAGATTGCCAATGAACGGCTTGACGCCATCGAACCCGCTTTTCGCGCCGCTTGGGTGGACGTGATGCGCCGCAAACTGGGGGTTGAGGGCCAAAACCCCACCGATGCCGCCTTGGCCGATGACTTTTGCACCGCCATCACGGGCGCTGATTGGACGCTATCATTCCGCAGCCTCGCCGCAGCGGCAGAGGGGCGGCCAGAGGCTTTGCTGGCGCTTTTGCCTGACCCTGCACCAATGGGCGCATGGTTGACCCGCTGGCTGGCACGGTTGGGCCCGAATGCCCCCGCCCTGATCCGCGCGGCCAACCCCGCTGTTATTCCGCGCAATCATCTGGTGGAACAGGCCCTTACAGCTGCCACCCAAGGCGACATGGGCCCCTTCACCGCCCTGCTGACCGCCGTGCAAGACCCCTTTGGACCCGAACAGGGGCGCGAGGGGTTCACGCTGCCCGCGCCGACCAGTTTTGGCCCCTATGTCACCTTCTGCGGCACTTAAGCGCGCAAAACTTGGGCACTGATCTAGCAATATCCGCTGCAAGCGGTTGACGCAGGGCGGGGGGCTGGCGTTTAGTGCCGCCATGATGCCGCGTTCCGATATCCACGACCGCCTTGCCGCCTCGTTGCGGGCCGCCCGCAAGGCGCGGGGGCTTAGCCTTGACGGCGTGGCCAAGTTGTCGGGCGTCAGCCGCTCGATGGTCAGCCAGATTGAACGCGGCGAAAGCTCGCCCACCGTTGCAACCTTGTGGAACCTGACCCAAGCGTTGCAAGTCGATTTTGCGGGCCTGCTAGAAGGCCGCCCCGCTCCGGGGATCGAAGTGATCCGCGCTGAGGCCGCCCCCGTGATCGCCGGTCGCGGCCAAGATCTGGTGATCCGCATCCTGTCGCCGGCCGAAGCGGTTGGCACGCATGAGGTTTATGAGCTGACCTTTGGCCCCAAGGGCGCGTTGGTCAGCGACCCGCATTCGCCGGGCTGCCGCGAGCATTTGACCGTGATCGAAGGCCATCTGCGCGTGGTTTCGGGCGAAGATGACAGCCAGATTGGCCCGGGCGACACTGCCCGCTACCCCGCTGACCGCGACCACGCGATCTATGCGGTAGCTGGGCCCGCGCGGGCAATCTTGATCGTGCAAGACAGCTAAATCGCCTCGGCCCGCGTTGCGCGATAGTCTAGGGGCGCAAGGCCGCGGTGGCGGCGGAAGGTTTTGGCCAGATAATTTGCATCATTAAAGCCGGTGGCTTGGGCAATCTGGGACACTTTCAACTCGGTTGCCAGCAACAGACGCTCGATCCGTTCTAAGCGGCGGCTTAGAACATAGTCTGAAGGCGGTTGACCCAAGGCTTGGGTGAACTGGCGCACAAAATGGGCACGGCTAAGGTTGGCCACAGCGGCCAAACGGTCCACGGGCAGCGGCAGGGCCAGATTGGCGGCGATGAAATCGGTGACGCGGGCCAAGGCGGGGGGCAGCGGGGCGCGGGCCTGAACAAAGGGTGCCTCGCGACTGGCA
The DNA here is from genome assembly GCA_947468085.1 of Paracoccaceae bacterium. GTDB lineage: Bacteria > Pseudomonadota > Alphaproteobacteria > Rhodobacterales > Rhodobacteraceae > Stagnihabitans. The sequence continues at coordinate 2,586 of CANIKY010000084.1, read as the reverse complement.
AAGGCTCCGTCATGTAGGGCCAATAGGGCAGCATAAGCAGCGGTGGAGGCAGTGCCTGCTGTCAGGGCGGGGTTCGTGATCAGGGTTTGGCAACTGGCGGCCAGCCGGTCGATCAAGGCGGGGGCTAGGGTTAGCACGGGGCCTGCCGCTTCTAATATCTCACGCGCCAGACGCAAGGCTTCGCGGCCGTGCAAGACGGCCCAAAAATATTCCCAATGCCCGCCCTTTTCCAGCCAGTAGCGATGGGCATGGGGCATGGTCACCAGCATGGTTTGCCCCGGTGTCAGCCGGTAAAGCTGGCCTGCATAATCCAGCCGCCCCTCACCAAAGGTCGTGTGTTGCAGCACTAAGAAGGGCGCTGTGCCGCGTTTAAGGCCATCCCAGTTGTAAACCTCGCCCCGGCGCTGCTCATATCCGGCACTTGAGGCCATGCAATGCAAAGGGGCCGCCGCCTTGGGCAGCGATAGGATGCGGATGTCATGGCCATGGGCCAAAAGATCTGAAAGCATAAAATTACCCATGAAGGCACAAGTTTTCTCTATCTGGTTTGTCGCCCCATGGCTAGTGTTTGCCCAAAGGACAACGGCCCGCAGACGGCCAAGGGGGATCATATGGCGTTCAAGATTACCATCATCGGCGCAGGTTCGGTCGGCTTTACCAAAAAGCTGTGCCAAGACATTCTCAAAGTGGCTGAATTTGAAGATGTTGAAATCGCCTTGACCGATATCAACGGCCATAACCTAGAGATGATCGCCCAGATCATCCGGCGGATTGTGTCCGTGAACGGGCTGAAAACCCGCGTCACCGCCACGACTGACCGCCGCCGCGCGTTGGAAGGCGCGCGCTATGTGATGAATGTGGTGCGCATCGGCGGGCTGGAGGCTTTTGCTACAGATATCTCGATTCCGCTGAAATACGGCGTGGATCAATGCGTGGGCGATACGATCTGTGCGGGCGGCATCCTTTACGCGCAGCGCGGCATCCACGCGATGCTGGAGTTTTGCCAAGACATCCGCGAGGTCTGCGAACCCGGCGCTTTGCTGCTGAACTACGCCAATCCCATGGCCATGATGACATGGGCGGCGATTGACCACGGCAAGGTCAACACCGTGGGCCTGTGCCACGGTGTGCAAAACGGCCACCGCCAGATCAGCCGCGCCTTGGGCGTGCCGATGGAGGAAACCGATATCGTCTGTTCGGGGATCAACCATCAGACATGGTATCTCGATATCCGGCACAATGGCCGCAAGGTCACCCGCCAAGAGCTGACCGAGGCCTTCGAGGCGCATCCGGTCTTTTCCAAGCAGGAAAAGGTGCGCATCGATGTGCTGAAGCGTTTTGGCTATTATTCGACCGAAAGCAACGGGCATCTGTCGGAATATCTGCCGTGGTACCGCAAGCGGCCTGACCAGATCATGGACTGGATCAGCATGGATGAATGGATCCACGGCGAAACTGGCGGCTATTTGCGTTATTCGACCGAGAACCGCAATTGGTTCGAAGAGGATTTCCCCAAGTTTCTGGAAGAGGCGGGCGGTTCATTGTCGGACTATGTGCGCACCGATGAACATGCCAGCCATATTCTGGAAGGGCTGGAAACGGGGCGCACCTATCGCGGGCACTTTAACGTCAAGAACGGCGGTATCATCCGCAACTTGCCCGAAGATTGCATCATCGAAAGCCCCGGCTTTGTCGATCGGTTTGGCATCAATATGGTCGAAGGCATCACCCTGCCCGACGCCTGTGCCGCCACCTGCCTAGCCAGTGTGAATGTGCAGCGCATGGGCATGAAGGCCGCCATCACGGGCGATGTCGAACTGCTCAAGCAATCGGTCCTGCACGACCCCTTGGTCGGGGCGATCTGCACGCCCGAAGAGGTCTGGCAAATGGTTGACGAAATGCTGGTGGCCCAAGCCCAATGGCTGCCGCAATATGCCCATGCTATCCCTGACGCGAAAAAGCGGCTGGAAGACCCCAAGGTCAAGACCCGCGAGTGGGCGGGGGCCGCGCGGTTGGATGTACGCTCTGTCGCGGTGCTGCGCGATGTGCAGGCCAAGAAGAAAGCGGCGGAGGGGCATGGGTTGGGCACCAAGGTGATGGGCTAAGCGCGCCGTCCAAAGGCGGGGGAGCAAAGCCCCCCCGCATTTAACGGAGCATTTGCCCAAGATGAAAAAAAGGGCATCCAAAAGCGTGCCCCGTGGCTGACACCGTCTATGCCAAGGCGCTGGCGGGGGTATGGCGCCTGATCGGCAGCGCCAGCTTACCGAGGCTTTGGCCTTTGTTATCTTCAATCTGGCGAGGATTACTTCGGGCGGTCTCAAACAGCCATTTTGAACGCCCAAAGTCAATTTCAAAAAGCCATGGACCAATGCGGCGGTGGCGCAGTCAAGGCCAAACCCAAGTGCTGCCGTCTGGTTCTGGTGGCTTTGCCCGTGCGGATCGTGACTTTGGCCGCCATCCCTTTGGCCATGATCCTGCGCAAGCCCAAGATGCTGGCCATGCCTGTGGCGGTACACGCCGACTAAAGCGTTTTGGGGGCTATATTTTGCGCCACAAAGTCCAAGGCCGCCTGCCGTGCAACGCTTG
>CANIKY010000083.1 GCA_947468085.1 Paracoccaceae bacterium | reverse complement strand
CCTTTTCGGCGAGGTCTTTTGCAATGGCAAAGGCCGCTTTGATGCGGTCGCTTTCGCCCTTCATCTCACCCATCAGCACGATTTTGTTGCCTTGGATGCGGGCTGCGGGGCCTTGGGCTTTCATGAAATCGACAAGGCCCATGGGATTGGCAAATTTGTCGTTGTGAAACTGCACAGTCGCGCCTTTTGGCCCGACATCCAGCCGCGACATGCCGGCTTTTTTGCACAGCGCCTTGATGCGCACGATGACCATGAGGGTGGTGACCTCTTTGGGGATCGGGCCGAAGCGGTCGATCAGTTCGGCGGCGAAGCCTTCGAGTTCAACCTTGGTGGCAAGGCTGGACAGGCGGCGGTAAAGGCCAAGGCGGATGTCGAGATCGGGGATATAGCTGTCGGGGATCATCACGGGCACGCCCAAGTTGATCTGGGGCGACCACGAATCGTCCAGCTTGGATAGGCCCTGCAACTCGCCCGATTTGATCTTGGCGATCGTTTCTTCCAGCATCTGCTGGTACAGTTCGTAGCCCACTTCCTTGACATGGCCGGATTGCTCTTCGCCGAGCAAATTGCCCGCCCCGCGCAGGTCAAGGTCATGCGAGGCAAGGTTGAAGCCTGCGCCCAAGGTATCAAGACTGCCGAGCAGGCGCAGACGTTTGCTGGCCTGCGGGGTAAGCGGCGCGCGGGGTTTGGTGGTAAGATAAGCATAGGCGCGGGTTTTGGAACGCCCGACGCGGCCGCGAATTTGGTACAGCTGGCTAAGCCCGAACATATCGGCGCGGTGTACGATCATTGTGTTGGCGGTGGGGATATCCAGACCCGATTCCACAATCGTTGTGGCCAAAAGCACATCGTATTTGCCATCGTAGAACTGGTTCATCCGGTCGTCTAACTCGCCCGCCGCCATTTGGCCGTGGGCGATGCAATAGGTGACCTCGGGCACGTGGGATTTGAGGAAATCTTCAATCTCGTGCAGGTCGCTGATGCGGGGGACGACGTAAAAGCTTTGCCCGCCGCGGTAATGCTCGCGCAGCAAAGCCTCGCGGGTGGTGATCGAGTCAAACTCGGACACATAGGTTCTGATCGACAGCCTATCCACCGGCGGCGTGGCGATGATCGACAGATCGCGCACGCCGGTCAGCGACAGTTGCAAGGTGCGCGGGATGGGGGTGGCGGTCAGGGTCAGCACATGGATTTCCGCGCGCATTTCCTTCAGCCGCTCTTTATGGCTGACGCCAAAGTGTTGCTCTTCGTCGATCACCATCAGGCCCAGCCGTTTGAAGCTGACGCCCTTGGCCAAAAGCGCATGGGTGCCCACCACGATATCGACGCTGCCATCGGCCAGACCCGCCCGCGTGGCGTTGGCCTCTTTGGTGCCCACAAAGCGCGAAAGGGGTTTGACCGAGATGTTAAAGCCCCGGAACCGTTCAATAAAGCTGCGGTGATGTTGGCGTGCAAGCAAGGTGGTGGGGCAAATCACCGCCACCTGTTGCCCCGAAAGGGCCGCCACAAAGGCCGCGCGCATCGCGACCTCGGTTTTGCCAAAGCCGACATCGCCGACAATCAGGCGGTCCATCGGCGAGCCTTTTTCCAGATCGGCCACGACATCGGCGATGGCCGAAAGCTGGTCGTCAGTTTCGGTATAGGGGAATCGGGCGGCAAAGGCTTCCCAGATCGAATGGGGAGCTTCCAGAATGGGGGCGTGGCGCAGGGCGCGTTCGGCGGCAACCCGCATCAAACGGTCGGCAATTTCGCGGATGCGGTCTTTGAGCTTGGCCTTTTTGGCCTGCCACGCACCGCCGCCCAGACGGTCTAGCAAGCCCTCTTCATGGCCATAGCGGCTGAGAAGTTCGATATTCTCAACTGGCAGATACAGCTTGGAATTCTCGGCATATTCCAGCGCCACACAGGCGTGCGGTGCGCCAAGGGCGGTGATTGTTTCCAGCCCCAGATAGCGCCCCACGCCGTGTTCGACATGGACCACCAGATCGCCGGGGGTTAGGGTATCGACCTCGCGCAGGAAGTTGTCAGCCCTGCGCTTTTTGCGCGGCTTGCCGACCATGCGGTCGCCCAAGACATCTTGTTCCGAGATCACGGTTAGATCGGGCGCGCGAAAGCCTGCCTCTAGCGGCCAAATCACCAAGAACAACCCGCCGCGCCCGTCGGGGATATCGCGAAAATCTTTGATCTCTTTGAGGTTCTTGATCTTTTCGTCTTCCAGCAAGCCCTTTAGCCGCTCGCGCGCGCCGTCAGAGTAAGAGGCGATGACGACTTGGGCCTCTTTCAGGCAGGTGCGCAGATGATCGGCGAAGGCCCCAAACAGGCTGACATTTTCCTGCTGGCGTTCGGGGGCAAAGTTGCGCCCGATGCGGCCTTGGGCATCCAGAACGCCCGGGCCGGGGGATTGGGGCAGGGGGGAAAGCTGCAAAACACGGTGGGGGGCCAAGGCCTGTTCCCACGCGGCATCGTCCAGATACAGCAAACCGGGGGCCGAGGGCTTATAGACCGTATCCAAGCGGCCCTTGGCTGTCATCGCCTCAAACCGGCTGTCGTATTGATCGGCGATGCCGTCCCAGCGCGACAGACGTGCCGCGGTGACTTGGTCGTCCAAGATCACGGATGCCTTGGGCATATAGTCAAACAGCGTTTCAAGGCGGGCATGAAAGAAGGGCAGCCAGTGTTCCATGCCCTGATGCTTGCGTCCGGCAGAGACCGCTTCATACAGCGGATCATCCGACCCGCCCGCACCAAACTCCACGCGGTAGTTCTGACGAAAGCGCGCCATGGCGGCATCGTCCAGCAAGACTTCCGACATGGGGGCGAATTCCACCGCTGTCAGCTTTTGCGTGGTGCGTTGGGTGGCAGGGTCAAAGCGGCGAATTCCGTCCAACTGGTCGCCAAAGAAATCCAAACGCACGGGGCCGCCGCGACCGGGGGGGAAGATATCGACAATCCCGCCGCGTAGGGCGTAATCGCCGGGTTCTGCCACAGTGGACACAGGCGAAAAGCCCATATTGGCCAAGAACCGCTTCAAGCGCGCCTCGTCCACGCGGTCGCCCAGTTTGGCCGCAAAAGAGGCGGTTTCCAGCACATCGCGGGCCGGAATGCGCTGGGTTGCGGCATTCATTGTTGTCAGCAGAACGAAGGGCCCCGGCACCCCCGCCGCAAGGGCTGCCAATGTCGACATGCGGCGTGCGCCGATATCAGGATTGGGCGAGACGCGGTCATAGGGCAAACAATCCCAAGCCGGAAATTCCAAGATCACGCTGGCGGGGGCCAAAACGGCCAAGGCGGCGCGCATCGCCTCCATCCGGCGGTCATCGCGCGCGATGTGGATCACGGGCTGTCCGCGCGCCACTTCGCGCGCCAAAAGCTTGGCGTCAAAGCCCTCGGGCGCGCCGCCCAGAATGATGCGATCGGCCATGGTTAGATTGGGCTAAAGAGGTGGGTTTGGGAATACAGGCCCAGCAAGATCGTAGCCCCCACCGCCAGACTTGCCAAAACCTGCACCGATCTGCGGTGATCGGTCAAAAGCGCTATCAACGGCGCACCGTGCCCTTCACCCGCCTCGACCCGTAGGGCCGCGCGCAGGCTGAGGTAACCCAAACCGCAAAGCGGTGCCAACAGACAAAAAAGCGCCGCTGCCAGACCGGAGTGATAGAAAAGACCCAAAAGCACCAAAGTTGTGTTCCCAAAGCTGACCAGCCCCACGAGCCAAGGCCCCATCCCGCGCGAGGTTGCCAGCATTCGACCCGTGGTGATGCGCGCCATCACCTCTAGGTCGTGCAAGGCTTGCCCTCCCTCGCGCCGCGCTTGGCGCACCAAGTCATAGGGCACGCCCAGCCCAAAGCGTATGGCTTTTGTCCAGACGGCGAAGACGGCAATCCAGTACCACAGGTTTGAAAAGGATCGAAAGTCGAGAAATTCGACGATCAATTTGTACAAGCTCACCGCGTCGTCCCCTCAGAGGTCTTGAGACTCGCGCTATTCCATGTCAGGCAAGTGACAAAGCTGCAAGCCGTTTTAGAGGGTACTATGCGTTCGATTTCTGCCCCCCATCCTGCCGCCCGCTTTCGTCGCCTGCGATCTTCTGCGCCGCTGCGCGCCTTGGCGCAAGAAAACACCCTATCGGTCAATGATCTGATCTGGCCAGTTTTTGTGTGCGATGGCCAAGGTGTGACGCAGACGATTTCTTCGATGCCCGGCGTTTTGCGCCGATCAATTGATTTGCTGGTTGAAGCGGCACAAGAGGCGGCGGGCCTTGGTATTCCCGCGATCTGCCTTTTCCCCTACACAAGACCCGAGGTGAAAACCGCTGGCTGCGAAGAGGCGTGGAACCCTGACAATCTGACCAACCGCGCCATCCGCGCCATTAAGGCAGCGGTGCCCGATATTGCCGTAATGACCGATGTGGCGCTAGACCCCTATAATAGCAACGGCCATGACGGGCTGGTGCACGACGGCGTGATCTTGAACGATGAAACGGTAGAGTGCTTGGTCAAGATGGCCTTGGCCCAAGCCGACTCGGGTGCTGATATCCTTGGCCCGTCAGATATGATGGATGGCCGCATCGGTGCCCTTCGCCAAGCGATGGAAGCTGCGGGTCATCAAAACGTGGCGATCCTGTCTTATGCCGCCAAATATGCCAGCGCCTTTTATGGCCCCTTTCGCGATGCTGTAGGCGCCTCGGGGGCGTTGAAGGGCGACAAAAAGACCTACCAGATGAATCCGGCAAATTCGGATGAGGCACTGCGCCTTGTGGAACGCGATCTGTTGCAAGGCGCGGATATGGTGATGGTTAAACCTGGAATGCCCTATCTGGATATTTGCCGCCGCGTGAAAGACACCTTTGGCGCTCCGACCTATGCCTATCAGGTGTCGGGCGAATATGCGATGATCAAGGGGGCGGCGCTGAATGGCTGGATTGATGGCGAGAAGGTGATGCTGGAAAGTCTGATGGCGTTTCGCCGTGCGGGGTGCGATGGAGTTTTAACCTATTTCGCCATCGACGCCGCGCGGGCAATCCGTGCAGGCAAGGGTTGAAACGACCCATTTTTGCAGGCGAAGTCAACCATGCGTTGATATTTAGTTGCTTTTCAACTGTGCATATTTGCAATTGGCTGGTTCATTTCGTCAAAAAATATCGACGAGTGCTGATGCAGATCACAGAGCTTTGTGGCATATTCTATAGGTCTGCGGTTAGTGCTACTTCATCGGGATTGCGCCGTGACTTAATGTGCGTGATCCAAAACGCTTTAGTCTTCGTAATAAACCTCGATAGAAAAGTTTCATCTGGAGGCCTTAAATGCTGCGCCTGATCGCCCTGCTTGCCCTGTTTGGCACACCCCTGTTTGCACATTCGCCGATGATGGATCTAAGCCCCAAAACCCGTGAGGCTCCTTTTATCATCGACAATCCCGAACATTCCAAAGCTATATTTTCGGAACTTGTTGGCGCTGCGCAATATTTCAAGCTGACCTCGGACGTCGATTTTGACTTTTACGTAGGCATGACAGCGCCAAAATTGGAAAGTTGCGGGTTAAAGCAGACCTTCTCTTTTCGGGTGCTAGATGCGCAGTTCAAAGAACTGGAGTCGCGCAAGGGGTCAGATGTGACTTGGACGCCGTGGTACGAAGAATACGGTAAGAAATGGTATTGGGTTGGGCCGGAAATTGGCAAGTCGTTCGCCCATGACCGGCAATATCCGGCGGGCACCTATTATGTCGAAGTGTTCAACAAGGCGAACATGGGCCAGTATGTTCTCGCGGTTGGGGATCAAGAGAAGTTTGGCCTCGGAACGCTTTTGACAATTGCCGGCACTATGCGCGACGTGAAAGCAAAGTTTTGGGATGAGAAACTTTGTAACTAAGGCTGTCAACCGCTCTGGCCAAGCGCTGGTGGACGTGGTTTGGACTTTAGCGTGAAGTGAGGGATTGGCGGCGTGGTGTTGATGCGCCACGCTGTTCCCAACAAGGCATTTGCCCGCAAGAAAGTATGTTTACGGGGCTGACACCGTTGGATCGCCCGTCAAGCGTGACTTCGCCGTACTTTAGCAGGGTGCTTGGCGAAGGCCCCTGACCCTGTTATCCTACCACCAAGGGGCTTCAGACCCTCGGTAATGTGAGGCGTAACATGGCAATTTCTCGACGGAATTTTTTGGTGTTGGGCGCGTCCTCTTTGGGGCTTGCGGCTTGTGACAGTGCGATAATGGGCAATGGAGTGAACTCTAACGCTGCCCAAAAGATCGATGCGCGGATAGACTCTTCCAAAAGCTACCTGTTAGAGCGCTATCCCGGTGCGCAGTCTCTGACAACAAATGCCAAAGGGGTCTTATATATGCCTCTTGTGACCGAGGCTGGCTTTGGCGTCGGTGGGGCCTATGGGCGCGGGGCGTTGCAGATCAACGGGATGACGGTGGATTACTATTCCGCCACATCGGCCTCGTTCGGCTTTCAGTTGGGCGCACAGCAATATGCCCATGCGATTTTCTTCCTAACCGAAGATGCCTTGCAAAAGTTTCGCTCAAGCAATGGGTGGGCGGCAGGGGCAGGGATTGAATACGCCACCCCTGCGCAGGGTGCATCTATCGGCAAGGACACGACCGAACTTGACCCCGTTGTGGCGCTGATCTTTGGCCAGCAGGGCCTGATTGCAGGGGCCACATTGCAAGGCGTGAAATATAGCCGGATCATTCCGTAAGGGGATTGAAAAGAACGGATGGGCCGTCGGCCCATCTGGTTATGTCAGGCGGCGGATCAGGCTTGACGTGTCGTTGCGTTGGCCGCCCATGCGTTGGATGTCTTTGTAAAATTGGTCCACCAAGGCTGTCACGGGCAGGCTTGCGCCAATTTGGTTTGCCGTAGCCAGACAGACGCCAAGGTCTTTGCGCATCCAGTCCACGGCAAAACCGAAGTCGAATTTATCTTCCAGCATAGTCTTGTGGCGGTTGACCATCTGCCAACTGCCCGCAGCCCCCTGAGAAATCACTTCCACCACAGCAGCCCCATCCAGTCCTGCCTTTTGCCCGAAGGCCAAGGCCTCGGCCAAGCCTTGCACCAGACCTGCGATGCAGATCTGGTTCATCATCTTGGCCAATTGCCCCGATCCCGGCCCGCCCAGAAGGCGGCAGATGCGCACATAGCTTTGCATGATGGGTTCCACCTTTGCATAGTCCTCGCTTAACCCACCACACATGATGGACAAAACCCCGTTTTGCGCCCCCGCTTGGCCGCCCGACAAAGGCGCATCGATAAATCCAATGCCTTGAGTGGCTGCCAAAACCCCCAATTCGCGGGTGACTTCGGCCGAGATGGTGGTGTGATCAACAAAGATCGCCCCCGCGTTCATGCCTGCAAAGGCCCCATTCTCGCCCAAACACACGGCGCGCAGATCGTCATCATTGCCCACGCATGCCATCACAACCTCGGCCCCCTGTGCTGCCAAGACGGGGGTCGGCGCACACGTCTGGCCGTATGTTTCAACCCAAAGTTTGGCCTTGGCCGGATTGCGGTTGTAAACTGTGACACTGTGCCCCTTGGCCCCCAAATGCCCCGCCATGGGAAACCCCATCACGCCTAAGCCCAAAAATGCCAGTTTTGCCGTGGCAATCTCCTCGCTGATTGTGCGCCGTTGTGCTTTGAACTAGAGGATCAATCCGCAGGGCGCGTCAAGCACACGACCTTCTACAAGCGCAGTCACCTGCCCGCCCCGTCTGACACCAAAGGACCATTTTTTGATGCTAAGAGCCTTTCAATGGACCCTGCGCGGCTTAGTGCTGGTGCTGTGTTTGGGTGGTCTGGCGCTGAGTGTGGCCTATTACTTTATCTCGCGCTCTTTGCCCGATTACAACGCAACATGGGCGGTGGCAGGCATTGCGTCACCGGTAGAAATTGTGCGCAACAATTCAGATGTGCCGCATATTTTTGCCGCCAACGATACGGATGCGTTCTTTGCCCTAGGCTTTGCCCATGCTCAAGATCGTCTTTGGCAAATGACGATGCTGCGCCGCACCGTGCAGGGGCGCTTGTCTGAAATCTTTGGTTCCAAGACCCTGCGCACTGATGAATTGATCCGGCGGTTGAATTTATACAATCTCGCGCTGTCGTCGGTGGCCGCGCAAGATGCCAATACAATGGCCGCTCTCAAATCTTATGCTGCGGGTGTGAATGCTTGGGTAGCACAGGTCAATTTGAATGCTTTGGGGCGCGGCGCGCCAGAGTTCTTTTTGTTTTCTGCTGAAATCGATGCTTGGGCGCCTGCCGATTCGATTGCCATCATGAAGCTTATGGCGCTGCAATTGTCGGGCCATCTCGACAATGAAGTCTTGCGCGCCGAGTTGTCGCTGACGCTATCACCGGACCGTCTGCGCGATATTCTGCCCGACACCCCCGGAGAGGGCATTATGGCCTTGCCGCAATACTCTGCCCTGATGCCGGGTGTTATACCAAGCCAGACCCCGCGGCGCATGGCAGACTTTGACCAGCCTCTTTCGCCCTTCGCCTCGGCGGGAATGGCGGGGGCGTCGAATGCTTGGGCCGCCGCTGCCAACCGCTCGGCGGCGGGGGGGGGATTGCTTGCAAATGATCCGCATTTGGATTTTACCGCCCCCTCGATTTGGTATTTGGCGCGGTTGCACCTATCAAGCGGGGATGTGATAGGCGCCACTATTCCGGGCATGCCCTTGGTTTTGCTGGGCCGAAGTGAACTTTTGGGATGGGGGCTGACCTCGTCTTATCTAGACGATCAAGATGTCGTGATGGAAAGGGTCAACCCTGACAACACAGATCAGTACCTAACGCCACAGGGTCCGAAAGATTTTGTAAAGGCGCGCTCAATTATCACGGTAAAGGGGCAAGCCCCCGTAACCATTACGCAGCTTTGGTCACAAGCAGGGCCGATCCTGCCCGATAGCTTTTATGATCTGGGAACCGTCACCCCCACGGGGGCCGTGGCTGCCTTGGAATGGACAGCACTTGACGGGGCTGACACCTCGATGTCGGCCGGCATGGCCTTGATGCGGGCCCATTCGGTGGATGCAGCGATTTTTGCAGCGCAGGGCTTTGTAGCCCCCTCGCAAAACCTGATGCTGGTAGATGACAAGAACATCGCGCTGCAAATGATTGGCCGGATGCCAAAGCGCAACCCCGCCCATGAAACCCAAGGCCGAATGCCCGCCGCAGGGTGGCAGGGCCAAAACCGATGGGAAGGGTTTTTTCCCTATGCCGACAATCCCGTCGTCAAGAACCCCGCATCTGGCCTTTTGGGCAATACCAACAACAAGATCATTGATAGGCCTTTTCCAAACCACGTGTCGTTCGAATGGGGCGACACACAGCGTATCCAACGCTGGTTGGCCCTGATGAAAACCCGCGAGGTTCACACCCGCGACAGCTTTATCGAGGCGCAGTTGGACACCGTCTCGCCCACGCTGCGCGTGTTGCTGCCCTTAATCGGCAAAGATCTGTGGTTCACCGGCGAGGCAGCCCCCATCGGGACGCCAGACCGGATGCGGCAGGATGCGTTGGCCCTGCTGGCCAAATGGAATGGCGAAGAAAACGAACACCTGCCCGAACCCCTGATCGCCGAGGCTTGGCTGCGCAGTTTGCAAGACCATCTGACCCGCGACGAGATAGGGCCGCTAGCTGACGTGATCACCCATGTGAACCCTGATTTTATTGAACGTGTTTACCGCGACACGCAAGGTGCATCTGTGTGGTGCGATGTGGTGCAATCGGTTGCCTTGGAAAGCTGTGCTGAGATTGCCAAGACGGCCTTGTATGACGCTTTGCTGACGCTGTCAGAAACCTATGGCCCTGCGATCGAAAGCTGGCGCTGGGGTGATGCACATCAAGCGCTGCACGACCACCCAGTTCTGGGAATGGTGCCGATTTTGCATTACTTCGTTAACATCCACCAAAGCACCAGTGGCGGTGACAATACCTTGATGCGCGGGCAAACACGCGGCACGGGAGCCTATCCTTACGAGAACGTTCATGGCGGCGGTTACCGCGGCGTTTATGACTTTGCAGATCCTGAAAGCTCGGTTTTTATCATCGCCACGGGGCAAAGTGGTCATCCCCTGTCAGGCCATTACGATGATTTGTCCGAACTGTGGCGGCGGGGCGAATATCTGCCTATGACGCTGGATCCGCAACTGGCCCGTGCGGGGGCAGTTGGCATCACCCGCCTGACGCCCTCTCCCTGACGGGGGCTTATATGCGGCGTTCGCTTCTGACGGGGTATTTGGGCAATTATGAAATACGCGTTAGGCCGCACGCTTGCGCAAGGCCAAAATCAGGACCAACGCCAAGCTGGAAAAGGCCATAACCCCGCCCAGCAAGGGCAGCGGCGTGCCGTTGAAAGCTTGACCCACCGGAATAGCCAGTAAAACCGACGCCACGGTGGAAATGGCCGTGATAAGAGATGAGGCAAAGCCCGCGATATGGCCCAGATCCTCCATCGCCAGCGCATTCAGATTGCCCATCGTCAGGCCCATCATCGCAAAAATGCCGATGGCCCAAATCAGGAACGCCGGGAAGGCGAGGGGGCCTAACTCACCGCTGGCAAGGGCCGTTAACATCACCAAGGTCAACGACACTTGCGCAATATAGGTCGCCACCAGCACACGGCGCATCCCCACCAGCACCACAATGCGCGAATTCACGAACGATCCGCTGATGGCGCACAGGGCGATCAGCGTGAACCACAACGGAAAACCCGCTGCTTTGTTGAAATACTGTTCGAAAATCCCTTGAATCGACGACAGGGTGGCAAAAAGGCAGGCCGACGTCAGCGTTTGGCAAGCTGTGGAAATCAACGCAACACGGTGGCGGGCAAGTTCTTTTGCGGCAGACCAAAGCAGGCCGGGGCTTAATGCGCGGCGCGCGCCGATCGCCAAGGTTTCAGGTTGGCGCAGGCCCAGCCACAAGTTAACCGCCAGCGCAAACACCATAAAGACCAAGAAAATGTCACGCCACCCGGCCACCAGCATTACGCCTTTGCCCAAAAGGGGGGCCACTGCAGGCACCAAGGTAAAAATCATCATGACAAAAGACACGATCCTTGCCATGTCGCGCCCCTTGAACAGATCGCGGATCATCGCAGTGCCCACCGCGCGTGGCCCCGCCGCACCCGCCCCCTGCAAGACCCGCGCAATCAGCAGCGTTTCCAAAGAGGGCGCTGCAAAACACAGCAGCGTGGCCATAAGATACAGCGCAGCACAGCCGATCAGTACCGGCTTGCGCCCAAAAGCGTCGGACACGGGGCCCGAAATCAGCGTGCCAATGCCCATGCCCAAGACAAAGCTTGTCACCACCAATTGCGCCAGATTGGGTGCGTCTGTGCTAAGGGCTGCTGCAATGGCGGGTAAGGCCGGCAGCATGGCGTCAATCGATAGCGCCACAGTGGCAAAAAGCATGGCGTTAAGGGCTACAAACTCACGCTGTGAGAGGGGCTTAAGCATCGGGCTTGCCGTCCGAGCCCTGGGCCATACGCGCCAAATCTGCAATCACTTTGCCCCACATATCGGGTGGCTGTGCGCCCGACAGCACATATTGTGCGGCGATCAAAAAGGTAGGCACTGCGGTGACGCCGCGTGCGCGCGAATGCGCCTCGCGCTGTTGGATCAGATCTAGATCCGCGTCAGAGGCCAACAAACGCGCGGCCATAGCGCGGTCAAGCCCTGCTTCGGCCCCAAGATCAGCCAGCACGGCCTGATCGCCAATGTCGCGCCCCTGCACCCAGTAAGCCCGCATGATGGCCGAGACCATCGCCGCTTGGCGCCCTTCCAACCCAGCCCAGTGGATCATCCGGTGGGCGTTAAGCGTATTGGGAATGCGTTGGGGCACATCTGGGTCGATCACAACCCCCGACTCGCCGGCCGTATCCTTGAAGCGCTGATGAATCTCTGCCAGCTTTTGCACACCGCCAAATCGGGCTGCCAGATAATCGCGCTTTGGCACACCTTCGGCCACCATCTGCGGGTTCAGTTGGAACGGGTGCCATTCAATTTCAAAGGCGTGATCAGGGTGCGCCTCCAAAGCGCGCTCTAGATTTGCCTTGCCCAGATAGCACCATGGGCACACCGGATCTGAAAAGATGTCGAGCTTTACCATGATGTCCCCCGTTCCATGTTTGGCCCTGTGTCATCACGCGGGCTAGATTGGTCAAGGCTTAAATGGCGCGGTCCTTGGGCCGTAGCGCCAACCAAATCAGCGCGCCCCCTGCTAGCACCAAGAACGGCAACATGGCCAAATTCACCGCCTGCCACCCCGCCTGCACCGACCCGCCCGAGCAGTTCATCAACCCGCCCGAAGAGAAACTGGCCAAGGTGACGCCCCCGAAGACCAAAAAGTCGTTCAACCCCTGCATCCGGCCACGCTCTTCCGCGCTATGAGCGCCCGTCAGCATCGCCGTGGCGCCGATGAAGCCAAAGTTCCAGCCAATTCCCAACAAGATCAGGGCGAGGTAGA
The DNA here is from genome assembly GCA_947468085.1 of Paracoccaceae bacterium. GTDB lineage: Bacteria > Pseudomonadota > Alphaproteobacteria > Rhodobacterales > Rhodobacteraceae > Stagnihabitans. The sequence goes on along the minus strand of CANIKY010000083.1, from coordinate 1,365 downwards.
AATTCTCTAGCTGTACACCTGCCATAGCGACGATGCCGGCACCGGCAAGGATCACAAGGCCAATGGCCATCACCCGCTCTACCCCGATGCGGGCAATCAAGTGGCCAGTGAAAAACGATGGTATGAACATGGCCAGCACATGTCCGGTGACCACGTTGGCTGCATCCGCAGTGTGAAATCCGCACCCCACCACCGCAAGCGGCGAAGACGTCATGACCAGGTTCATCAGGGCATAAGACACCGTGCCGACAATCACCGCGACCAAAATGCGCGGAGAGCGCAGCATTTCCATCCGTGAACGTCCCCCTGCCGGCCCCTTATGCTGGATCGGTTTGGGTATCTTTAGCCCGGCAAACAAGAAAACGCCCACCGCGTTCAACCCGATCACCGCCATATACGTGCCCATAAAGGGCACGGCGAAACTTTTCGCCGTCACCTTCACCAGTTCCGGCCCCACCACGGCCGACAGCAAGCCCCCCGCCATGACCCAAGAAATTGCCTTGGGGCGAAAGGCGTCTGATGCGCTATCAGCAGCGGCAAACCGGAAAAATCCTTGCGAGGATTGGTAAACGCCCGAAAGAAACGCCCCCACTAAAAACAGCGGGAAAGAAGCGATCGACAGCCCATAAGCCGCCACAGCGCCCCCCAAAGCGCCGCCAAGCGCCCCCACAATAAAGCCCGTCCGCCGCCCAAATCGCGCCATCAAGGCCGATAAAGGATTGGCCGACAGCATCGATCCGATCACCATTACGCTGATGGACAGTGTGGCAAGGCAAGCATTGGGGGCTAACTGCTTGCCAGCCAAACCTGCCACGGTAAAGATCATCGGCATCTGGGCGCCCAAAATCGCTTGGGCGGCCACCAAAACCCACACATTACGGCGGGCGGGGCCATCGGTGTCTTGACTGGGATGTGCAGTTTCCATGCACGCAAGGCGTAAGCGAGGCCGAACGTCACAGCAAGGGCGAAACTTAGCCCAAAACACAGATGCTCTGAGAAAGTCGGGGAATGCAGGTTAATCCAGATGACGCAGGTCCGGACCAGTCGGATCATGCCGGTCGGATCATACAGGGGCCAAAATGTTTGGTGGAAGGCGCAAAGTGGCTTGCCACTCATGATCCGATCATGCGGCGGATTCTGGCACAAACTGGACCTTTGCCGCTGCGCCTTGGGCCGGAGGGGTTTGGGGCCCTTCTTGATGCCATCCTAGGCCAGCAGGTCTCTACCGCCTCAGCCCAAGCGTTGATGGCGCGGCTAAGGCTGGCAGGTTTGACGCAAGTCGCGCGTGTGGCCGCAACGCCAGAGGCGGACTTGCGCGCCTTGGGCCTGTCGCGCCAAAAGGCGCGCTACGCCAAAGCACTGGCT
>CANIKY010000082.1 GCA_947468085.1 Paracoccaceae bacterium | reverse complement strand
GATCAGGCGGCAGCGGATCAGGCGGCAGCAGATCAAGCGGCTGCAGATCAGGCGGCAGCAGACCAAGCGGCAGCGGATCAGGCAGCCGCAGATCAGGCGGCAGCGGATCAGGCAGCAGCGGATCAGGCGGCAGCAGATCAAGCGGCTGCAGATCAAGTGGCGGCGGATCAGGCGGCAGCAGACCAAGCGGCAGCGGATCAGGCAGCCGCAGATCAGGCGGCAGCAGACCAAGCGGCAGCGGATCAAGCGGCATCAGATCAGGCAGCGGCAGACCAAGCGGCAGCGGATCAAGCGGCGGCGGATCAAGCGGCTGCGGATCAAGTGGCGGCGGATCAGGCGGCAGCAGATCAGGCGGCAGCAGACCAAGCGGCGGCGGAGCAAGCGGCAGCAGATCAGGCGCAAAGTTTGCAAACCGTGGTGGTCGGTGACAAGCAAGTCGTTTGCTTGCTCAACGTAGAAAGCCTTTGCCCTGAAGGCGCGTTTTGCATTACCCCCTTGACCCCTGACTCTTGTCAGGCTGATGCCGAGCAGGCCATCGCTCTTGAATCGCAAGCCGATCAGGCGGCGCAGGATGAAAAGATGGCTGCAGAACAAGCTGCTGCGCAGGATGCCGAAGTTATTGCCGCCGCCGAGGCAGCCCAGCAGCAGGCCGAAGCCGCCGCTGCGGCAGATCCAACCCTCGTGCCGGTAGAGGCTTTGGTCGCAGAACCGCAAGCTGTGGATGCCTTGGCAGGCGTTTTGGCCGCTCCTCAAGCCCCAACACAGGATGCGCTAGAGCCAATGGTGGCCGTGGCAGCAGCCGCAAAGTCTCTTGACATCATGACACCACCGCAAGCCGATGCTCCGCAGCCTGCGGGTGTGACTGTCACCACAGAAACAGTGACAACCACAGTGACGCGCACTTCGTCCCAAGAGTTTCAACCCGCCCCCGTGAAGATGGGCAATGCCAAGAAATCGCATCTGTCGGATCTGGAAAAGGTCGGCTTGGTTGCTTTGGGCGCTTTGGTGATCGGGGCTATGATCAATGACAATCGCCAGCAGGTTGTCTCAAACAGTGGCGACCGGGTGGTGGTGCGGCAATATGATGGCAGCTATCTGGTCTATAAAGACGATGACGCGCTGCTGCGCCAACCAGGATCAACCGTGACCACGCAAACTTTCCCCGATGGATCCACCCGCGTGATCGTAGAACGGCCCGACGGCAGCCAGATTGTTACTATTCGCGACGCCTCGGGCCGAGCGTTGCAACGTGTGGCCTATGACCGCCGGGGCCGAGCGACGGTTTTGATTGACGATGTGCAACCCGAAATCTGGGTGGATGTGCGCGATCTGCCACGCCCGCGCCCAACTCGCGCCACTATTGATTTAGAGGGCCAAAACGCCGCCCTTCAAGCGGCCTTGGCGACTGTGGATGCCCAAGAATTGGGGCGCAAATTCTCGCTTCGGCAGATCCGCACCATTCCCCAAGTGCGCAATCTGGCCCCCACGATCAACATGAGCGGCATCACCTTCGCCTCAAACTCAGCCGCAATCGACCCAAGCGAGGCTGCAAAGCTAAACAAGCTGGGCAATTTCATTATGGACAGAATCGGCGAAAACCCCGGCGAGGTGTTCTTGATTGAAGGCCATACCGATGCGGTGGGTGCGGCGGCGGCCAACCTTGCCTTGTCAGACAGACGGGCGGAATCCGTGGCCAAGGCCCTGACCGAGTATTTTGGGGTACCGCCAGAGAACATGGTCGTGCAAGGCTACGGAGAGGCAGAGCTTTTGGTGCCCTCGCAAGGCGATGAACGCGCCAACCGCCGCGTGGCGGTACGCATGATCACAGCACTGTTGCAGCAGGCCGTGCGCTGACCCCTCCGGGGCGCTGCCCCGGACCCCGGGATATTTGGGCAAGTATGAAAAGGCATAGGGGCGGCTGGTGCGGCCCCTGTCGCAGTAAAGATGGGGTCGAACAACCAAAACAAGTGCCGTTCGGCCAGCACGGCGCGCCCCAAAAAACCGCAACCCTAAAGCGGGAGCTAAACCGAACGCCCGAGAGGCGCATGGGGTTTTTCTTTCATGCGTGGGAGGGGCCGACGCCAAGGCAGTTTTGCTTTTTCTCTTGACCCTACGCGCCTGCCTGTCAAAACCCCGCCATGGCCGTTGCATCCTTGACCATTGATCTCGCCGCTTTGGCTGCCAATTGGCGGGCGTTGGATCGTGCATCTGCATCAGGGGTGCATACAGCGGCGGTTGTGAAGGCTGACGGCTATGGTCTGGGCGTAGACGTCGTGGCGCGCTGCTTGGCCAAAGCGGGGGCGCAGCGGTTTTTTGTGGCAGCTGCCGAGGAAGGCCAACTTGCCCGTAAGGCTTTGGGTTTTGGGCCGCAGATATGCGTGCTGTCTGGGCATATGGCGGGCGATGCGAGGCTGATCCGCGACTGCGACCTTACGCCCATGTTAAATGCGCTCGATCAAGTCACGCGCCATTTGGAAACCCTGCCGGGCCACGGATTTGGCATACAACTCGACACAGGCATGAACCGGCTTGGAATGGAACTGGCAGAGTGGGAGGCTGTAGCCCCCTTTGTGCTGGAGGCGGGGCCTGATTTGCTTATGTCGCATCTGGCCTGTGCGGATGAACCAAATCATCCGATGAACGCCCATCAACTGGCCAATTTCCATGCCATGACCGATGGCACGGGCGTAGTTCGCAGCCTTTCGGCCACGGGCGGCATTTTGTTAGGGCCAGCCTACCACTTCGATCTGACGCGCCCCGGCATTGGCCTTTATGGTGGCAAACCATTTGAGGCGGCGCAACCTGTCGTAGCGCTGTCTTTGCCCGTGATCCAGACGCGCCGGGTATCTGCGGGGCAAACTGTAGGCTATTCGGCCACATGGACTGCCCCGAACCCAAGCCTGATTGCAACGGTACAGGGCGGTTATGCGGATGGGATCTTAAGATCTCTGTCTGGACGTGCCACGCTTTGGGCGGGGGATGTGCCCTGCCCCGTCGTGGGCCGCGTGTCGATGGATATGATCACCGTGGATGTGACGCACCTGCCCCATGTGCCCGATGCGCTGGACCTGATCGGCCCACACCAAAGCCTTGACCGTTTGGCCGATGTGGCCGGCACGATCGGCTATGAGATTTTAACCCGTCTGGCTGCAAGGTTAGACCGCCACATTATCGGAACCGCGTGATGATCGCCCACGTTCTTGCCCAGATAGGCCGCCCCGTTCTGGCCGTTCTGGCGGCTTTTGGCCGCGTAACGCTGTTTGCCTTTGACACCATCCGCCACCTTCTAAGCCCGCCATTTTACAGACGCGAATTCGCGGTCGCTTTGGTGCAAATCGGTTGGTTTTCCCTGCCCGTTGTCGGCCTGACAGCTTTTTTCACCGGCGGCGCACTGGCCTTGCAAATCTACTCTGGTGGCGCGCGCTTTAGCGCCGAGGCTGTCGTGCCCCAGATCGTCGCCATTGGCATGGCGCGCGAATTGGGGCCGGTTTTGGGCGGTTTGATGGTGGCAGCGCGTGTTGCCTCTTCGATCGCGGCCGAGATCGGCACGATGAAAGTGACCGAACAAATTGATGCCTTGGTCACGCTATCGACCCATCCCATGAAATACCTGACCGTGCCGCGCGTGCTGGCTGCGACGCTGGCGGTGCCTTTGCTGGTGGCCGTTGGCGACAGCATCGGTATTTTGGGGGGGTGGTTGGTGGGGGTGAGTACGTTAGGTTTCAACGCATCAACCTACCTGAAAAACACCACCGATTTTCTGGAATTCTGGGATGTGGCCTCGGGCCTCGTCAAAGGGGCTGTCTTTGGGTTTATCGTGGCGCTTATGGGGTGCTATTTCGGCATGAACTCGGGGCGCGGCGCGCAAGGCGTGGGGGCGGCGACCAAGGCCGCCGTGGTGGGCGCATCTGTGATGATATTGGCAGCCAACTATGTGCTGACGAGGATGTTTTTTACATCATGATCACTTTATCGGGCGTGCAAAAATCCTTTGGCCCCAACCGCGTTTTGCGCGGTGTAGAGATGACCATTGCCAAGGGGCAAAGCCTTGTTATCATTGGGGGGTCCGGCACGGGTAAGTCGGTTTTGCTTAAATGCGTGCTGGGATTGGTGACGCCTGACGCAGGCACCATCACGTTGGAAGGTCAAGATGTGACCGGCGGTGACCGCAATGCGTTTTTGGCGCGGTTTGGTATGTTGTTTCAAGGCGGGGCATTGTTTGATTCGTTGCGCGTATGGGAAAATGTGGCCTTTCGCTTGCTGCGCGGGGACAAAGCCATGCCAAAAGATCAGGCCCGCGCTGTCGCGATTGAAAAACTGCGCCGGGTCGGGTTGACCCCGAATGTAGCTGATCTGTTCCCGGGGGAGTTGTCAGGGGGTATGCAAAAGCGCGTAGGACTGGCCCGCGCGATTGCCGCCAACCCAGAAGTGATCTTTTTTGACGAACCCACCACAGGACTTGATCCGATCATGTCGGGCGTGATCAACGCGCTCATCCGCGAGATTGTTGTTGAAATGGGTTCTACCGCCATGACCATCACGCATGACATGTCTTCGGTGCGCGCGATTGCAGATCAAGTGGCGATGCTGCACGACGGGCTGATCCGATGGAGTGGGCCTGTGACAGAAATGGATGCAGCCTCAGATCCTTATCTGCAACAATTCATCCACGGCAGGGCCACTGGCCCGATCACAAGCTTGCGCTAAAGGGCTTATTGCAACTGCGACTGCACCGTCGCCGTCAGATCACCCAGCGAAAAAGGCTTTGGCAGAAAAACTGAATTGGGAATGCGGGCCTGATGTTCTGAAAGCGACTCTTCGGCGTAACCGGACATGAAGATCACTTTAACATGGGGGCGATCTTGCAGCGCATGTGCCACCCAGGACGGGCCATCCAGCCCGGGCATGACCACATCGGTGACAAAAAGATCTACATGCAGGTCAGGGTCTGACAACGTGGACAACGCGTCTTCGGCGCTAGCGGCCTCAAGCACCGTATAGCCACGCAGCCGAAGGGCACGGCTGGCAAAGGCGCGCACCGGGGCCTCGTCCTCGACCAGTAGCACCACGCCTTCCCCTTGGCGCAACACAACCTTTTTGATCGGCGCTTCAGGTGTCTCAATCGGACCGAGGTGCAAAGGAAAGTAAAGCTGAAACTCTGTGCCCTGCCCCATGACAGAATCAACAAAGATATAACCGCCCGATTGTTTGACGATACCGTAAGCCGTTGACAGGCCAAGTCCCGTACCTTCCCCCAGCTTTTTGGTGGTGTAGAAGGGTTCGAAAATTTTGGTCAAAAGATCTGCAGGAATTCCCGTGCCAGTGTCAGACACATGGATCACGGCATATTCCCCCACTGGTACGGTGGCATTGTCGCGGATCAACGAAGTTGTAAGCGTGACGGCTTTGCTCGTGATTTTGATCGTCCCTCCACTTGGCATCGCATCGCGGGCATTGACCACAAGGTTGATAAGCACCTGTTCCAATTGGCGCTTATCGGCCCTGATGGCCCCCAAGTTATGGGCATGGGTCAAAAGCATTTGCACCCTTTCGCCCACCAATCGATTCAAAAGATGCGCAAGGTCAGACAGCAGGTCTGCCAAATCTAACCGTTCCGGTTTCAGCGTTTGTTTGCGCGAAAAGGCCAGCAATTGATTGACCAAAGCGGCCGCACGATTGGCGTTTTGGTGAATTTGCACCAAATCGGCATAATCAAAGTCTTCGCGGGTGTGCCGCAACAACAACAGATCGCAATGCCCCGATATGGCGGTGAGCAGATTGTTGAAGTCATGTGCCACGCCGCCGGCCAACTGGCCTATGGCCTGCATCTTCTGACTTTGCACAAACTGCGCCTCCAGCGTTTTTAGTGCGGTTGCATCTTGCAGCACCGCCAAAACGCCCCGCTGGCCCTTTTCGAAGCTGCGTCGCAGGGTGACTTGCAGGTATACCTCACCCGCAAGGCCACTGGCGCGCAACACTTCTGATCGGGTGGGGCTTCGGTCTTGAACGATGTCATCCAGCCAATCGGCAACGGGGCGGCCCAAGCCTTCGAATAGCTCATGAAACATCACCCCTTCTGCGGTCGTATCCTGCAAAAGGTTGCGCGCCGCGGCATTGGCCACAATCAATCGCCCCTTTGCGGTAAACTTTACCAATGGAACGGGCACAGATTCAAATTCGGCTAAGGGCAAAGCCAAGGGTGGATCCCCCAAACTGGGCAAAAGATAAATCTCGCTGGGCTTGGGGGCCTGCCAGTTCTGCCATCAGGGCGCGGATCGGGCCTTGGGGCGCCATAACCTCGACAACATCGCCCGCGCTTGCAGTGACGGGGGTAAAAATCTGATCCACCCTTTGAGGCACTTTGCCCAGCAATTGCGTTGCGGCTGCGTTGGCGTATAGCACCAAACCCTCGGCGTTGGCCGTGAGGATGGGCAGACTTAGTCCATCCGCCGCAAAAGGCGCGTCAGGGCCAGCTTGCAGGTTTTCCAGTCGCCAGATCAGTTGGTCCGCGCAGATTTGATGGACACACAAATGCACATACCCACCGGCACAGGCCACCCGTTCTTTCGCCCAACCATCACGGTTGATGCGGCATTGCAGTCGAAAAATCACTGCGGCAGGTGAGGCAAAGTGTTGCTGCAGCGCCAAAAACAACGGCGTGCCATTTGCCACTTGAAACCAATCCAACGCGGCTTGGTTTTGGAGCAAAATTTGTCCCTGCGCATCTGTCACAACACAAGGCACTGGATCTTGGCCAATAAGGCGCCGCATGTACAAAACTTCGCGCGCCACATCGCGGCAATGCGCCCGTTTGCGCAACTTTAACCCGATGATCAAAAAGCAAAATGTCAAAGTTGCACTGCCCGCCGCAGCGCGGGTCATCGCGGCAGGCGCTGTTATGCAGAAAATGGCGCTTAAAAAAGCTGCCACCAGCAACCACCGTTCGGGCGTAAGCCAAAGGTTGCGTGATGCCTTCGTTTGGCGGTCTTCGCTGCAAGCGGTCACCTTACCCCCCAATGGGAATCACAATGTCTTACAATCACCTTGAAAGTGTTAAATCGGCCTTAACCAACTCGCCCAGTGTGCGCTGATAAGACATTTATACAACTATAAAGTGTATTTTTCTGAATTAAATACGCGTCAGGGTAGCAAAGAAAAAACCATCCCCGCCCTGTAGCGGGGAAAACCGCTTTTGGGTTTTGCCGATCCAGCCTGCATGACGCGCCAAAAAGGCCACAACCTGCGCCTCGTTTTCTTCGGTCAAAAGAGAACAGGTAACATAGGCCAAGGTTCCGCCATGTCGTACAAGTGGGGCCACTTGGTCCATAATCTGGGCTTGCAATGTGCAAACTTCGGCCAATCGCGCTTGGGTTAACGCCCATTTGCCAACCGGATCGCGCCGCCAGGATCCTGAGCCTGAACATGGCACATCAGTCAGGACCACATCATAGGGCTTGGTCTCGGCAGGTTGGGCTGTGATCAAAATGCGTTGGCCCGCTCGGGCTGCACGGGCTGGCAAATCGGCCATGCGCGCGGCAAAGGCGTCATGCGCCCATACTTTGGCGCCCCGTGCTGCCAAAGCCAGTGCCTTGCCGCCGCCACCCGCACAATAATCCAAAACCTTCATGTTGGGCGTCAGATAAAGACCTGCGACCACCGCTTGGCTAGAGGCATCTTGCAACTCGACAAGCCCTGTCTGATAGGCATGACTTGCTTGAATTTTTCGCGCATTTTCTGTGACTTCCAAGGCAGTGTGCACCCAACTGACCGGCTGGGTGGCAATTCCTTCTTCAGCCAGACCGATCTGCGCATCCTCGCGTGTGATGCGCGCCAGATTGACGCGTAAAAACACCGGCGCACGTCTTTGCAAAGCCCGCAAAGTGGGTGCAAATTCCTCGCCGAGGGCCGACTCTAGCCTTGGCCCCAGCCAAGGCGGGCAATCAAGTGCGTCATAACCAAGAGGATACGAACCCTCATCTTGTGCCGTCACTTTGGCCGGGGCATGGCCCTCGCCGGTGAATAAGGCGTCCACTTTCCCACCCGCAGCCCGCAGCCCGCCCAAAGTTAAGCCGCGCCCCGTTAACCCACCGCCAAAGGCCGCAAATGACGCCCTGCACCGCAGCGCGTCATAGACCAGATCCCGGATCGCGGCCCTGTCACCTGATCCGGCAAACCGGTTGGCACGGCCCCAATTGGTCAATACAAATTCTGGCGCTTGGCCCATAAGAATTGCATCCAAAACCTCGATCGCGGCAGAGATTCGGGCGGCAGGCGTCATGGTGGCAAGCTCCTGATGCGGCGACTTGGCGCCAAGACGGCCTTAACCCACGCGGTAGTTTGGGCTTTCGCGTGTGATTTGCACATCGTGAACATGGCTTTCCTTTAGCCCTGCCCCAGTGATTTTTACAAAGGTGCAGTCTGTGCGCATTTGGCTTATGGTGGCGCAACCTGTGTAGCCCATCGCTGCGCGCAGGCCGCCCACCATTTGGTGCAACACGGCGGCGGCAGATCCTTTGTAGGGCACCTGCCCTTCAATCCCCTCGGGTACCAGTTTATCGGATGCGGCATCTTTTTGGAAATACCGATCGGCTGAACCCCGCGCCATAGCGCCCAAAGATCCCATGCCGCGATAGGCTTTATAGCTGCGGCCTTGCCATAGAATGACTTCTCCAGGTGATTCGTCGGTGCCGGCAATGGCGCTGCCCACCATGGCGCACGACGCCCCCGCCGCAATCGCTTTGGCAAAATCGCCCGAGTATTTGATCCCGCCATCGGCAATCACCGGAATATCACCCGCCGCTCGCGCCGCATCCATAATCGCCGTCAGTTGCGGTACGCCGACCCCTGCCACGATCCGCGTGGTGCAGATCGATCCCGGGCCTATACCAACTTTTACCGCGTCGGCGCCCGATCCTATCAAGGCGCGCGTGGCCTCGCCGGTGGCGACGTTGCCTGCCATCACTTGCACGGTATTTGACAAACGCTTGATACGTTCAACCGCGCGCGCCACCCCTTCAGAATGGCCATGGGCTGTGTCAATCACCACCATATCCACCCCCGCCTCAATCAAGGCTTGGCTGCGATCAAACCCTGCATCGCCCACAGTTGTGGCGGCGGCAACGCGCAGACGGCCCATTTCGTCCTTACAGGCATGGGGATTAAGAACCGATTGTTCGGTATCTTTCAGCGTCAAAAGCCCGGTCAAATGGCCTTGCGCATCCGTCACCAGCAGCTTTTCGATGCGGCGCTGCTTCATTAGGCCAATAGCTGCGGCGCGGTCGATGGGTTCGCGCAGCATGGCAAGATTTTCAAACGACATCATGGCGCTAACGGGCGTGCGATCGTCGCTTGCAAAGCGCATATCGCGGTTGGTCACAATGCCCATCACGCGGTTTTGCGCATCTACAACGGGAAAGCCCGTGATGTTATACCGCTCCATCAAGTCCTTGGCATCTGCCAATGTCTGATCGGGGCGCAGCGTGATGGGCGCATAGACCACGCCGCTTTCAAACCGCTTTACGCGGCGCACTTCGCGGGCCTGCGCCTCAAGGTCAAGGTTGCGGTGGATCACCCCGATCCCGCCCGCCTGCGCCATCGCAATGGCCATGCGCGCCTCGGTCACGGTGTCCATCGCAGATGACAAAAGCGGAATGTTCATCCGAATGGATTTTGTTACAAAGGTCGACGTGTCCGCATCAGACGGCAGAACCGCACTGGCTGCTGGAACCAAAAGCACATCATCGAAGGTCAACGCCTCGCGAATCTCCATGTAAGCCTCCATCTGGGTTGGGCGGGAGTGTTCGTTTGACGGCTCCCCTTTTCACTTCGCGTCCGAAATGGCAAGGGTGTTCGGTATTGTTTTACGAAAGGGCAAGCAGTGAGGGTTGCGATTGTCGAAAATACCAAGATCACCCACCACGGGCAGGTGGGTGTTGCCCTGCATGAGGTGGGGGCTTTGGTGGATGTGTACCGCCCGTTTCGCGATGGGGTCTTGCCTGAACTGGGCAGTTTTGATGCACTCATAAGCTTTGGCGGCGAGCAATCAGCGCTTGACGATCACACCCACCCTTATTTGCTGCGCTTGGGCACACTGATGGCAAAAAGTGCTGGCGAAGGTGTGGCGGTCTTGGGGATTTGTCTAGGCGCGCAGGTTTTTGCCCGCGGCTTGGGCGCAGATAACCACCTTGGCACGGCACAGGAATTTGGTTGGTGCAAGGTATCGCTTAAACCAGAGGCGCAGCTTGATCCGGTCTTGAATGCCCTGCCGGACGTCTTCGACATTTTCGAATGGCATTCCGACACCTTCACCCTGCCCCCAAACACGGTTCACCTTGCCACATCAGCCGTTGCAGGCGTGCAATGCTTTCGCCATGGCCGCGCAGGCTACGGTATGCAGTTCCACTTTGAAGCCTCTCGCGCCGTCGCGCGCGACTGGGCCCGCACCTTCCCCGACTTAAGCGAAAAGATGCACCCCGGCTGGGCAGAGGTTCTGCCCCAACGCGAACGCACCCAAGGTATCCACGCTGATGCCCACGGCCTCACCCTCGCCCGCGCTTGGGTCAAACTTATCTAAAACTTTACACATTCCCAGAAAATCGCCCCGCTCCCCCTTTCATATGTGTCTAAATATCCCACGGGGGCGCGGGGGTGTGAAACCCCCGCTTTTGACAGCGGGCGCGGGGGTGTGAAACCCACGCTCTCAGGCTCACCCGCCCAGCAGCACGGGAAACCAATCCTCGCGCAGCCTTTGCCCCGCCACCATCTCATGCCCCGGAAAAGGTGGAGAGGTTTTGCCCGCCCGTTCGACATAGCGCGCATCCTCGCCTACCAACCGCAGCGAAAAGGCGCGGCGGCGGGTGCCCGAAGTATTGCCGCGCGCGCCGTGCAGGGTGCGGTAGTCAAAAGCCACAGCATCCCCCGGCTCCATCGGCCATTCCATGATCTGCATCCCTTCGGCATCAGGGTCGGGGACGGGCATATATTTGTCAGGATCGGGATAAAACGAGGTATCAGACAGCCACCGCTTGGGCAGCACCTCTTTTGGCCACAAATGACTGCCCGCCACACAGCGCAGCGAGGCATCGGTGACAGGGTCAACCGGGCTCCAAAAGCTAATCGTCTGGCGACCTTCAACGAAATAATAAGGGCCGTCTTGGTGCCAAGGTGTGGGTTTGGCTGTGCCCGGTTCTTTGACCAGCACATGGTCGTGAAACATCTGCACGCGCAAACTTTGCATCAGGCGCGCCGCCACTTGCGCCACGTCAGAATTATAGATCACATCGCGAAATTCCGGAATGCGCTGCCAGTTGCAGTAATCATCAAAAAACCGGCCCGCTTCGCCAGGTTTAAGGTTTTCGGCCCCATAAGGGCCAGGTTCGGCCATGTTCCGCTCGATCCCTTCGGTGATCTGCGGCACCCAGTTTTTCCAAAGCCCTTTGACCAAAACAACCCCGTCGCGCTGAAACGCTTTTACCATATCTGTGGTAACTGTGACCATGTGATCCTCCAAACCCTGCCAGACAGTCTTGGCACGGGTGGCTTGCGGTTTCAAACCCTCTCTGCAGGACGCAAAATGGCGCGCTAAAGCGCGATTTGGCCTTGTGCCTTAGGGGGTTAAAGGGCCAAAAGACCGCTAAATCCTATCTTCCGGCCCCAAGAACACGGCCCCTGACAGACAAAGGTGACCCATGATAGCCATCCTTGCCGATATCGGCGGCACCAATACCCGCGTGGCTTTGGCCGACGGTTCCGTGGTGCGACCCAATTCCATAGCCAAGTTTTCAAACGCTGCCTTTGACAGTTTGGAACCCATCCTGACGCGCTATTTGGCCGAGGCGGGCATTTCCAGCGTCCAAGGCGCTTGCGTTGCTGCGGCAGGCCCCGTGCGCAATGGTGTGGCCGAGATGACAAACCTGTCTTGGGTTATTGACCATGCCCAACTGACCCGTGCCACAGGGGCCAAGCAGGTCGCCATTCTGAACGATTTGCAAGCGCAGGGTCAGGCCCTAAGCCATATCGCCCCCAGCTATTTGCGATCGGTCGTCGCAGGGTCTGGCGTGCCCAATGCCGCGATGCTGGTGGTGGGTTTGGGGACCGGCGTAAATGCAGCACCCGTGCACAACACGCCTTGGGGGCGCGTGGTGCCCCCGTCGGAATGCGGCCATGTCTCGATGCCGATCCGCTCCGCCCGCGATCTGGCACTGGCGCAGTTTATTGAAAGCTATGGCCCCGAAGCGCATGGCTTTGCCGGCGTCGAAGATGCGTTAGCCGGGCGGGGTTTGGAACGTGTCTATGCCTTTGTCACGCAAGAGGCGGGACATCTGAACGTCCAAACCTCTGGCCAGATCATGGCGGATTTGGGCAGAGCGGACCCCTTGGCGCGCGAAGCGGCCAAGCTTTACATCCATATCTTGGGATCCACCTTGGGCGATCTTGCCCTGACCCATCTGCCCTATGGCGGTATTTTCTTAATCGGCGGAATGGCGCGTGCCCTAACCCCTTATATGGCCGAGATGGGCTTGGCCCAGTCGCTGACCGACAAGGGCCGTTTTGGCAGTTTCCTGTCCAGTTTTCCGGTTTGGGTGGTCGAGGATGACTATGCTGCCCTGACCGGGTGTGCCGCTTATCTTGCCAATGGCGAGCAAGGCTGACGCCTTCGCCTCCGGCGGGGATATTTGGGCACATATGAAAGCGGTTGCGGCAGCGCGGTTCTTTAGCGTGGCAAAGTTTTTTGCAAAAAAGCCAAAGCCGTCGCAAGCCCATCTTGGGCCATTGTGTGGCCTGACCCTTGCATGACATGGGCATAGGTATCAAAACCTGCCGCTGACAAAGCGTCACAGGTCGCGGTCATCTCAAAGAAAGGAACCACCTCGTCTTGGTCGCCGTGCAGCACAAGAACGGGGGGTTTGACGACTGTCTCGGCCGCCAGACGTTCCGGCTGTAGCAACTGGCCGGATATGGCTATGACGGCTGCAAAGGGCTCAACGCGGCGCGGGGCCATGTGCAGGCTTAACATAGCCCCTTGGGAGAAGCCCACCAAGCCAACAGCTTGCGGTTCTAGGCCTTCGTAAGCCAGACGCTGATCGATAAAACCAGCCAGATCCTGCGCCGACCGCGCCAAACCGGATGCCGCCTGCGCGTCGGTGGATCCATCAAAGCGCGGGATGGCAAACCACTGCCGGCCAAAGGGCGCGCCGGGCAAACGCTCGGCGGCATCGGGGGCGACAAAGGCCGTATCGGGCAGATGCGGGCCAAGCACGTCGGCCAAGCTAAGCAAATCCGACCCATCGGCCCCGTAGCCATGCACAAAGACCACAAGGCTTTTGGCCGTACCCGAGAGTGCCGCCTTGCGGCCGAATCGTAGAACTCTGCTCACTTGATACCCTCGCGCCCTTTTGCCACGCTGGAGTAAGACCAAAGCGCGCGGGCGGCAACAGCGCGCCACGGACTCCATCGTGAAGAAAGCTCTGCCAGCGCTTTGGCGGAGGGGCGTTGGGGCAGATGATAGGCCAGCCTTGCCGCTTCTTGCAGCGCAAGATCGCCGCTGGCAAAGACATCCGCGCGGCCAAGGGCAAAGATCGCATAAATTTCGGCCGTCCATTGGCCGATGCCTGTCACCGCTGTCAGGGCAGCGATGACTTCGGCGTCGGGCAGAAATCGCAGCGCGTCGTAATCAATTTCCGCTGCAGCCAGTGCTTTGGCGTAGCGCGCCTTTTGGCGCGACAGGCCCAAGGCGCGCAAGTCCGCCTCTGGCGTTGCGGCCACACGCGCGACTTGCGTCAAACCTGCCAGCCTTAGCCGCGCCATCAACGCTTGGGCTGAGGCGGTAGAGACCT
>CANIKY010000081.1 GCA_947468085.1 Paracoccaceae bacterium | reverse complement strand
TCTGCCCACCTACCACTTGTGCGAATGACAGCATATAAGCTATCATAAACCCATGAAAATCGTGATTGACACAAACGTCCTAGTGGGGGCGCTGCTACGCGAGGGTGGGGCGGCAAGAGCAGTTTTGCGCCTGTGCTTAGATCGAAAGGTTGAGCCTTTGGTTGGGGTGGCGCTGTTTAGCGAGATGGAAGATGTGCTGGCACGCAGTAGTCTTTTTCGATCCAGTCCATTGGACCAACAGGAACGACACGACTTTTTCGCTGCGTTTCTGAACATCACCAACTGGGTAACGATTTATTATCGTTGGCGGCCCAACCTGCGTGACGAGGCAGACAATCATGTGGTCGAACTGGCAGTCGCGGGAAGTGCCAGCTATATCGTCACCCAGAACAGCCGCGACTTTGCGGAAATGGAATTGCGGTTCCCAGGCCTAAAGGTCGTAACAGCCGCAGAGTTTCTTGAACTATGGAGAGCGAGATGAGCGTTGTGACCCTTCGCCTGCCCGATGATCAACATCAGCGGCTAAAATCCATGGCACAGGCCAGGGGGTTAAGCCTGAACAAGTTGCTAGAACAACTGTCTGCTCAGGCGCTGACAGAGAACGACATTGAACTGCGATATCGCCGTCTGGCGGCAACTGGCTCAATTAAGCGCGGTTTAGAACTGCTGGACAAACTGGATCAGGCCGATCAGCGCTGAAACCAGCCTGCGCAGGATTGGCGGCAAATGTGAGCCAGCGTCGTGCGGAGTGGAATGTCGTGTAGAACCAACATTCCAAGACGCCGCATAGCAACGGCGAAAACATCTTCAGGATCTGAAGATGTTTGTCCCATTGCGATCTGATCGTATCGGTGACCAACAGCTGACGTCGCTGTAAACCGTCGATGACAGGCAGCCAAGGGGACAAGCTTGCAAATCGGTGCGCCTTAATCCAGCCACCCAACCGCCCGCTGCGGACACTTTTGCGGATCAATATTCGTTCGCGCCCTTACCAGCAATGATCTTAGCCCGAAATTTTTCGATCCGGGCCACACGGGTGGCCGCCGCCTTCGCCCCTTTCAGCACAATGACATAGCTGTTTTGACGCCCCGGGGTCAGAGCATGAAAAGCCTCGGCAAGCTCAGGATCTGCGTCCATCGCCCCGACCATTTCTTCCGGCAATTCGATCTCGCGTATGACTTTCTCTGCCTTGATCCCGGCCGCCGCGTATCCCATCGCCTCTGCTAGATACGCACGGATCACCGCGGCCTTGGCTCCAACGTCCACCAGATCGGTAAATCGGATGGCATCAGAATTTTGCGTGTTCGGTCCTTGCCGATCCAACACTTCTTCAGGGTCCTTCAATAACGTGGCGTTCATGAACGTCAGCCGAAAATCGCCTCGGAATGCCCCGATGATGGCAATGTTTCGCCCTGCGTGCATATAGCACGGATGCCCCCATTTCACCGTCTCTTGCAGCCCCAATCCCCGGCATATCTCGCGCAGCGCATCCACTCCAGCGGACCATTTGCGGACCGAACAATCGGGCGTTGCAAACCGGACGCAGCGCCCACATCCTAGCGTGAAGAAGTCTTCGATCTCCGTAATCATTGCCATGATGTCAGACCTCCTCCAACCCGACATTCCTCAAGTGATCTGCTGTCTGACCCAAAATAGTCTGATTTCTCAATTTTAACTAGGATGGAATTCGATATAGGTTTCGAACAATTCTCCGTGTCATGCCATGTGCCGCGGCATCCCATCGGCGTGTTCAGCGGCGAATGCGCTCACCGACAGATATCCAACAACCTTAGATCCTGAAAATGTTGGACAAAGTCTGGGCGCGACACCCCCATGGCGACACAAATGGACCAATGAAAACTGGCCATTACTAGGGCTTTAACGGGTGCTGAGCCCAAGAAATATCGGTCTGATTGACTTTCATCACAACACCTATAATGAATGTTAAGTATCGAAGTAGCGGTTTTGGGCGAGGCCCGTGGCAGGAACAAGGCGCAAATATGAGAAGACTTGCCTTGGTGTGCGCGTCCCCTGCCTTTGACGGCGGTGAAATGCCCCTACCGATGCCTTCTTACGGCATCCACCGCGTCCATGCTGCAGCCCGCGGGGCGAGCTATCCGCATGATGTGGATGTGCGGTTCTTCGATTTGGGCGAGTTGGGCCGCGAAGAGGGATTGCGGGCGATCCTTGATTTCGCGCCCGATCTTGTCGGATTTTCGGTCTACGTGTGGTCGATGTCGAACCTTCTTGCCCTTGCCGCTGACATCCGCGCCCGCCTGCCCGATACCTTGTTTCTGTTCGGTGGACCCTCTGCACGCCGCGATGCCTTTGACCATTTCCATTACAAGCAGGCGGCGCGGATCGTGGATGCCGTCTGCGAAGGTGATGGAGAGGCTATTATCGTTCATTTGATGGCAGCACCGGTTTTGAACCACGCAACGCTGGCTTTGACGCCGGGGCTTTGGACCCGCAAAGACGCCGGCGCAGGCTGGACAGCCCAGGGTGACCTGCTTACCATGAGCCTGTCGGCCACCCCCTCGCCCTATCAACAAGGCCTGATGCCAAGCGGCGCGGTGGCCTATCTGGAAACCTATCGCGGTTGCCCCTTGTCGTGCAACTTCTGCGCTTGGGGCGTATCTCGCCCCGCCCGCGAGGTCTTTCCCACCGACTATATCGAGGCCGAATTGAAGGCTTTTCGCGCCCTACGCGCGCCCGCGGTCTTCTTGCTTGACGCCGGTCTGAACCTGAATGCCAAGGGTTTTCGCAATTTGGCCGAGGCCCATGCGCGTGATGGATTCCTGTCTGAAGCCCTGTTTTGGGCAGAGATCTACCCGACCCTCGCCAAACCCGAACATATCGAATTTCTCGCCTCAGTCGGCACCGCCTATCTTGGCGTCGGGCTGCAAAGCATCGACGAGCGCGTGCTTAAGGCCCACAACCGCCCCTTCGACATGCGCCGCCTTGCGCCCGCCGTCGAGGAACTGTCGCGCGTGGCCGGGCTTGAACTGCAAATCATCATGGGCCTGCCCGAGGATACGCCAGAAAGCTTCCGCAAGACGCTCGATTACGCGCTGAGCCTGCCGGTCTATTCGGTGCGCGTCTATCACTGCCTTGTGCTGCCCGACGCGCTGCTCAGCCGATCCTTGCCGCATTGGAACGTAACCTTCGACCCCCTAAACATGACTATGCTGTCCAACTTTTCGTGGTCAACGCATGATCTGATCGCTATGCGCGACGAATTGACCAACCGCGTTGCCAATCATGGCGGTGCCTCGGGCGAATATTGGTGGTCATTTCGCAAATGAAACGCAGCGGGCGGCGTGTCGCCTTGCTGGCATGGTATCCGGCTGAAAACCCTGCCATGCCACCCTTCATCCCGAACATGGGGATGTATATGATCGCCGCCGGTCTGAATGCGGCCGGGATCGAGGGACTGGACCTGCGGATCTGGGATGAGCGCACCCGTTCCGCCGCCGAGGTCGCCGCCGAGGTTGCCGCCTTCAACCCTGACATTATTGGCGGCTCGGCCTTTTTGTGGTCGCTGCCCGCCTTGGTCCAGACGGCACAGCTTCTGGCCAAAGACGATCCGAGCCGCCTGATCGTCCTTGGCGGCCCTTCTGCGCGGCCCAACATGCTGGCGCTGGCCCCGTTCCGCGACGCCGCAGCAGCGATTGATGTGCTGGTTGAAGGCGAGGGCGAAGCCGTATTCACCGCCCTGGTTCAGGCACAAGACCGCAGGCCCGAGGCGCTGTCGCGCATTCCCGGCGTGACGCTGCGCCAAAAGGGCGACTGGACACGAAGCCCCCCCGCCCCGCGCGCGGTGCTGGATCTGCTCGCCTCGCCCTATCAGCAGGGCCTGATCCCGGCGGGCGGCATTGGCCTGATGGAAACCTACCGCGGCTGTCCCTTCACCTGTTCTTTTTGCGAATGGGGCGTGATGGAGGCGCCAAAGAACGTCCTTTCCACCGCCCGCATCGCGGGTGAATTCGCCGCGATGGACCGGCTTGGCCTGAATGCGCTTCTTTTGGCGGACGCCGGGTTGAACCTGAACGGACAGGCTTTCACCGCCCTGCGCCGTGCCGCCGAGGAGACTGGCTTTTTGAAACACCGCGCCCTGATCGCCGAGGTTTATCCCAAATCCCTAACCGAAGATCACATCCGCTTTCTGGAAAAGGTTGGCGCACCGCATATCGGCGTCGGCCTGCAATCCTTCGACGATGCCACGCTGCGCCATGTCGAGCGCAAGTTCGATCCCTCCCGGTTGGGTGGGTTATTGGGCGTCTTGCGCTCTGTTGCGTCGGTCACCACAGAGATCATTATGGGCCTGCCCGGCGACACGCCCGACAGCTTTCTGTCCAGTTTCGCCCGGGCCCGCGCCTTGGGAACGGGGCTGCGCGTTTACCATTGTGCTGTCTTGCCGTCAGCCCTAATGGCCCGCGCTCCGGCGGAAGATCTGATGGACTATGACGAAGTCACGCTGAAGATGCGCAGTTGCCGGGGCTGGCCACCGGGCAGCCTTGACCTGATGGCGCAGCGGATGTCCGACGAGGCGGCCGCAGCAGGCGGGGCAAGTGGCGATTACTTCTGGATCTTTCCGCCCGCCTGATTGTCTCAAGCACGGTTGCGACGGGCGCGGCATCTTGCATCTCAGGTCGGATGACCAGAGAAAGAACAGAACCAGGCGAAAACATGGACCAGTTGCCCAGAACCAAAGCCACATCGGCAAGTACGACGGGCTGTTCGCGCGACTGTGTATTATATGGCGCTGCATAAAGCATTGCACAGTCGATCCCACCGACAACTTCGAGGCAGGCCCGCCATTGCCCCAGCAGATCGATGGGAAGACGGCCCAAGAGGTGGCCCAGTTCATGGAGCAGTTCCTTCTGCCCCATGCAGTTGCCTTCTACTTTGGAACTCTTGGCCTGTCGGACAACCACGACCGACTGTGTGCCATCGCAAGCTATATCCTCGCCCACCAACTGGACAAGATCACCAACCGCGATGTTCAGCGCGGCGACCGTGCGATGCGGGGCCTAGAAGACAAGGACATCCGCCCACTCTTCGAGCAACTCGAAGCTATGGGCTGGCTTGGACGAGTTCCAAATGCGCGGCCGTCGCTGCAGCCGATTTGGCAAGTCAACCCGATGGTTCACACCCTTTACGCGGATCGGGCGAAGAAAGAGGCCACGCGGATAAAGGAGGCAAAGGCCGCTCTGGGGCTTTTGTTCCAGAGGGAGGATTAAGACCCATTGTCACCATTGTCCCTTGCGCGCACGGCTTACAAAATGTGTTTCATGCTTTTTTCTTCTAAGGCGGACACATCTCCTCATGCGCGCAAGGGACGCTGGTGACATCGTTAGCTTCTAGCTGGCTCCATTGCCAATATCAGGTGCTTGGGCCTGAACAGTTTGAGTAATGTTCTTAGTAGGCCCATGTAGCACCATCTTGGGCAAGGCGACGGGCCTGCCGATCTATCAGCTTCTGGGCGGCAAGGCACAGGACGATATCAAGCTTTATCGCGCGATTTCCCAGATCGAGCCATCCGCCATGGCCGCCAATCTGGCCTCGTACCGCGCGGAAGGCTACACGAAATTCCAGCTCAAGGTCGGCGCGGATGCCGACAGTGACATCGCCCGCATCCGCCTTTGTGCCGCCGCCCTTAAGCCCGGCGACGTGCTGGTCGCCGATGCCAATACCGGCTGGACCATGCATGAGGCCGCCCGCGTGGTGAATGCTGTACGTGATGTCGATGTTTATATTGAACAGCCCTGCCCAACCTATGAAGAATGCCTTGTCACCCGCCGTCGCACCGCACTACCTTTTGTGCTGGATGAAAACATAGGCTCAGTTCATGATCTGACACGCGGTATTGCCGACGGGGCCATGGATGTGATCAACCTGAAAATATCCAAGGTTGGTGGGCTGACCAAGGCGAGGCTGATGCGTGATCTTTGCATCGAAGCTGGCGTCCCTATGACGATCGAAGACACCTGGGGCGGCGACATCGTGACCGCGACCATCGCCCATCTGGCGCAGTCGACCCCTGCCGATTTCTGCTTTTCGGCCACCGATTTCAACTCTTACGGCACCAAGGATATCGCCTCTGGCGCACCCAAGCGGGTGAACGGCACCATGCGCGCGTCCGATGGGCCCGGTCTGGGTGTGGAGCCGATCATGGCGGCATTGGGCACCCCGGTGCTGGTGATCTGACGATGCGTTCGCAAAAGGTCATTCATGTCGTCGGTTGCCATGCCGAAGGCGAGGTCGGCGACGTCATCGTGGGCGGTGTGGCCCCTCCGCCCGGGGCGACGCTGTGGGAGCAGTCACGCTGGATTGCCCGCGACCAGACCCTGCGCAATTTCGTGCTAAACGAGCCGCGCGGCGGGGTCTTTCGTCATGTCAATCTGCTCGTCCCGGCCAAGGATCCCAGCGCGGCCGCAGCCTGGATTATCATGGAGCCGGTGCATACTCCGCCGATGTCTGGCTCGAATGCGATCTGCGTGGCCACCGTCTTGCTAGATACCGGACTGGTCCCCATGACCGAGCCGGTGACCCGCTTTATCCTCGAGGCGCCGGGCGGATTGGTCCAGATCGAGGCGCTTTGCAAAGACGGCAAGGCACAGTCGGTCCGGGTGACCAATCACCCCAGTTTTGTTGCGCGTCTGGACGCCGAGCTGGAAGTTGCGGGCCTGGGCACGCTCAGCGTTGACACCGCCTATGGCGGTGACAGTTTCGTTCTGGTCGATGCCCATCAGGCAGGCTTTGCTTTGCGACCGGACGAGGCGGCAGATCTGGCACACGTCGGTATGCGCATAAGGCAGGCAGCCACGGAACAACTTGGCTTCACGCACCCCCTTAACCCCGACTGGAGGCATATTTCCTTTTGCCAATTCACGACGCCGCTTGCGATCGTGAAAGGAGTCAAGACCGGGCGTAGTGCTGTTGCCATCGAACCTGGCAAACTTGACCGCTCACCTTGCGGAACCGGGTGTTCAGCCCGGATGGCTGTTCTGCAGTCTAAGGGAGATTTGCAGGTTGGCGAAGATTTTGTCGGCCTGTCGATCATCGACAGCCGATTTGAGTGCCGGATCGAGGCCTTGACCGATTTGCAGGGCGTAGCAGCGATCATTCCATCAATTTCAGGTCGGGCTTGGATCACCGAGACCCGACAATTGCTGCTTGATCCCTCTGACCCTTGGCCCGGTGGCTACCGTATTGCCGATACCTGGCCGGGATGAGCCCCTACTGTTTGAGCCAACGCGGGGCCATGATCGCAGCAGACCCCTCTCGCCACCCGTTTCTCGCAAAGTCCTTAATACTACAGTTGCTTTTCATGTCTTCGATAGTGGTCTAGTGCTGCGCTTGCCTGATGTTTTCTGCACCAGAGCGGCTCTGTTGCACAAATCCCGTGAGGGATTCATCTTGTGAATCCAGCGTGATAGCTGGGGGGCATGAGCAGACCGAACACACCGACTTACAAGACCCTGAACTGGCCCGAGTATAACAAGGCGCTCAAGCGCCGGGGCTCGCTGACGATCTGGTTTGATCCAGACATGGCGTGGGCGGCGAAGCCGACAGGCAAGCGTGGGCGGCAGCCTGTCTACAGCGATGCGGCCGTCCAGACCTGCCTGACGATGAAGGTCCTGTTCGGCATGGCGCTGCGGCAGACGACCGGGTTCGTCGAGAGCCTGCTTTGCCTGATCGGCCTGGACTGGGAGGTGCCGGACTTCAGCACGCTCAGCCGTCGCCAGAAGACCCTTGCCGTGAACATCCCGCATCGGGGGTCGCAGGGCCCGCTCCACCTGTTGATCGACAGCACCGGGATCAAGGTCGAGGGCGAAGGCGAAGGCGAGTGGAATGCACGCAAGCACGGCGGTGCAAAACGCCGCGTCTGGCGGAAGGTCCACCTCGGGATTGATGAACAAACACTGGAAATCCGGGCCGTCGAGGTGACCAGCAGCGACGTTGGGGATGCGCCCCCGCAACCACAAAAATACATAACAATACCAGAAACATAGCCCCGCTCTCGCGGGGCTTTCTGCATGTGCCTCGCAGAACAATTGCCGCATCCGTTGCCGCGTTTGAAACGTAAGCGGCATTCCTGTGTGTCAACCGGAAAAGGCAAGTTCAACTGCACGTAGCCCGGCCATGGTGACCCGGTTCAGGTCTGGATCCAGAAAATTGGGCCAACTGGAAAGCTTGACTACCATCGTTCCGGTGTCCGGGGCGACCATTACCATCTGGCCGAAAACCCCAAAGCAGTAGTGACGCCCCAGCTTGCTGTCCTCGACCCAAAACTGATTGCGATAGCGCCCGTCTGGCCAGTTTCGGCTGTTATCTGTATTGAATAAACCGTGAGTGCCATGGCGGATATCTTGACACCATGGCTGAGGTATCGCTTGCCGCCCGTCAACCTTTCCGTTGTTCAACAGCGCCAACCCAAATCGCGCCATGTCGCGCAGGCTGGCACTGATGCCGCCGCAGGCGAGGCCATAGCCCGAACGGTCCACCGTGATGCTGGCATCATCTTCGCAACCCAAGGGCTGCCAAAGTCGCTCTGACAGAATTTGTGGTAAGCGCTGGCCGGTCACCCGCTCCATCGCATGGGCCAGCACATCCGTTTCAATCGAGCGATAGGCAAAACGCGTGCCATGTGCGGCGTCGGCCACGGTTAGCCCGACGATTTGTTCCCAGATGCAAGTCGGCCACTGCGAGGCATCCACACCTTCCGGCGCAGGCTTCCAACCTGCGGCGGTGTCCATCTTGCCAACATCGCTGTCAGGTTGGGTGTAGGCTTCGGTGAACCGCGTGCCTGAGGTCATGTCCAGCACCTGCTGCAAGGTCGCACCGCGCCACGCAGTCGCCTCCAGTTCCGGCAGATACTGCGTCACTGGCGCTTCAGGCCGCAGCAACCCTATGGCCACCAAGTTGCCTGCTGCAGCAGAGGTCAGCGATTTCGACACGGATTGCAACAGATGCAGGGTCCGCGCGTCCATGCCGTTGTGATAGCTTTCATGCTGCACCTTGCCATCCGCCCAGACCAGCACCGCATCTGTGTAGGTATCATCCAGCATTCTGGCGAAGGTCGTTTTGGTTCCATCTGGCCCGGCATAGCTGAAATCGTCCAGCGCCCCTGCCGCATCGGGCCAAGAGGATGGGAGCATGGCCCGGCGAATGGCCACAGTCGGCACTACCTCACGCACATGCTGAAAACTCCATCGGTTCCATGGAGCCCGATCCCAGTCGGCCAGAGGCGGGCGCATTTCCGGCGGTGGTGGGCTGCCAGACATGATGGGCGGAGCAGGATCGGAATTCTTGTAGCTGCGCATGGCATCACCCTCCTGAGCTGGTGTCGAACATAGCGTCGGCGGGTTCGCGCGGGAATTCAAGACGATAAGCGACCTCAGAGGGATGGTTTTGAGCGCACCTCACCTGCGCCCCGTTTCTCCTTCAGTCACGTGGCTGACGTTGTTGTTCCTTTTGGGGGATAAATGTTGCCAATCCAATTTGACCCATACTTTGGAAGCCCAAATGATGAGTTGCAAAGCCAAACAAGTGCCGCGGGCACGTTCATTTGCTTTTCTGATTTTATTGCTACAACCGAACCTAAAAGGGGGATAACCATCTTACAATCAGTTCTGAACCCTCAGTTCCACCAGCCCTTATGATCTTTCTTCGGCTGGCGCAAAATGCCCACTGCGCTGCTCGGCTCAATTTCCAAAAGATAGCGATGCACAGCGCTCATTCGATCATAAAGGCCTTTGGTGAGGTGATCGGCTTGGGTGAGTTGCTGAGGTAAATCGCGGCGTGTGTAGGTCATATGAAGCATGCGGCGATGTGTGTTGTCTTTCTTTAAAGTGCCGCTGTGCCACATTGATGCGTTACAGATGATGGCAGACCCCGCAGGGGCGGTGACCATGATTTCGCCTGGATAAGGCCCCGCCAAATCTTTTGGAATGCGTTTTTGATCTTCAGCGGACAAAGGCTCAGGCTCCCAGTCGCCAATATTGACATAAGGCACATTGATCGCCGGCCAAAGATGAGAGCCCGGCACAATCCGCGTTGGTCCATTTGTCAGGGTCATGTCATCGAACATCACCATAGCATTCATCACCCACCAATCATCGACAAAGCGCTTGGGCACGTCCACATGCAAGTCTTGTTGGCCATAGCCTTGGTTGGGATCGCGCAAGTTAGACCCATGCACTTTGATTTCACCAAGCATGTAGTGGGCTGCTGCCAAAACAACGGGTATGCTTAGACACACATCAAAGGCATCTGACTTGTTGAAAATGTTTGAAAGCCGTCTGGCGCCCGGCTCCACATGCACCTCATGCCCGCCTTGGCCTGCTTCGCTTGCGTGAATGGTTTCAAACGCGTCGCATATCTTTTTAACATCCGACTTGGACAAGACGTCCTCGACGATGAAATAGCCGTCTTCGTCAAGTTGGCGTTTTTGTTTGGCAGAGATCGCATCGCCCCGAATGCCCAGTTCGTGGAGTGCTTGCTTGGTATACATGTGCTATCCCCCATCGTTTTTGCCGGCACTCCTCAAAGGGGGCTGCCGCTAAAGGAAAGCGTCGCCTGAAGCTGTGCGTAGATCAAGCCTTTTTTGCCGCGATCGGCCTCGTCCGTCGGGAAGATATTGGAATCCCCCCTGCATCTTAGCGAAGTTCGATGACCGAGACAGGAATGCTTGAGCTAAGGATCGGCCCAGGTGATGGACGGCGCTAGGCTTGGCTCATTGCGAAAAGCAACGGACTAAACCGCTCAAACCTCTAGCTTCCTCCTTCTGAGATATTCTCTTTATTGGGCAGGCGAAAGCTCTAGAATTTGGCGGTGCGGGCAAAAGTAGAGCAGATTATCCCCCCTCTCGCACCGCCTCCATAGCAACATAGGTTGACGTGCCCGCCAGATGCGGCAGCGCGGATATCTGTTCAGCCAAGACCCGCCGATAGGCCTGAATGTCGGCGGTGCGCACTTTGAGCAAATAGTCGAAGCGACTGGCGATCATGTGGCATTCCTCGACCTCGGGCACCAAAAGCACCGCGCGGTTGAACGCCTGCAGGGCCGCCTCGCGCGTGTCAGACAAGCGCACCTCGACAAAGGCGACATGGGCTTGGCCGGTCTTCACCCTGTCCAATCGCGCGCTGTAGCCTCTGATCACGCCCAACCGTTCAAGCCGTGTGATGCGCGCCTGGGTGGGCGATTTTGACAGGCCGATCCGAGCAGCCAAGGCCGTGGCACTGATGCGCCCCTCGGCTTCCAGCACCGACAGGATGGCCTGATCAAAGGCGTCTAGCGGGTCAATCGGCATGCTCATTCCTTTTTTTCAGGTCAATCGCCTGCGATTTCCCCCACTTACAGGGCAAAGCCAAGTGCAATTCCTGATAAACTGCCCCAAAGCAAAGGGGAAGCCTGATGACACCTTGGGACAGCATCCAACATGAAAGCTTGGCCGATGAAGCCCAGCTTGTCGACCAAAACCTAGCCAAAGCCGCCCTTGCCCCCCCTGCAAGGGCAGCCATCTCGGCTCACGGCGCAGAATTGGTCACTCAAATTCGCGGTTCCGCCAAGCCCGGCTTGATGGAGGTGTTCTTGGCCGAATACGGCCTGTCGACCGACGAAGGTATCGCGCTGATGTGTCTGGCCGAAGCGCTGCTGCGTGTGCCCGATGCGCCGACGATGGATGCGCTGATCGAAGACAAGATCGCCCCCGCCGATTGGGGCCGCCATCTTGGGCGCTCGGCCTCTAGCCTTGTGAATGCCTCAACTTGGGCGCTTATGCTGACCGGCAAGGTGCTGGAAGAGCGCGAGCCGGGCGTTGTGGGCCACCTGCGCGCCGCGCTGCGCCGTTTGGGCGAACCTGTGATCCGTAGCGCTGTCACCCGCGCGATGAAGGAAATGGGCAGCACCTTTGTTCTGGGCGAGACGATTGATGCCGCGATGATCCGCGCCAAGGATCTGGAATCCAGCGGTTACACCTACAGCTACGATATGCTTGGCGAAGCGGCCCGCACCGAAGCTGACGCCCGCCGCTACCACCTGTCTTATTCCCAGGCCATCACTGCCATCGCGCGGGCCGCAACCAGCGCCGATATCCGCACCAATCCGGGCATTTCGGTCAAACTATCCGCCCTGCATCCGCGCTACGAAGTCGCCAAACGCGCGCAAGTGCTGGATGAATTGGTGCCCCGCCTGCGTGCCCTTGCCGGTCTGGCGCGCGCTGCGGGCCTTGGGTTGAACATTGATGCCGAAGAAGCCGATCGGTTGTCTTTGTCGCTCGAGGTGATCGAGGCCACCCTGTCCGACCCCAGCCTGAAAGGGTGGGACGGGTTCGGTGTGGTGGTGCAGGCTTACGGGCGCAGAGCAGGGGCGGTTATAGACTGGTTGCACGATCTGGCGGTGCGGTTGGATCGCAAAATCATGGTCCGCTTGGTCAAAGGGGCCTATTGGGATGCCGAAATCAAGCGCGCCCAGATTTTGGGCCTATCGTCCTTTCCCGTCTACACCAGCAAACAAGCCACCGATGCCAGCTATCTGGCCCAAGCGCGCAAGCTCTTAAGCCTAAGCGACCGCATCTATCCGCAATTTGCCACCCACAACGCCCATACCGTTGCCGCCGTGCTGCATATGGCAACCCAAGCCGCCGTGCCGCCCTCGGCTTACGAATTCCAACGATTGCACGGCATGGGCGAGCGTTTGCATGACTTGGTGCTGACCCAAAACGCCACCCGCTGCCGCATCTATGCCCCCGTTGGGGCGCACCGCGACCTGTTGGCCTATCTTGTGCGCCGCTTGCTAGAGAACGGTGCGAACTCGTCCTTCGTGCACCAGATCGTCAACGCCGAAGTGCCCGCCGCCCAAGTGGCTGCTTGCCCCTTGACCCAATTGCAAGCCATGCCCGCCGTCAATGCCAAGATCCCCGCAGGCACCGCCCTGTTCGCGCCACGCCGCAACGCGCAAGGCTATGATTTGACCGATGCCTCTGATCTTGCGTTCATCGAAGCCGCCCGCACGCCCCACCTGCAAACCGTCTTTGAGGCGAGCCCCCGCCTTGCAGGCCCGGTCACGGGTGCTGCCCGCATCGGCATTGCCAATCCCGCCGATGGCAGCCTGACGGGCCATGTTGTCACCGCCAGCCTGACGGATGTCGAAACCGCTTTGCACGCAGCACAGCCGTGGAGCGCCGCACCCAACCAACGCGCCGAAACCCTGCGCCGCGCGGCTGATCTTTACGAAGCACACCTAGGCCCCATCTTCGCCCTTCTGGCGCGCGAAGCGGGCAAGACTTTGCCTGACGCCCTTTCCGAACTGCGCGAGGCGGTGGATTTTCTGCGCTATTACGCCGATGGGGCCAAAGCCCTGACCGCCCCCGCCCGTGGCCCCTTTGCCTGCATCAGCCCGTGGAACTTCCCCTTGGCCATCTTCACCGGCCAAATCGCCGCAGCCCTTGCCGCAGGCAACGCCGTGATCGCCAAGCCTGCGCCGCAAACGCCCCTAATCGCTGCCTTGGCCACTGACCTGCTGTTACAAGCGGGGGTTCCGGTCACGGCGTTGCAACTGCTAACTGGCGACGGCGACATCGGCGCGGCCCTGACCCGCGACCCGCGCGTCAAAGGCGTGGCCTTCACTGGTTCAACCCAAACCGCCCTCGCTATCCGCCGCAATATGGCCGACTACGGCGACTCATCTGCGCCGCTGATCGCCGAAACCGGCGGGCTGAACGCGATGATCGTTGATTCCACCGCCCTGCCCGAACAGGTGGTGCGGGATGTTTTGGCCTCGGCCTTCCAATCGGCCGGTCAGCGCTGCTCGGCCCTGCGGTGTCTGTATCTGCAAGAGGATATTGCCCCCGCCATCCTGCCCATGCTGCATGGCGCGATGGACGCGCTGACCATGGGCAACCCTTGGGCGCTGGCGACTGACGTTGGCCCCGTGATCGACGCCCAAGCGCAGGCCAACATCGCGGCCTATATCGGCCAAGCCCGCAGGGAAGGGCGGCTGGTCAAGGAACTTTCGGCGCCCAAAACGGGCACTTTCATCGCCCCCACCATCTTGCAGGTGGATGGCATCGGCCAAATGCCGCACGAAATCTTTGGCCCCGTGCTGCATGTGGCCACCTTTCCCGCCAGCGCTTTGGACAAGGTGGTCCAAGACATCAACGCCACGGGCTACGGCCTGACCTTTGGCCTACATTCGCGCATCGACGACCGCGT
>CANIKY010000080.1 GCA_947468085.1 Paracoccaceae bacterium | reverse complement strand
GGCCCCAAGGGCTACAGCCTGCGCCAATCCCCCATGAAAAGGAGACCGGATATGCCCGGCAATATGACATTTGACGAACTGAAAAACGCTGTTGACAGCGGCACCATCGACACTGTTCTGGTGGCCGCCGTCGATATGTGGGGCCGCCTGATGGGCAAGCGTTTTCACGCCGCGTTTTTCGTAAAAAGCGGCTGGCAAGAAACGCATTGCTGCGACTATCTGCTGACGGTTGACCAAGATATGAACACGGTGCAGGGCTACAAAAGCTCGTCCTGGTCCACAGGCTACGGCGATTATGTGATGAAGCCCGACATGGCCACGCTGCGCTTGATCCCTTGGCTGCCCGGCACGGCCTTGGTTCTGGCTGATCTGCTCGATCATCACACGGGCCAAGAGGTCACAATCAGCCCGCGCGCCATTTTGAAAAAACAGGTCGCGCGCGCCCGTGCCATGGGGTTTGAACCCATGATGGCGTCAGAGCTGGAGTTTTATCTGTTTGAAAACTCGTATGAAAACCTGCGCGATGGTGGGTTGCGCGCGCTGCAACCCGTGTCGTCCTATAACGAGGATTACCACATCTTCCAAACCACCAAGGAAGAAGAAGTGATGCGCGCCGTGCGCAACGGGCTATACGGCGCAGGCATTCCGGTTGAGAATTCAAAGGGAGAGGCGGATGCCGGGCAGGAAGAGCTGAATTACAAATATTCAGACGCGCTGGATACGGCCGACAACCACACGATCATTAAGAACGGCATCAAGGAAATCGCCTGGACCAAGGGGCGTTCGGTGACGTTTATGGCCAAATATGACCATAAAAAGGCGGGGTCGTCGTCGCATATCCACCAAAGCCTGTGGAGTTTGGATGGAAAGCCCAGCTTTGAAGATCATGACGATGCCCATGGCATGTCAGCGGTGATGAAACACTATATCGCTGGCCAGTTGGCCCATGCCCGCGACATCACGGCCTTTCTGGCCCCTTATGTGAACAGCTACAAACGCTTCACTGTGGGCATGTTTGCCCCCACAAAAGCGGTGTGGAGTGCCGATAACCGCACTGCAGGCTTTCGCGTGTGCGGCGAGCATACCAAGGCCGTGCGCGTCGAATGCCGCATTCCGGGCAGCGATGTGAACCCCTATCTGGCCTGCGCCGCCTTGCTGGCAGCAGGTCTGGACGGGATCGAACAAAAAATGCCGCTAGAGCCGGAGATGCGCGGCGATATGTACAGCGCGGCGGGCATCCGCGAGATCCCAAAGAACCTGCGCGATGCAGCAACACTGTTGCACAACTCTACCATGTTGCGCGCAGCCTTGGGTGATGAGGTGGTGGAGCATTATCACCATGCCTGCCAGTGGGAAATTGCCGAAACTGACCGTGTTGTGACCGACTTCGAACTGCAACGATTGTTAGAGCGAGCATAAACACACACAAACACATTTGACGACTCAGGGATCAGTGTGTATGTTCTGCACATTGATCCTTGGAGCATAGAATGAGCAAATATTCTCCCTTGACCAACCATCTTCAAACCTGCGCTCAGGCAGAAGTGCCCATGCACTTTGCCGAGATCGAGGCGATCTTGGGCTTTGCCCTACCCCCCTCCTCGCGGCAGCATCGGGGCTGGTGGAGCAATAATCCGGTCAACAATGTCATGACAAAGGCTTGGCTGGCGGCGGGCTATACCACGCGGGCAGTTGATCTGGCAGGCGCGCATTTGGTCTTTGCCAAAAGCGCGCCCACCCCAACGCCCACCCTGGGCTTTTCCGAATCGCCAGCCCCGCTGATTTGGTCAGCTCATGCACCCAAAGTACTTTTGGGCGATCATCCACTGTTTGGCTGCATGGCGGGCACGGTGCGGGTAGAAGCGGGCTTTGATCTGACAGCGCCGCTTTTTGCCGACAGTGACGTGGAAGGGTGGACGGACCAAAAAGCCGCCCACCTGCGGGGCGCTGCGCTTTGAAAACAGCCCCGCTTTTGCTGGATACCTGCGCGCTGATCTGGTCTGCCATGGGCGGTGATCAGCCCAAATTGCGCCAGCATCTGCGCGCGGCCTATGAAGGGGCGGTCCAGATCTGGATATCCCCCATCTCGGCTTGGGAAATTGGCCAGCTTGTAGCCTTGCGCCGCATCACGCTGGCGCGCCCTGCCCTGTCGTGGTTTGAACAGGTCGTGGCCCAATCGAGCGCGCGGTTGGCAGAACTGGGGCCTAAGGTGCTGATGGCGGCCTCTGACTTGCCAGATGAATTGCACCGCGATCCAGCGGATCGTATCTTGATTGCCACAGCCCGCGAATATGGGATGCGCGTGGTGACGCGGGATCGTAAGATCCTAGACTATGCCGAAAAAGGCCATGTGATGGCTTTGGAATGTTGAACGCTTTTGGGCCCCGTGCCCAGTCTACGAGGTAACACAATGTCTGCCATCCAACTGATCTCTCCGGTCGACGGTTCTGTTTATGCCGAGCGTGTGCCGCTGTCGCCCGATGCCGCCCGCGCTGTGGCGGTGCGGGCCAAGGCTGCGCAAAAGGGCTGGGCCGCCCGCCCCTTGGACGAGCGTATCGCCTTGGTGCGCCAAGGGGTGGCGCATCTGAACGCCCTGAAAGACCGCGTGGTCGACGAACTCGCTTGGCAAATGGGCCGCCCCACCCGCTTTGGCGGCGAGTTTGGCGGCGTGAATGCCCGCACCGATTACATGGCCGAGATTGCCGCCCAAACCTTAGCCCCAGTGATGGTCGAAGACAGCGATAAATTCCGTCGCTATCTGGCCCGCGAAGCGCTTGGCGTGGTCTTTATCGTGGCCCCGTGGAACTATCCTTATCTGACCGCGATCAACACCTTGGTGCCCGCGCTGATTGCGGGCAACACGGTGATCTTGAAACACGCCAGCCAAACCCTGCTGGTCGGCGAACGCTTGGCCGAGGCGTTTCACGCCGCAGGGGTGCCAGAAGATGTGTTCCAAAACGTCGTGCTGGATCATGCCACAACCGAAAGCCTGATTGCCGCGCGCGCTTTTGACTTTGTGAATTTCACAGGCTCGGTCGCGGGCGGTCAAGCGATGGAGCGGGCGGCGGCGGGCACCTTTACCCCCATGGGGCTGGAACTAGGCGGCAAAGACCCAGGCTATGTGCGCGCCGATGCCAATCTGGAGGCTGCGGTTGATACGCTGATGGACGGGGCCATGTTCAACGCAGGCCAGTGCTGCTGCGGGATCGAGCGGATCTATGTGCACGAAAGCCTATATGACGCCTTTGTCGAAAAATCAGTGGCTTGGGTGAATGCGCTGAAACTGGGCAACCCGTTCGACGCCTCTTCAACCCTTGGGCCAATGGCCAACAAACGCTTTGCCAAAGTCGTGCGTGACCAAGTGGCCGAAGCTGTCGCCCAAGGGGCCAAGCCCCTGATCGACCCCGCCCACTTCCCCGCCGATGACGGCGGCGCTTACCTTGCGCCGCAGATTTTGGTCAACGTCACCCATGATATGCGCGTGATGGTCGAAGAATCCTTTGGCCCCGTGGTCGGCATCATGAAGGTCAGTTCTGACGCGGAAGCCCTGCGCTTGATGAACGATAGCCCCTATGGGCTGACAGCCTCGATCTGGACGCAGGATTATGACACGGCGGCCGCCCTTGGGGCGCAGATTGAAACCGGCACCGTGTTTATGAACCGCGCCGATTATCTTGACCCGGCGCTGTGCTGGACCGGGTGTAAAGACACCGGTCGCGGCGGGTCGCTGTCGTTTCTTGGGTTTCACTCTGTGACCCGCCCGAAATCTTACCATCTGAAGAAAGTGTGACGCCATGTCCCATAACGTGCCGAACCGGAACTGGAACTACCCCACCGCGATCAAATTCGGCGTGGGCCGCATTGCCGAGCTGGGCGACCATGTCAAAGCTGCGGGCCTGAAAAAGCCGCTGTTGGTGACAGACAAGGCGCTGGCCACTTTGCCCATCACGACCCAAGCGTTGGATGTGCTGCAGGCCGCAGGCCTTGGCCGTGCGGTGTTTTCGCAAGTGGACCCGAATCCGAACGAAAAAAACATGGCCGATGGCATCGCCGTCTATCTGGCGGGCGGGCATGACGGCGTGGTGGCCTTTGGCGGCGGATCGGGATTGGATTTAGGTAAGATGATCGCGCTGATGGCGCATCAGCGCAAAGACCTGTCGGTCTGGGATCTAGAGGATGTCGATGATTGGTACACCCGTGCCGATGCTGACAAAATCGCCCCCATCGTGGCAGTGCCTACGACGGCTGGCACAGGGTCTGAAGTGGGGCGCGCAGGGGTTTTGACCAACGCGCTGACCCATAAGAAAAAGATCATCTTCCATCCCAAACTGATGCCCGTGGTCACGCTGTGCGATCCCGCGCTGACGGTTGGGATGCCGCGCTTTATCACCGCAGGCACCGGCATGGATGCTTTGGCCCACTGCCTAGAGGCGTACTCCAGCCCCTTTTACCATCCCATGTCGCAAGGCATCGCTTTGGAAGGGATGCGGCTGGTGTTTGAAAACCTGCCCAAGGTTTACGACAATCCAAACGACCTTGACGCCCGCGCCCATATGATGAGTGCGGCGGCCATGGGGGCTGTGGCCTTCCAGAAGGGCTTGGGGGCGATCCACTCGCTGTCGCATCCGATTGGGGCTGTCTATAACACCCACCACGGCACGACCAACGCCGTAGTCATGCCCATGGTGCTGGATTTCAACCGCGCCCTGATTGAAGACCGCATCACCGCCGCCGCCGCCTATCTGGGCTTCAAAGGCTTTGACGGTTTCAAAGCTGCCGTGATGGACCTGCGCGCCAAGCTTGGCATTCCGGCCAACTTGACCGCCTTGGGCGTCAAAGCCGCTGATCTGGACATGCTGACCGATATGGCGCTGGAAGACCCCTCTTGTGGGGGCAATCCCGTGGTCATGACGCGCGAAAACACCCGTGCGCTGTTTGACGCCTGCATGTAACTTGCCGAACGAGGGTAAATGGCGCAGGGTCTGCCGCTTTGGAACTTTATCAGGCTTTGGCTTGATAGGGCACCAAAACGTCGGCACAAAGCCACGCATGACCAAGAATAAGGGCTAAGAGTTGCGATGATTCATCACGTTTCCACTGAAATCGCGATCATTGGGGCGGGGGTTGTAGGCCTTGCCGTGGCCGAAGCTTTGGTGGCCCAAGGGCACGAAGTGGTCCTGATCGACCCAGAGCCGCCCGGATCAGGCGCAAGCTACGGCAATGCCGGCACGATTGCCGACTACGCCGTGCTGCCCGTGGGCACACCGGATGTGCTTAAGAAGCTGCCCTCTTTGTTGTTTGATCGCAACTCTCCCCTCGCCATTCGGCCCGGCGCCTTGCTGGCGCTGGCCCCATGGCTGACCCGCTTTGCCCTGCAATCGCGCCGCAAAGTGGCCGAGCGCAATGCGCAGGCGTTGGCAAACCTTTTGTCGGGTGCGCGGGGGCTGTGGCAGGATCTAGCCCTGCGGTCGGGCGGTGCAGATTTGCTGCAACAAGACGGATGCCTTTATCTGTATGAAACCGAAGATGCCTTTCGCGCCGCACGGGCGGATATGGCGTTTCGCCGCAGTTTGGGGGTCGAGGTTGACCTGATCGAGGCGCATGAGTTGGCCCAGTTGGAACCCAACTTGCCACATATGGCGGGGGCAGCCTATTTTTCGGGGGCGGCCTTTGTGTCGGATCCGGGCGCTATGATGCAGTGCCTGACCGATCGGGCGCTGCGCCATGCTGGGCTTTTGAAGGGAAAGGTTGAACGGCTGACGCGCCAGTTTGACGGCATCATGTTGGAAGGCCCCGGGTGCCGCGTGCGCGCCAAAAAGGTCATCTTGTCGGCCGGCGCCCATTCTCGCAAATTGGCCGCCATGGCGGGCGACAAAGTGCCGTTGGATACCGAACGCGGCTATCATCTGGAATGGGATATGCCAGCCCCCCTGTTGAACCGGCCTGCCTGCCCCAGTGCGCGGGGATTTTATCTGTGTCCAATGACAGGGCGGTTGCGGGTGGCGGGCACGGTAGAGTTGGGCGGCCTAACAGCGCCCCCCTCGCAGCACCGATTGGAGCGCCTGCTGCACGGCGCACGCCAAATCTTTCCCGACCTGCCTGATCCTACGATGAGCTGGATGGGCTTTCGCCCCTCGCTGCCCGACAGCCTGCCAGTGATTGGTCCATCAGCGGGCGGTGCGGATGTGATCCATGCTTTTGGTCATGGCCATATCGGCCTGACGCTGGCCCCAATCACGGGCCGGATCGTGGCCGATCTGGTGCGCGGCCAAGAGCCAGAGGTCGATATCACCCCCTATCTGCCCACGCGGTTCTAGGCGACAGCCCTAAAGCCTCCCCGGCACGACCTGATCGGGTGGCCGATGGCCATCAGCGAAGGTCTTGATGTTGATGATGACCTTCTCGCCCATCTCAATGCGCCCCTCTATTGTGGCCGATCCCATATGGGGCAGCAAGACGACGTTGGGCAGATCCTTTAGACGTGGGTTCACGCGACCATTTTCATAAACATCCAACCCTGCCCCCGCCAACTCTCCGGCGCGCAGACCACGGGTCAAGGCGTTTTCGTCGATCACTTCCCCGCGCGAAGTGTTCACAATCACAGCCGAGGGTTTCATCAGTTTCAGCCGCCGCGCGTTCATCAGATGAAAGGTCGAGGGCGTGTGCGGGCAATTGATCGACAAAATGTCCATCCGCGCCACCATCTGATCAAGACTTTCCCAATAGGTCGCCTCTAACTCGGCCTCCACCTCGGGGCGCAGGCGGCGGCGGTTGTGGTAGTGGATCTGGCAGCCAAAGGCCCGCGCACGGCGGGCGACCGCTTGGCCAATGCGGCCCATCCCCAAAATGCCCAGCCTGCGCCCCGCCAGCCTGCCCCCCAGAAAAGCCATCGGCGACCAGCCCTGCCATTCGCCCGCCTGCATTGCGGCCAAACCTTCGGGAATGCGGCGCGTCAGCCCCAAAATCAGCGCTATCGTCATATCGGCGGTGTCTTCGGTGGTCACGCCGGGCGTGTTTGATACCAAAATGCCGCGCATGCGCGCAGTCGCCACATCAATATGGTCAACCCCCGCGCCATAATTGGCGATCAACTTTAGCCGAGCGCCCGCCTGACCGATCAGCCCGGCATCGATCCGGTCGCAGATCGTGGGCACCAGCACATCGCAGCGCGCCATGGCATCTGCCATCTCGTCGCGGCTCATCACGGTGTCGGGGTCACGCAACTCGACATCAAACAATTCCTTCAGACGCGTTTCCACCACGGGCGGCAAATGGCGCGTCACCACGACCAGCAAACGTCCTTGGCCCATGCTTGTTCCTTCTCTTTCCAAATCGCCACTTTGATGCCAAAGTGACCCCAAGTGTCACAAGGCACAAGTGCACAAAGGCGCAAGGCCTTGCGCACACCCAACAAGACGCAGGCGCATCGGGCAGAACGGCAATGAACGCATGGATTGGTGCAATAGGGCTTTTGGCATGGTCCTTGGGGGCCGTGGGCCCGGCTTTCGCGCAAGACGGCAGTGCAGCGCTTGAAGAAAAGGTCGAATCTGCCCCTGCCCCAAATGCGGCGGGGGGAAACAAAACTGCCCCGCCGCGCGATCCCAACATCGGGGCTGTCACCAGTCTGCCCATTCCGCGCTTTGTCAGCCTGAAGGGCTCTGAGGGCAACGCGCGGCGCGGACCGGGCCTTACACATATGATCGACTGGGTTTTCACCCGCTCGGGCATGCCTTTGAAGGTGACCGCCGAATACGAACACTGGCGGCGTGTCGAAGACGTAGATGGCGCAGGCGGCTGGATTCACTATTCCCTTTTGTCGGGGGTGCGGTCTGTTTTGGTCGCGCAAGACATGGCGCAGGCTTATGCCATGCCCGATCCGTCATCTGCGGTGCTTTATCAGTCTGAAGCGGGCGTTGTGGGCAAGTTGGTGGAATGTATCCCCGATTGGTGCCGCGTTTCGATCGAAGGCGAAAAGGGCTGGATGCCACAAACAGCGCTGTGGGGCGTGAAGACGGGCGAGGTTTATCCCTAACGCGGCTTTTCCTGTGCTGCATTCTGGCGTGCTATTTGCCGGATTTGATACGGTTCACATGGCCCATCTTGCGCCCCACCCTTGACTCAAGCTTGCCGTAAAGGTGCAAAGCAGCCCCAGCCTCTCGGGCGATTTTTGGCACGCGCAGGATGTCATCGCCGATCAGGTTTTCCATCACCACGTCAGTATGGCGGCTGCCATCGCCCAAGGGCCATCCAGTGATCGCGCGGATATGCTGTTCGAACTGGTCGACCGCACAGCCGTTTTGCGTCCAATGGCCCGAGTTATGAACCCGTGGCGCAATCTCATTGGCGATCAGGCCTTGCGACGTCACGAAAAGCTCAAGACCTAGGACCCCAACATAATCCAATGCGGTCAAGATGCGGGCAGCCATCAAAACGGCATCCGTGCGCTGGCTGGCTGTTAGCCGCGCAGGCACAGTGGTGGTACGCAAAATCCCGTCAATATGCACATTCTCGCCCGGATCATAACACGCAACCGACCCGTCAAGACCGCGCGCCGCGATGACCGAGACTTCATGGCTAAAGCCGATGAACCCTTCCAAGACGCTTTCCTGCCGCAACGCCGCTTTGGCGGCCGGGGCATCGGCGGGCGACATAAGGCGCATCTGGCCCTTGCCGTCATAGCCTAGGCGGGTGGTCTTCAAGATGGCGGGCGTGCCAATGGTTGCAATCGCCCTGTCCAGATCGCTGGCCTTGGCCACGGCGGCGTAGGGGGCGCATGCAATGCCAAGGCCGGTCAGAAAGCCCTTCTCCAGCAATCGGTCCTGTGCGGTGGCAAGGGCCTGCGGGCTTGGGCGAATGGGCTTAAGGGTCTCAAGCAGATCTAGGGCCGCTGTGGGGATATTCTCGAATTCATAAGTGATGACATCGACGGCCACACCAAAGGCACGCAGGGCCGCCAAATCGTCATAGGGCGCTGTGGTGACGGCATGGGCGACATCGCCGGCAGGCGGGTTGGCGCCCGGGTCATAGATATGGGTGTGAAAGCCCAAGCGCGCCGCGGCCACGGCCAGCATCCGGCCCAACTGGCCACCACCCAAAATACCGATCGTTGCGCCCAAGGGAAGTTCACTCATCACGCGGATCCTCAGGAATCGAAGCGGAAAGGGCCGCCCGCCACGCCTCTAGCCGCTGGGCTAAAGCTGCATCCTGCAATGCCAAGATCCCTGCCGCCAGCAAGCCCGCATTGGCTGCCCCCGCAGCGCCAATGGCCATGGTGGCCACCGGATACCCCTTGGGCATCTGTACGATGGAATACAGGCTATCCACACCCGCCAAAGCCTTGGTGTGGATCGGCACCCCAATCACCGGAACCCGCGTCTTTGACGCCATCATCCCAGGCAAATGCGCAGCCCCCCCTGCCCCGGCCACAATCACCTGCAACCCCCGGTTGACAGCGCTCATGCCATACTCCCACAAGCGGTCCGGCGTACGATGAGCCGAGACGATCTTGACCTCATAGGTAACGCCCAGTTGGTCCAGCACCAAGGCTGCTTCTTGCATGGTCGGCCAATCCGACTGGCTGCCCATGATGATCCCGACCAGAACGCCCATGGGCACCTCCGCTGTTGAAAGCGCGGGTTACACCGCGGCGCGCAAGGGGGCAAGCCACCCCTGCCCCTTTCATAAGTACCCAAATATCGCCGTCAAAGGCATCACGCGCGCTGCGTCAAAGGTTCTGGCCGCCCAAACCCTAAGCGATGATATCGGGGATCAAATCGTCTTCGATCTTCACGATCTGATCTTTCAGCGCCAGCTTTTGCTTTTTAAGACGCCGTAAACCCAATTGATCGGGGCGACCCGACATTTCTAGGTCCTGCACGGCGGCATCCAGATCGCGATGCGCCCGCCTCAGCACATCAAGCTTGATGTGCAGCAAGTCCTTAAAGTTTAGTTCGTTGGAGGCGTTCATATCGGCATCACGAAAGAAGGTTGTCATAAATCTCTTTACTACGATTCGCGCCCCATCGGAAAAAATTCCGCCTTTCCCGCGAAAGATTTTGCACCAAAGGCCAACCCTGTTTCATACGCATACATTTCGGCCCCTTGCAGCCTTGCACGGGCTACCCCATATTTGGTCAAGGTTAGGGCGCCTTCGGGGCCGAACCTGCAAATGTCGCTTCCCATAAGGACATGACCATGACGAAACTGACTTTTGGCGCCCATCCCTATCTTTTGGGTTTTGAACAACTGGAACGCTTGGTCGAACGCACTGCCAAGACCGCGAGCGAGGGGTACCCGCCCTTTAACATTGAGGCCACCTCTGAAACCACTTACCGCATCACATTGGCCGTGGCTGGTTTTCGCGACGATGACTTGCAAATCACTGTCGAAGACCGCCAATTGGTTGTGCGGGGCCGTCAGGCCGAAGATACAGGCGATCGGGTCTATCTGCACCGGGGCATCGCTGGGCGCGCCTTTCAACGCAGCTTTGTGCTGGCTGACGGGGTCGAGGTCGGCGGCGCCGATCTAGACCATGGCCTTTTGCACATAGACCTGCGCCGGCAAGCGCCCGAAACTGTGGTTCAAACCATTCGCATAGGAAGGCCGTAACATGCGCCCAAATTCAAAGCGGCTGGAACCTGCGCCCCTGCCCGATGTGACAGCCGCCGCCGGGACTGAGGCATGGTCTTCGATGGTCTACATCCGCCCGGTGCTGGTCGCCGACCTTTCCGCTGATCTGCAGCGAGAGGCGGAGGGCATCGAAACTTTGTATTCCGTGCATCGCCCAGACGGAGCGCGTGTGGCTTTGGTGGCGGACCGCAGGCTGGCCTTTGCCTTGGCGCGCGAACATGACATGGCCCCGGTCTTTGTCCATTAAGGCATGGCCAATGCCCTTACCGCGAAGGCAGGCCTACACCTTAGGCTATAGAGGCCTGCCCCTTTGATTATATCCACCCCGCAGCGTATTGCTGCGATGCAGCATCGCCTCCACATCCCCGCATGACACGGCCAAGGTCGGTCACCAGACCTTTGGCATTCAACACGGGGACGACATGATGGCTTCCAAGACTTCTTACAGCGCACTTCAAATTGGGCTGCATTGGGCTACCGCTAGTCTGATTGCGGCGAACTATTTTATCTCTGAGGGCATGGGCGAGGCGCTTGATGCCCATCTTGCGGGTGAGCCTGTCATTGGGCTTGTGCCTGTCTGGCATGTCTGGTCGGGCACTTTGTTGTTGGTTTTGGTCGTAGCGCGCTTGATCGTGCGCTTTTTGACCGGTGCGCCCAAGGGGACCGAACCGCCGACCTTGGCCCAACGTGCGGCCGAAATCGGGCATTGGGTGCTTTATGCCTTGATGATGGCTGTGCCGGCTTTGGGGGCCATCACATGGTTTGGCATGACCGACAGCACAGGCGATCTGCACGTGCTGGTGATGAATGCGCTGATGCTTTTGATCTTGGGCCATGCTGGCATGGCGATCTTTCACCACTATGTTTTGGGCGACAAAGTGCTGTCCAAGATCAGCCCTATGCGCTAAGGGCACCGCCAAAAGCACCAACGCCGCCCCCTATTTGGGGCGGCGTTAGTATTTTGAAGGTAGAAGGCCGGGTCTTAGGCCTTCAACAGGCCCAAGCTTTCCAGCTTCAAGATCACTTGGTGGGCGCAGTGGTCCACCTCGACCCCTTCGGTGTCCAGCACCAGTTCGGCCTTGGTCGGGGCCTCGTAAGGGTCGGAAATGCCGGTGAACTCTTTGATCTTGCCTTCGCGGGCCAGTTTATAAAGTCCCTTGCGGTCGCGGCGCTCGCATTCCTCGAGTGAGGTCGCCACATGCACCTCGATAAAAGCCCCGTAGCTTTCCACCATCTCGCGCACAGCGCGGCGGGTGGCGGTGTAGGGGGCAATCGGCGCACAGATTGCAATTCCACCGTTTTTGGTGATTTCAGAGGCGACATAGCCGATCCGCTTGATGTTGATATCGCGGTGCTCTTTGGAAAAGCCAAGCTCGCTGGACAGGTGTTTGCGCACCACATCGCCGTCAAGCAGGGTGACGGGCCGCCCCCCCATCTCCATCAGTTTGACCATCAGCGCATTGGCCACAGTGGATTTGCCCGATCCCGACAGGCCCGTGAAAAACACCGTAAACCCCTGTTTATCCCGCGCCGGAGAGGTCTTGCGCAGTTGCGTCACCACTTCAGGGAACGAGAACCACTCTGGAATATCCAAACCCTCGCGCA
Source organism: Paracoccaceae bacterium (assembly GCA_947468085.1). Classification (GTDB taxonomy): domain Bacteria; phylum Pseudomonadota; class Alphaproteobacteria; order Rhodobacterales; family Rhodobacteraceae; genus Stagnihabitans. Next base: position 2,258 of record CANIKY010000080.1, on the reverse strand, counting down.
GGCGGCGGCGCAGTTCGGTACCCGATATGTCCAAGGTGGTGCAGCCTTCTGGCACCTCGTTGGCGGGGAAGTAGCTGGCGCGTTCTTGTACATAGACCATGTGCTTGAAGTCGACCATTTTGACGCCAATTTCGGCTTCGTATTGGGTGAACAGGGTTTGGGCATCATAGGGGCCATAGAAATCTTGGCCCGCGCTGTTCTTGCCGGGGCCTGCATGGTCGCGGCCCACGATAAAGTGGGTCACGCCATGGTTGCGCCGGATCAGGCCGTGCCAGACAGCCTCACGTGGGCCAGCCATGCGCATGGCAAGGTTCAACAGGCTCATCGCCGTGGTCGATTGCGGGTATTTGTCCAGCACCGCTTCATAGCACCGCACGCGGGTGAAATGGTCAACATCGCCCGGTTTGGTCATGCCCACCACGGGATGGATCAGCAAATTGGCTTGCGCTTCGCGTGCGGCGCGGAAGGTCAGTTCTTGGTGGGCGCGGTGCAAGGGGTTGCGGGTTTGAAAGGCCACGACCTTTTCCCAGCCCAGTTTTTTGAAATAGGCCCGCAACTCGTTGGGCGTATCGCGGCGGCCTTTAAAGTCGTAGTGAACGGGGGCTTGCAAGCCTTGAATGGGGCCGCCAAGATAGACGGGGCCTGCGATATTGTGCAGATAATGCACCGCCGGATGGGCCAGATCATCTGCGCCAAACACTTTGGCGGCTTCATGGGCTTTGTCTGGCACCCATTTGTCCGTCACGGTCATGATGGCCAAGATCACACCTTCTGCATCGCGCAGCGCAATGCGGGTGCCACGGGCTAAACCTTCGGCAAATTTTTCAGACACATCCAGCGTGATGGGCATTGGCCACAGCGTGCCATCAGCCAACCGCATCTCATCAACCACACCGTCATAATCAGCCTGCGAGTTGAACCCTTTCAGGGGGGAAAACCCACCATTCATCAAAAGTTCTAAATCGCAGACCTGCCGTGGCGTCAAATCCCACGAGGGCATTGACCCTGCTTCAGCCTTCAGGCGCAGGCCTTGATCGGCAGTAACAAACAACTCGGAAATAGGGGCGTGGTTTGAAATGGACATCGCTCTCTCACTTATAAGGTCAGGGGCCGCTTAGGCCTTGGACAGGATGGCTTGTCGCGCCGAGTGGCGGTTAAATCAAGCGATTGCGGGCAATTTTCAGGAAAAAGGTCCAATATGCCCGCCTAAAGCCACAAAAGCAGTCTCCTTTTCTGCCAAAGCTGCGACTTGGGAAAGCAGTTCTCAACCCGCGCGACTGGACGCGACCCTGTTTTGGTGCTTAATGCCCCGACAGCCAGCGTTCTGCATCCAAGGCCGCCATGCAGCCCATGCCAGCGCTGGTGACGGCTTGCCGATAGATATGGTCGGTCAAATCGCCTGCCGCAAAGACGCCTGGAATGGCCGTGCGGGTGCTGCCCGCTTCGACGTGCACATAGCCGCCGTTGTGCAGGGGCAACTGATCTTTTACCAACTCTGACGCCGGGGCATGGCCGATGGCCACAAAAAAACCGTGGCAGGCGATATCCGCCACCTCTCCCGTTACAAGGTTACGGGTCCGCACGGCTGTCACTGACGTGGGGGCATCTGTGCCCAAAACCTCGGTCACTTCAGAATTCCAGATCGTCTGAATTTTGGGGTGTTTGAACAGACGGTCCTGCATGATCTTTTCGGCCCGCAAACTGTCACGGCGGTGGATGAGGGTTACTTTGGTGGCGAAATTGGTCAAAAACAGCGCCTCTTCCACAGCCGTATTGCCGCCGCCGATCACGACAACCTCTTTGCCACGGTAAAAGAACCCGTCACAAGTGGCGCAGGCCGACACGCCAAAGCCCTTGAACTTTTCTTCCGATGGCAGGCCCAGCCATTTGGCCTGTGCGCCGGTCGCCAAGATGACGGCATCGGCGGTGTATTTGACGCCACTGTCAGACAGTGCAGTGAAGGGGCGGTTTTGCAGGTCAAGGTGGGTGATATAGTCCGAGATCACCTCGGCCCCCATAGCGCGGGCATGCTCTTCCATGCGCACCATCAGATCGGGGCCCTGCACATGGCTGTCACCGGGCCAATTTTCGACCTCGGTCGTAATGGTCAACTGGCCACCCGGGGTCAGGCCCTGAACCAAAATCGGGTTGAGCATGGCGCGCGCGGCATAAACAGCCGCCGTATACCCTGCCGGGCCAGAGCCGATGATCAAAACCTTGCTGTGCCGCTCTTCGCCCATGACAAAACCGCCCTTTCT
>CANIKY010000079.1 GCA_947468085.1 Paracoccaceae bacterium | reverse complement strand
TGGGCTGCGGATCGTCGACGAACTGGTGCTCATCAGTTAGGCTAAGGTAGATAGCAGAATTTGGCATAAATGCCTCCTTTTGATTGAAGGAGGGCCGGTTTCAGGTTATGGTCAAAGTGTTGATAATCGACCGCTGATCCCCGCCCGAATGTTTGTGTGGGGATCAGCCCTTGGCTGCGCTGCGTTTCTGGCGGGACTGCACCCAAGCGGTCAAATCGCTCTCGCGCCAGCCAACAGCGCGCTTGCCGAGCAAAACTGGTTCGGGGAAACTTTCCTCTTTGAGAGCTTTGTAAAGCGCCGAACGGCACAGGCCGGTCAGGCCAAGGGCTGAGGGAAGACGGTGGATTTTGTCGGGCATTGGTGGCTCCAATCGGTTGTCGATGGAACCACTCAAGCATGGACCGATTGTACGGTGGCGGGTAGTGTCACAACTTTCTAGCGCGTCAACCGTGTTGGCTCGCGGCGATTTTATTGGCCCTGCGGATCCAAATCTGTCGGTTAGCTTGCGCGCTTTTGCCGAGATGGCCTTGCTCGTAGGCCATACCGGCTGCACCACTGACACCAAATTTTTCCACGCGTGACATCATGTATTCGATGACTGCCTTGGAAGCCGATCCACGGCTCTTGGCTTTCCCGCCCTCGCTTGCAGCCTTTTGCGTCGTGGCACCTCGGACAATGTGGGCCTTGTAGTGATATCGCCAATCCCACTCCGTCATCATAGCACCCAACATCTGCGACCATGCCAGTTTTTGCTCCAAAATCGCATCTTCGCGCAACAAGAGCGCGTCGGCATAACTCCAGCAGGTTGCTGCATACCACCCGTGACTGAACACGTCGAAAGTGTTTGGATCAGGAGGAACCTCGGGCAGCAGGCCTGTTATTTGCAGCAGGTGTTTTCTGGCGTCAACGACAACTGTCAGGAGGTTGTCCCAGTAGTCAGCTGGTCCAAGGCTGGCAAAGAAAGCATCGCTCTCTGGGCCCGCCGGAAACCGCGTTACCGTCAATCGTTGGAGTTCATCCTCGCCAACGACGGAGACCGTTGCATCTGTGGGTACATCGCCTCTCGTCATTTCACGCTCCCGACCGGACCTGTGACAAAATGTGCCCAACGTTGAAGAACCTTACGACGCTCTTCAAGCATGTCTGTACGCGAGTAAGCTGCGTCAAGGTATTTTGGCTGGTGCGATTTGATGAAATCCGACACCCGCTTATCAACGCCGTTGTCTGTACACCATGACCCGAGCGTGGCGCGAAACCCGTGGGTCGTGATGTCATCAAACCTCTTGATTGCACTGAGCATGGCACCGTCTGACAGCATCGCACCCTTCGCATTGACCAACACGTAGCCCTTGCCACTGCTTGCATCCCTTAGAAGGCTTAGCATCTCGATCAACTGGCTGGGCAATGGCTGGCGATGCGCCTTGCGCTTCTTCATATCGGTTGGGGGCGTGGTCCACACGGCTGTCTTGAAATCGATGTGTTCCCAGCGCATTTTCTGGATTTCGCCGGTCCGCTTGCCCTGAAGCACTGCCAGCGCCAAGCCCACTTTTGTATTAATTGCCATCTGGTCCCGCGACATCAACCAGACCCAAAATTCCTGCACGCGTTCGTAGGGCAACGACGCGAAATGCTGGACCTGATGCTGATGGAGCGGCATCGAACGAGGGGGCGGAGTTGGATTGTCATCGCGCAATTCATGATCGACGGCATAATCAAAAACGCGATCGACTGTGCTGCGAATTTTGACCCCCGTACGATGCATTTTGACCCAAATGTCTTGCAAGGCGTCGATGATCTCCCTGCGCTTGATCTCGTTTATTGGCCGACGGCCAAGTGTGGGAAACACATGATGTTCGAGTTGCTCCAACAACTGAGCCTTGTACCGGCCTTCCGATAGTCCGTTCTTCACATGCTTGTGGTACCAATCACGCCCAACTTCCTCAAAGGTCGGCGTGGCGCGGTGCGCGGAGACTTTTTCGCCTTTGACCAGTGCTGCCATCTCGTCGGGGACAAGGGTGGTTGCCAGCGCATTCCGGATCGCTTGCACCGCATGACCATCTTTGACCAAGGCAACGATGCGAGGCGTGATGTCCCTTACTGCCTTCAATCGGCCCTCCTCGTAGAGGCTGATCGTGATCGGTATCCGTTTGCCGCCCACAGTAATGCGCGCTTCCCAGTAACCATTTCCTGACTTGCGAGTGTGCAGGTAAAGGTTTGCGGTCCCATCAGGATACAGTTTTTCGATTTTGAGCTTCAAGTAACCCTTGATCTCGTCGACGGTCAGCACTCTTGATTTGTTCGTTGCCATGGCGTGGTACACCCTTTTTGCGCTTTTGGTATATCACAAGGGGTTTGGCTGTCTATCCACTTCGATGGACCTCACCGAACTAAAAACTAAACTTAACGCTTTGAAAATATGGCGATATATGAACCTAGGTGGAAGCAAGAAAACGTCAGTAAAGAGCTATGCGGGGGTCTGCGCAGACCCCCGTACCCCCGCGCCCAAGGGGGCTGCGCACCCCCTTGGGGAACCCTGCGGGGGGGTTCGTATTGGCAAAGGGGTTTGGGATAAGACTGGCGGTGAGGGAAGCGGGTCTTTTGAGTGTCATCTTGGCCCAAATATGCCGGGGATGCGGGGGCTGGCCCCCGCTTGCGCTTGATTGCGGCGCAAAAGTGGTCATAACGCGAAGATAGACCTGCAGGACGCCGCATGACTGACCCGCGCAAGATCCCCACCCATGAGGTGACCTATACCCGTTTGCGGGACATGATCCTGTTTGGGTTGCTGGAACCGGGTGCGCCTGTCACGATTCAAGGGCTGATCAATGATCTTGGCGCGGGCATGACCCCCGTGCGCGAGGCGTTACGTCGTTTGGCGGCAGAGGGGGCTTTGCTGCCGCAGGGCAACAGGCGTGTCACGGTGCCGCGTGTTGGTTTGGCGGTGCTGGATCAAATTGCCTTTGCGCGTCTGACGATCGAGCCCCATCTGGCAGAGCTGGCCTCAGCCCATATGACCCAAGCCTTGATTGCGCGGTTAGAGGCCTTGGATGCTCAGGTTGATGCCGCCATTCGTGCGGGTGATATCACCGCCTATCTGCAAAGCAACCATGCGTTCCACTTCGCCCTGTACGAGGCTTCGAACGCCCCGGTGCTGGTGGATATGGCGCGCTCACTTTGGTTGCGCTTTGGGCCATCTTTGCGCATTGTTGTGGCGCGGGGCGGGGCTTTGGCTTTGCCCGATCAGCATGGGTTGGCTTTATCTGCGATGCGGTCGGGCGATAGCATGGGCTTGGCGCAGGCCCTGAGGGATGATATTTTGCAAGGCGTGGATCAAGTGCGCGCAGCCTTGGTACGGGGCGAGGTTTAGAGCCCATCTGCGCTGTTTGAAAGATTTGATCAAATTCCTTGAAGCGCCCTGCGTTTGACTTTAAGCTGCCCAAAAGGGCCAGGTTTGCGCCCTTCAGCACAGGGGTCGCATCATGAACAAGATCACCAACCATATGCCCACAGCCGAACTTCAAGCGCTGGATGCGGCCCACCATATGCACCCGTTCACCGACAATTCGGCGCTGGCCAAAAAGGGCGCGCGGATCATGAAATCGGCCAAGGGCGTCTGGCTGACCGACACCGAAGGCCACCGCATCATCGACGGCATGGCGGGCCTGTGGTGCGTTAACATCGGCTATGGCCGCAAGGAACTTGCCACCGCCGCCGCCGCACAGATGGAGGAGCTGTCGTATTACAACACCTTCTTTCAAACCAGCCACATCCCCGCCATCGCCCTTGCCGCCAAGATTGCCGAGGTCGCTCCGGGCGATTTGAACCATGTCTTTTTCGCAGGCTCTGGGTCCGAGGCCAACGACACCAACATCCGTATGGTGCGCCGCTATTGGGACATTATGGGGCAACCCGAAAAGCGCGTGATCATCGCGCGGACCAATGGCTACCACGGCTCTACCATGGGCGGCGGGTCTTTGGGGGGGATGGCGGGCATCCATGCCCACGGCGGTAAGATCGCAGGCATCGTGCATATCGGCGAGCCGAACTGGTGGGAACAGGGCGGCGAGATGACGCCCGAAGACTTTGGCCTGCTGCGCGCACGCGAGCTGGAACGCATGATCTTGCAACTGGGTGTCGAAAACGTCGCGGCCTTTATCGGCGAGCCCGTGCAGGGGGCCGGTGGGGTGATCATACCCCCGTCAACCTATTGGCCCGAAATCCAGCGCATTGTCGACAAATACGGCATCTTGTTGATCGCGGACGAGGTTATCACTGGCTTTGGCCGCACCGGCAATTGGTTTGGCAGCCAAACCTTTGGCATCAAGCCCCATATCATGACCATCGCCAAGGGCCTGTCGTCAGGCTACCAGCCCATTGGCGGATCCATCGTGAATGATCACGTGGCCGAGGTTCTGGGATCGGCGGGCGATTTCAACCACGGCTATACCTATTCCGGCCATCCGGTCGCCGCCGCCGTGGCATTGGAAAACATCCGCATCCTGCAAGAAGAACATATCGTGGAACATGTCCGCGATGTGGCCCATCCCTATCTTTGGGCGAAATGGCAGGCCCTGACGGATCATCCTTTGGTGGGCGAGGCGAAGTTGGTCGGCCTGATGGGGTCGATCGCGCTGACGCCTGATAAGGCTACCCGTGCGAAGTTCGCCTCGGATACCGGCACGGTTGGCTATCGCTGCCGCGAGCGCTGCTTTGCCAATAATCTGATTATGCGCCATGTCGGCGACCGGATGATCATCTCGCCGCCCTTGGTGATCACACCTGAGGAAATCGACATCCTGATCGCCCGTGCCACAAAGTCGCTGGATGAATGCTATGCGGGCCTGAAGGCCGATGGCTTGATGAAATCGGCCTAAAGCCGCGCACCCGTGCCGGAGACGGGCCACCCCGTGTCGGCACTGGGCGAGTGGCGCGCAGTGCTGCGATCTATGGAACGGCATGATAAACTTAGCCACCCTTCGCCATACCCGAGCCGTGCTTGCGGCATTCTTTGTCATGGGCATTTTATGGGGCAGTTTTGCCGCTGATTTGCCCGATATCAAAACCATGCTGGGCGTCAGCGAAAGCCGTCTGGGCTTTTTGATGTTTCTAACCCCGCTTGCGGCCATGCTTGCCATGCGCGCCGCCCCTTGGATCAGCGAACAGCTTGGGCCTTCTGTTTTGGGGGTGACCACGCTTTGCATGGCCTTGGCCTTTATACTGCCCGGGCAGACGGGGGTTTGGTATCTGTTCCCTGCCGCGATGCTGGTCTGCGGGGCGACCACGGGGGCGGTGGATGTGCTGATGAACGCCCGTGTGTCGGCGTTGGAAGTGGCGCGGGGGCGGCCTTTGATGAACCTGTGCCATGCGGCCTATTCCTTTGGCTATGCGGGCGGGGCTTTGGGTACGGGGGCGCTGCGGTCTTTAGGGGCATCGCCCGGCGTGGTGATGGCGGTGGCGGCGGGTTTGGCGGCCCTTGCCGCCCTTGCCGCCTTTGAAGAAGACGGCCAGATCGACGGCCTGCGCGCCCCGCCCAAGGGCACAAGTGCAGCGCTTGGGTTGATCCCCGTGATCGGTGGGGCCATCGTGCTGATCGCATTCATGAGCGAGAATGCCGCCGAAAGCTGGTCGGCCCTGCATATTGAAAAGACGCTGAACGGCTCGGCGGCCTTGGGGTCGGCGGGGCCTGCGGTTCTGGCGTTGACGATGGGCACGGCGCGGGTTTTTGGGCACGGTTTGTCTTCGCGGATCAGCGCGCTGCGCTTGCTTTTGATCGGCGCTGCGATTTCGGCCTGTGGCGCTTTGGCAGTGGCCTTTGCCGCCAGCCCGTTTCTGGCCTATGCGGGGTTTATCGTGATGGGCATCGGATCGTCGGTCATCGCCCCCACGGCCTTTACGCTGGTGGGCACCATGGCCGCCCCCGAGGCCCGCGCAAGGGCTGTGGCGAGCGCCACCATGCTGGGCTATGCGGGTTATTTCATCGGCCCCCCGATTGTGGGCCTGATTGCAGGCGGCTTGGGCCTGCGCGCCGCCTTTGTCTTTACTGCCGCCCTTTTGGGCTTTGTCTGGCTTTTGGCCCCGCTGTTGGTGCGCCTTAAGCCAGTCCGTTGAGCTTGAAGAAGGCCGCCGTTGCATCCAACAGGCTGTCTAGCATGATGGGGCTTTGGGTGGCGTTGAAGGAATGATCCATCTGGGTGATCCAGGCCTGCTGCTTGCCCTGATGGGCGGCCAGATAATGATCGGCGGCATGGGGCAGAACGGCGGTATCTTGCCCCCCATGCGCCACGAACAAAGGCCCCGTATAGTGGCGGATCTCTTGGGTGGGTTTGAGCGTCATCACCCCGTCGAAATAGCCTTGCTTCAGGGCAATGGTCTTATCTTGCAGCGTGATCTGCAACGCCCGATCCCCCGTTTTCAGCCCCGCCGCCAGAGTATCAGCCCCCAAAATCCCGCCAAAGGTTTCCACCGGATCAGCCACGGCAGCCCAAAGGGCTGTGGCCAAGGGCTGCTTGCTGCGGGCGGCGACACAGGCGGCGACAAGTCCGCCTTGGCTCCACCCCAGCAACGCCACCCGCTGGCCTTGCACGCGCGGGTCAGCCGCCAAAACCGCAAGGGCTGCCAGCGCATCGGCGATCTGGCCTTCATAGGTTGTGTCGGCAAAATCGCCTTGTGACGTTCCACTGCCGCGACAATCTATCCGCAACGAGGCCAAGCCCTGCTGCGCCAACCGACGGGCCGAGCGCGAGAACACGCCTTCGCCCGTGCCCGCCACCGGCATTTCATCGCGCGATCCGGTAAAGCCATGCACCATCAGCACCACGGGCGCAGGCGCCCCTTGCGGCAGGCACAAGGTGCCCGTAACGCGCTGGCCTTGCACGGGAAAATGCAAAAGGGTTTCAATCATTCCCAACGCCCCTCGAAGCCTTCTGGCACCAGCACATGCTCGCGCGAGAATTCGCGGGCGTGCTGCACCCCGCACAGCGCCATGGTGATGTCGATTTCTTTCTGGATCACCTCTAGCGCGCGGGTGACACCGGGTTGGCCCATGGCGCCCAAACCATACAGAAAACTGCGCCCGATGAAGGTAGATTTGGCCCCCATGGCCAAGGCTTTGAGCACATCTTGGCCAGAGCGGATGCCGCCATCCAGATAAACCTCGACCTGATCGCCCACGGCGCGCATCACCTGCGGCAGGCTGCGGATGGTTGATAGCGCCCCGTCCAACTGCCGCCCGCCGTGGTTGGAAACGAGGATGGCATCCGCCCCGACATCCATGGCCATGCGGGCGTCTTCGGCATCCAGAATGCCTTTCAAGATCAGCTTGCCACCCCATTTGTCGCGCAGCTTGCGCACTTTGCCCCAATCCAGCTGGGGGTCGTAATTCTCGTTCGACCAAGTGTTCAGATCGCGCAAGGACACCACGCCCTTGGCATGGCCCACCACATTGCGAAAGGTGCGCCGGTGGGTTGTGGCCATGCCGTAAGACCATGAAGGATGCAGCGCCATGTCCAAAAGGTTGCGCGGCGTCATGCGGGGCGGTGCGGTCAGGCCGTTTTTGATGTCTTTGTGGCGCTGGCCCAGAATTTGCAGATCCAGCGTCAGCACCAGCGCATCACAGCCCGCCTTGCGGGCGCGTTCGATCAACCCGTCGACAAAATCTTCGTCGCGCATGACGTAAAGCTGAAACCAAAAGGGCGCTGTGGTGTGGGCAGCGATATCTTCGATCGAACAGATGGCAAAAGTCGACAGCGTAAAGGGTACCCCGAACGCCTCAGCCGCGCGGGCGGCTTTGATCTCGCCGTCAGCCGATTGCATGCCGCACGACCCTATGGGGGAAAGTGCCACGGGCATGGCAACTTTGCGCCCCATCATCGTGGTATCCGTGCTGCGCCCCGACAAATCGCGCGCCACTCTTTGGCGCAGGCGGATCTTGTGAAAATCGCTGCTGTTTTCGACGAATGTTTGTTCGGTATAAGACCCGCTTTCGCAATAATCCCAAAACATTTTGGGCACTTTGCGGCGATGGATCTGCTTAAGGTCGTCGATACAGGTGATGATGGGCATAAGATCCTCGCCGTCTGTTTGCCGTTACTTTAGCGCGGTGGTTCCCGAAGGACAGGGGCAAAGCGGCCCTCGTCCAGCCTTTCCACCTGCTCGATCAAGGCGGCTTGGCCATGGCGTCGGCCAGAAAGGTCTGTGACCGTCCAGAGAATGGTTTGGGAAATCGCAAAGCGCCGACCTGTGGCCGAGATGCGGATGCCTTGGTAATCACTGACCCAGCCCTTGGCTGCGGCCTGCGCCAGATAGGTGCTGCGGTCAGTTTGGATGGCGGGGTCGTCTTGGGCAGAGTGGCGCGAGGGCAGTTTGGTGAAGCTGTCCCAGTCCATCTCCCACAGGGCTAGGGCTGCGGGGTTGGCATAGCGAAAGATCGGGTCCACTTCGGTGCCATGCGACACCAAGGGTTGGGCCAAGGTCCATGGGTCGCCCAAGGCGGCGCCCGTCAGTCGTTCAAAGCTTTCTTCCAACACCCTTGCATAGGCCGAATCCCGCATCAGGCCCGATGCGCCCCTGCGGCAAGGCTGGCGACAAAGGCCAAAACGTCCGCGACGGGACGCCCCTCGCCAATCTGTTTGACGATGGCTGATCCCACCACGCACCCATCCGCAACCGAAGCTATGGCCTGAGCGGACTGCGGCGTGTTGATGCCAAAGCCCACGATGACCGGCAGATCGGTTTGCGATTTGATCCGCGCGACTTCGGGGGCCACATCGACGGCCAAAGCCGCCGCCGCGCCGGTAATGCCGGTGATCGAGACGTAATAGACAAAGCCCGAGGTGTTTTGCAGAACTTTGGGCAGGCGTTTGTTGTCGGTGGTGGGTGTGGCAAGACGGATAAAGTTCAAACCCGCCTTTTGCGCAGGAAGACACAGTTCGGCGTCTTCTTCGGGTGGTAAGTCGACGATGATAAGGCCGTCAATTCCGGCCTGTCGCGCTTGGGTGAGAAAAAGATCAACCCCGCGGGAATAGATCGGGTTGTAATAGCCCATCAGCACGATGGGCGTTGTGCTGTCTGTGGCGCGAAAATCGCGCACCATCTGCAACGTCTTGTCCAGCGTCATCCCGCCTTCCAGCGCGCGTTGGCCCGCCAGTTGGATCGTGGGGCCATCGGCCATAGGGTCGGTGAAGGGCAGGCCCAGTTCGATGATATCCACCCCCGCCGCAGGCAAGCCCTGCATCACAGCCAAGGCCGTGGCCTGATCGGGGTCGCCTGCCATGATATAGGCCACAAAGGCCTTATGCTTTTGTGTGGCGAGGCGGGCGAAGGTGTCATCGATTCGGGTCATGTCAGCGATCTTTGCCAAAAGAAATATCGCAACCGATGTGCACTTGGGCGCGGGGAAAAGCAATGGCTTGGCCCAAACGACAGGCCAAGCGTGCCGTTTTTTGACGCGCAAGGCCGCGCATCAGCCCTTTGCCCCCCGCCCGCCCCCTTGACCGGAGCGCGCCCGCCTCCTATGCCGCAGGGGCGCAACGGCGGAGGGTGTCATGGGTTTCAAAATGGGTATCGTGGGTTTGCCAAATGTGGGGAAATCAACGCTTTTCAATGCCTTGACCAGAACCGCTGCGGCACAGGCTGCCAATTTCCCGTTCTGTACGATTGAACCCAATGTGGGCGAAGTGGCCGTACCCGATGCGCGGCTGGACAAATTGGCGGAAATTGCGGGCTCTAAGCAAATTATTCCCACGCGAATGACCTTTGTCGACATCGCAGGGCTGGTGCGCGGCGCATCCAAGGGCGAGGGTTTGGGCAACCAGTTTTTGGCCAATATCCGCGAATGCGATGCCATAGCCCATGTGCTGCGCTGCTTTGAAGACGGCGATATCACCCATGTCGAGGGCCGGATCGACCCAGTGGCCGATGCCGAGACGATTGAAACTGAACTGATGCTGTCCGATCTGGAATCGATCGAACGCCGCCGTGCGGGTCTGGCGCGCAAGATCAAGGGCGGTGATAAGGAACTGGTTGATCAAGACCGTTTGCTGGCCTTGGCGCAAGTGGCGCTGGAAGCGGGGCGCCCTGCGCGCACAGTGCAGGTGGGCGAAGACGATCTGCGCGCTTGGCGTTTGCTGCAACTGCTGACCTCAAAGCCCGTTTTGTACGTGTGCAATGTCGAAGAGGCCTGTGCCGCCAAAGGCAACAGCCAATCCGCACGGTTGGCGGTGATGGCCAAGGCGCAAGGGGCAGCCTCGGTCGTGATTTCGGCCCGGATCGAGGAAGAGATCAGCCAGTTGGCCGCCGACGAGGCCGCGATGTTTTTGGAAGAAATGGGCTTGGCCGAGGCGGGCTTGGACCGTTTGATCCGCGCAGGGTATGAACTGTTGGGTCTGCAGACTTATTTCACCGTGGGCCCGAAAGAAGCGCGGGCTTGGACGATCCTAAAGGGCACGCTGGCCCCGCAAGCGGCGGGCGTGATCCACGGCGATTTCGAGAAGGGCTTTATCCGTTCTGAAACCATCGGCTACGTTGATTATGTCGCGGGCAATGGCGAGGCGGGGGCCAAAGAGGCGGGCAAGTTTCGCGTCGAGGGCAAGACCTATGAGGTCAAAGATGGGGACGTGTTGCACTTTTTGTTTAACGCCTAAGGCCTGCGGCCGCCCAAGGCCGGGGGGCGCTGCCCCCCTGGACCCCCCCGGGATATTTGAACACATATGAAATGGCAGGGCGGCTTGGCTTAGCGGGCGGCTTTTTCGGCGATGCCGGAGGTGCCTGCGCGTGTGTCAAGTTCTGCGAGTACCTGTGCGAGTGTTACATCGCGGGCGGCGAGCATGACGAGCAGGTGGTAGAGCACATCTGCGGCCTCTGATGTCAGTTTGGCTTTGTCGCCTTTGACGGCTTCGATGATCGCCTCTACCGCCTCTTCGCCGAACTTTTCAGCGCATTTTTCGGGGCCTTTGGCCAGAAGCTTGGCTGTCCACGAGGTTTCGGGATCAGCGCCTTTGCGCGCTTCGATGGTGGCGGCGAGGCGGGTGAGGGCATTGGTCATGAGAGCCTCATCGGGATGCCAGCCGCGTGCATATGGGCCTTGGCTTGGGCGATGGTATAGGTGCCGAAGTGGAAGATCGAAGCGGCCAGAACGGCAGAGGCGCCGCCTTGGGTGACGCCTTCGACCAGATGGTCCAGCGTGCCCACGCCGCCTGAGGCTATGACGGGTACGCTTACGGCATCGGCAATGGCGCGGGTGAGGGGCAGGTTGTAGCCGCCCTTGGTGCCGTCACGGTCCATTGAGGTGAGCAGGATTTCGCCGGCACCTTTGGCTTGCATGGTGCAGGCAAAGTCGACCGCATCGATGCCCGTGGCATTGCGCCCGCCGTGGGTGAAAATCTCCCACCGGCCGGGGGCCACGGTTTTGGCATCAATCGCCACGACGATACATTGCGCGCCGAACCGGTCGGCGGCCTCGGCCACGACATCGGGGTTGGCCACCGCGGCGGAGTTGAAACTGACCTTATCTGCCCCCGCCAGAAGAAGGGCGCGCACGTCGTGGTGGCTGCGCACACCGCCACCGACGGTCAGGGGCATGAAGCATTGCTCGGCGGTGCGGGTGACCAGATCAAACATCGTGCCACGGTTTTCATGGGTGGCGTGGATGTCCAAAAAGCACAGCTCATCCGCGCCTGCCGCATCATAGGCGCGCGCGGCTTCGACCGGATCGCCCGCGTCGATGAGGTTGGTGAAGTTCACGCCCTTGACCACACGGCCATCGGCGACATCAAGGCAGGGAATGAGGCGGGTTTTCAGCATGAGGCCCTTATAGTCAAACGGCGGGCGGGGGCAAAGCCTTTAGGCCTGTTTTAGCGCGTTGAGCGCGAAGGCCAGATCAATTGCCCCATCATAGAGGGCGCGGCCAGAGATTGCGCCTGCAATGGTGCCGGTGTCGCGCAGGGCCAGAAGGTCGGACATTTGGCTGACCCCGCCCGAGGCGATCACGGGGATCGACACGGCACGCGACAAAGCCTCGGTTGCGGCGATATTGGGGCCTTGCATCGCGCCGTCACGGTCAATGTCGGTATAGATCAGGGCCGCAACGCCGCAATCTTCAAAGCGGCGGGCGAGGTTGGTGGCTTGCACGGTGGTCTCAGTCGCCCAGCCCTTGGTCGCCACAAAGCCCTTGCGGGCGTCAATGCCCACGGCCACTTGCCCCGGAAAGGCGCGGGCGGCTTGGGTGACGAGGTCGGGGTTTTCAACGGCCACTGTGCCCAAGATGACGCGGGCAAGGCCTTTGGTCAGCCACATCTCGATCGTGGCCATATCGCGGATGCCGCCGCCAAGCTGGCAGGGCACTTTAACCCGCGCCAAAATGGCCTCGACCGCTGCGTCATTGACGGGGCTGCCTGCGAAAGCGCCGTTCAGGTCGACAAGGTGCAGCCAGTCACAGCCCGCAGCCACAAATTTTGCAGCTTGGGCGGCGGGGTCATCGCCAAAGACGGTGGCGGCCGACATCTCGCCGCGCAACAGGCGCACACATTGGCCGTCTTTAAGATCAATGGCGGGGTAAAGGATCATGGGCGCTCTCCAAAACTGCGCGGTTCTTAGGCGCAAGCGGTTGGTAGGGCAAGAGCGGACAACCCTGCAGATCTTGCGCTAGACAAGCGGGTTCGGGTTTGGTAACTAGTTAATGCTGATTTTTGGCACAAATTTTTTCAATAGGATTTTATGATGAAAAAACTGATTATCGCGTCAATGGCCGTATTTTTCGCTGGGGTTTGTTTTGCCGATCCGGTCGAAGGCCTGTGGCAAACACCCCCGAATGACCAAGGCGGCTTTTCTTATGTGCAGATTGCCCCCTGCGGCGACATGATGTGCGGCACGGTGATTAAGGCGTTTGACAGCACCGGGGCCGAACAGGCGGGCGGGGATGTGGGCAAAGTCATCATCACTGGCATGACATCTGCGGGGGAAGGCAGCTTTACTGATGGGCAGTTGCTGGCGCCCAGCGGCGACAAGACCTACTGGGCTTCGATGACGGTGGACGGCGATACGTTGAAGGTCAAGGTTTGCCCGTCTTTGTGCAAAACCTTTGGATGGTCCAAAGTCGCCGGTTAACACTGGCTGCAGCAACCTGTTAGGGCTTCCACGATAAAAAGTTGGCGATCAGGCGCAGCCCGGTCGCCTGACTTTTTTCGGGGTGAAACTGGGTGCCCACCATGGTGTCGCGCCCGATAATAGCCGTGACATCGCCTGCATAATCGACATGGGCCAAACGCTGGGCGGGGTCGGTGACGTTGAATTGATAGGAATGCACGAAATAGGCGTGATCACCGGTCTTTAGCCCCGCCAGCACCGGATGTTGGTGGCTTATCACCAGATCGTTCCACCCCATATGGGGCACTTTCAGACGCGGGTCTTTCGGGGCGATTTTTATCACTTCGCCCGGAATCCAGCCAAAACCTTGGGTGTTTTCGTATTCGCGCCCCCATGTGGCCATCATTTGCATGCCCACGCAGATGCCCAAAAAGGGGCGGGCTTTGATGGCTACGGCCTCTTCTATCGCCTCAAACAACCCGCCGTAACTGCCAAGGGCGCGCCGGCAAGACGCAAAGGCCCCATCGCCGGGCAAAACGATGCGGTCCGCACGGGCGACATCTTCGGCGCGCGACGATACAAGCACCGTCCCAGCCCCCGTTTCTGCCGCCATGCGCTGAAAGGCTTTCTCGGCCGAATGCAGATTGCCGCTGTCGTAATCGACCAGAACCGTCAGGCTCATAACACGCCTTTGGTAGAGGGGAGTGCATCGGTGCGTGGGTCTTTTTCCACCGCCATCCGCAAAGATTTGGCCACGGCCTTAAAGGCCGCTTCGGCGATGTGGTGGCTGTTAAAGCCGTGCTTTTTGTCGATATGCAGGGTGATGCCGCCGTGGGTGGACAGGGCTTGGAAAAACTCGCGCACCAGTTCGCTGTCAAACGCGCCGATCTTGGGCGTGGGAAAATCAAGATTGCAAATCAGATAGGGGCGACCCGATAGATCCAGTGCGCAAGCGATTTGCGCATCATCCATGGCAAGGGCAAAATGGCCATAGCGGCGGATGCCCTTTTTATCGCCCAAGGCCTTGGCAAGGGCCTGGCCCAAGGCAATGCCCACATCTTCGACGGTGTGGTGATCGTCGATGTGCTGATCACCCTTGGCCGTGATGGTCATATCAATCAGCGCGTGTTTGGCCAATTGGTCGAGCATATGGTCAAAAAACCCTACGCCGGTCGAGATTTTTGCGACCCCCGTGCCGTTCAGGGAAATTGAGACGGAAATCGCCGTTTCGGATGTGGTGCGGGTGATCGTGGCGTCGCGCATCGGGGCCTCCCAAGGTTTGGGGTCTTATAGGGCGATTGGGCTTTGGATTGAAGGGGCCTTTGATGGGGGTGATCGGTGGGCAAAGTGGCGGCGGGGGTTAGCGGTTTAGCCAGCCCAAAGGATGCGCTGAAAAGCCATGACAGGCCGAGCCGTCGGGGAAGGTGATGTCCCAATTTTCCCAAGTTGTGGGTTCACCCGCCATGGCCCAGCGGCCCCAGCGGGCGGAAATGATGGCGTGGATTTGGTTGGTGTGGCCCAAATGATCCAGCGCTTGGAAGATATAATGGTGCATGAACGGGCTTGCGACGACCAGTTTGTCGGGCGGCGATGTGTCGTCTAAATCGAGTGAACGGGCGGTGATTTGGGCGGCGAGGTGGTGGCCCTGATCGCCTGTGACCGTGTCTGTCAAGATCAACAAGGCCAGTGACAGTTGGCAGGCGGGCGGGCCTTGGGGGCTTTCGTGCCACAAGCTGGTGAAAAAGCGCGACTGGATGGCCAATTGCAGGGCGCGGGCTTGATCGGCCACCTGCGCGCTGCCTGTCAGCTTGGCGGCAATTTGAAGGGCGTGCAGGTAGCGGGTGTTGTAGGTCAGGTTCGGCTCACCCCTTGGGGCTTGCGACCAATCTAGAAACAGCCGCCGTCCGGGTTGCGAGCGGATCAGGCCATTG